>JARLIU010000172.1 GCA_031291595.1 Ancalomicrobiaceae bacterium | reverse complement strand
TCGGCAAGCAGCATGTGATGCAGCGGCGTGTTCGGCAACATCAGCCCGAGGCTGGTCAGTCCCGGCGCGTTGGCCGGCGGCAAGGCGTTCGGCCTCGCCTCGACCAGGACGATCGGCCCGTCGGCGCGGATCATGAGCTGAGCTTCGATCTCGTCGACCGCAGCGATATCGCGTGCCATGGCGACGTCCTTGACCATCAGCGCGAACGGCTTGCCCGGCCGGCGCTTTCTCAGCCGCAGCCGTTCGACCGCCTCGGCGTCCTTGGCCCTGACCGCCAACTGATAGCCGCCGAGCCCCTTGATGGCGACGATGGCGCCGGACTTGAGCAATTCGGCGATGTCGCGGACGGCATCGCCGCTCGCCGGCAGATCGCCCGTCAGCATCGGCGTCGCCTCGAGCCGCAGCCGCGGCCCGCAGGCGGGACAGGCGATCGGCTGGGCATGAAATCGGCGGTCTGCCGGGTCCTCGTATTCGGCCCGGCACTCGGCACACAGCGGAAAGCCGGCCATGGTGGTGCGGGGCCGGTCGTACGGCGCCGAGGTGACGATCGTCAGCCGCGGCCCGCAGTTGGTGCAGTTGGTGAAGGGATAGCGGTAGCGGCGGGCGGATGGATCGGCGATCTCGGCGAGGCAGTCGGGACAGGTGACGGCGTCCGGCGTGACCTCGGTCGCCATGCGCCCGTCGCCGCTTGCCGCGATGACGAAGCCCGGCGCGACCCGGCCCGCGCCGTCCGCGATCTCGACGCTTTCGATCAGCGCCAACGGCGGGCATTCGGCCTTGATCCGCTCGACGAAGCACTCGGCCAGCGCCCGATCGACCGAAAGCGTCACCTCGACACCATCGGCATCGTTCAGCACCCGGCCGTCGAGCCGCATCTCGTGTGCAACGCGCCACACCGTCGGACGGAAACCGACACCCTGCACCCGGCCGCGAAAGCGGATGCGGCAGAGGCTGGCGTCCGCCTGCGCCCCGGCGGCGCAACCGGATGCGTCCGACGCCAGGGCAGGCGCGTCATCCGTCCGTTCGTCGATCGGCCGCACCTGTTCCATCAACCGAACCACTCTCCCAATCCGCTGCCGCGCCGCCTAGTGGTCCGACTTCGACATTCGCCCCACGTGCCGCACGGGCTCAAGCAAATGTCGACTTCGCTCCACGAGCGCGATCGACAGGCAAAAATCCTATCGGACTGCCGCCCCGCCGGGCAACTAGCCGTCACATCGGCCGGCTGGCGTCGCCATGCCGCCGCAATGCCGGAGCCGGGATAGATCGATCGCGCGTCGGCTTCATGGCAGATCCGCAGCCGCAAATCTTGTCCGGCTAAGGGGTTCCCTGTACGGACATACCCTGACCAGTTCCGGGTTGGCGCTGGGTCCGGCCAATGTCCCTGTCATTGCCGGTACCCGACGTCAACTCGGGACTGGGAGCATGCGTCGACCTCCCGTAGCGCCGAAGCCCACCTGACCGTGCGTTCGGCGGCTGCCGTCTCATTGAAACGAAAGACCCGTCATGTCCGAAGCGACTACCAGCATCGATACGTCCGCGCCGCTTGCCGTCAAGTCCGACGCCACCACGTTCATGTGGGGGCTGGTCTCGCTCATCCTGGTGGTGTTCACCGCCGCCGCGGTGGTGTTCGGCTATGCCGGCGTGATCGTCATGGCAGTTGCCGGCGCGTTCGCCATGCTGGCGATGCTGGTCGTCATCACCCTGACCGGTCTCTGAGCGCGAACCGCAGGTCGACGCCCGAGGCGCAGAACGGAAAGACGCTCTGGCGACAAGCACCAGAGCGTCAGTCACGTCGCCGGTCTGGCTTGGGAGGCTTCCGACTGAACTTCAGATAGCGACGCCGCGGGACAAATGCATCGGCGATTCGGTCGTTTGCCGCTGACATCCTCGTGATTTGGCGTACTTGCGGCGGCAAAACGCCAAAATCGTCGCGGACTGGGCGACGCGCTGAACCGAGCCGGCGCTGAGCGTGACGGTGTCACCGTCATGTCGATAAGGCGTGCGAGCCGGCGCCCGAGCGCGTAAACGTGACGCCCCGGTCCGTCAGCGGCCGTCGGCCGTGCCGGCGCATCGTCCGCCGGGCCCTTCCGCCGCCTATCCCGCTTCGAGACGGCCTGTCTGCACGAAAAGCGTTTCCCACCGATGTCCGCGCCCGTTATGCCTTCGGTTTTCGCAGATCTGTCGCCGAGCGCCGCCCGCTGGCGCATTGTCGCGGTATTCTGCCTGCACGCCGTCGTCGGGGCGATGCTCAACATCCGCATTCCCGACCTGCAGCTGCAATCCGGCATCGACGACGGCGAACTCGGCCTGGTGCTGATGGGCGCCCCGGCCGGCGCGCTCGCCACCTTCGTGTTCGCCTCGCGGCTGATCGACGGCGTCGGCACCCGCCGAGTCATCCTCGCCTGCTTTCTGCTGATGGTCTTGAGCGCCGCCCTGCTGACGGCATCGGGCAACAGCCTGATGATGTTCGGCGTGCTGTTCATCAACGGCGGAGCGATGTCGCTCAGCAACATCGCCATCAATGTCGAGGCCGACAGGGTCGAGGCCACAACCGGCAGCCGCATCATGAACCGCTGCCATGGCGCCTGGAGCACGACCTTCTTCGTGTTTTCGCTGCTGGCCGGCATCGTCCGCAGTTTCGACGTGTCCCCCGCCGTCCACCTCTGGACGCTGGTGCCCATCTATGCGATTGCCGCTCTGGCCGTGGTCGCGCCGATGAGCGAATGCCCGGCCCGGGCGTTCGGCGCTCCGTCCCGTCGACTGCGGTTCGCCTGGCCGACGCTCGCGGTCGTCTCGCTCGTCGGCTACAGTCTCGGTTCGCAGCTGCTCGAAGGCGCCGCCCGCGTCTGGGCGACGATCTTCCTGCGCGATGCGTTCCAGGTCCCGGCGATCGTCGAGTCATTCGCGCTGCCGGCCCTGGTGCTGGCCATGGCGGTCGGCCGCCTGATGGCCGACCACTGGATCGACCGCCACGGCCCGCGGCGGATCGCCGGCGTGACGTCCGGCGTGGCGCTCGCCGGTCTGAGCGTGGTAGTTTTCGCCAATTCCGCCTATCTGGCCATCGCCGGCTTTGCCCTCACCGGCCTCGGCATCGGCGTCGTCTATCCGTTGATGATTTCGGCCGCCGCCCGGCTCGGCGACCGCTCGGCGGCCGAGAACGTCGCCGCCACCACGCTTGTCGTCCAGCTGCTGACGCTGATGGCACCGATGCTGGTCGGCCAGATCGCGCAAGGCTTCGGCGTCCGCGCGGCGTTCGGCGCGATCCTGCCGTTCCTCGTGCTGGCCTGGGTGATGTCGCGTGTGCTCGATTGACCAACGAGGCACGTGCGTTCGCCGCGCCGTTGGCGGGGCGGGCGACGGCATCTGCGATTGCTGCGGGCGCCGACGCAGGTTGGTATTCCGATACCGGCTTAACCATGACGCGAGCGCTCGGACACCATCCGCAGCAGGTGTGGCAAAACGATATTTCCATTGCTGATTAAGTTGCTGGCGGTGATCAAATACAATTCGCCGCGAATTCGTCGCGAATTGTTCGACTGGCCGCCGCCGAATAGAAAGACTGTTTCAAATGAACACATGCAGGTCTTAGCATTAAATCAATCATTGGATGGCGTGATGGCTAAGCACGCTCCACATGGTCATAGACAAGGCCGGTGTCCGGAGCCGCACGGCTCGACATCGAGCGGATGACCCCGCACCGAACCCGACCGCCATCGCCATGCCTTTGCCTCCCGTCGCAGCGCGACGCGCAAGCAACCGCAACGCCGCGAAACCGCGGCCGAACGTGCCGCTGCGGCTCCGACAGATGGGAGTGACAAGGCACGCTCGACGAATCGGCATTGGCTGAACCATGACGACAAAAGTATCGAAAGCGCTGCGCAACTGGATCCTGCGCCAAGTCGAACTCGGCGCCCTCACCCGCCAGGGCGCGCACTGGACGTTTGCCCGCAAGCTGGCGATCAACGTCACCATCGGGGCCGTCGCCATCGATTGTCTGTCGCGCCTCGCCCTCGCCTCCTTCGGCCTGCTGCCTTACCCGCTGATTTCGGGCTTCGTCTATGGAACCCTGATCACGGTGGCGAGCGCATCGTTCCTGTCGCTGGTGTTCGGCCTCGCCGTCGGCAAGGCGATCGTCGACCTGACCATCACCCGCACCGAATTCGAGCGGCTGAGCCGGACCGACATGCTGTCGAGCCTGCTCAATCGGCGCGCCTTCACCGAACACCTGAAGGCGGTCGCGCCGACGGCGATCTTGGCCGTCTTCGACATCGACCGCTTCAAAACGATCAACGATCGCTTCGGCCATCCGGTCGGCGATCGGGTCATCACCGCCGTCGCGGCGACGCTCGCCATCGCCTTCGCCGGGCCGCACACGGTCGCACGAATCGGCGGCGAAGAGTTCGGCGTCATCATCAGCGGGCTTTCCGCCGAAGCGAGCATGGCGCTGGTCGAGGCGGCCCGCGCCGCGGTGGCCGCCCTGGTGATCCCGCTCGCCG
This sequence comes from Ancalomicrobiaceae bacterium, assembly GCA_031291595.1. Lineage (GTDB taxonomy): Bacteria > Pseudomonadota > Alphaproteobacteria > Rhizobiales > Ancalomicrobiaceae > CAIYYN01. Next base: position 21,930 of record JARLIU010000172.1, on the reverse strand, counting down.
GTTCGACCGTCGCCGCTACCGTCTCGGCGGGAATGGCGGCGTTTGCGCCGGATCGAGACCCCGACGCCGTGTTCGCCGCGGCCGACCGCGCGCTCTATCTGGCCAAGGCCGCCGGCCGCAACATCGCGATGCACGAGGACGACATCTACGCGCTCATCGGCACCGGCCGTTTCAGGACCGACCCGACGCCACGCCTCATCGGTGGCCGCTGATCCCGCGAACGACCACGCTCGTTCGTTTCGCGCGTCGGCAGCGCCCCCGGCCTGTTGCTTGCCGGGTCGCCCCGGTGTTTGCCCACTCGCGAGGTCGCCACCAGCCGGGCACATGCACGCTCTGGTGTCGTGCGCTGGCCGCTCGACCCTCCGGCAAAAGCCCGCTTTCGGTATTACTTATAAATATGCGAATACTTCGGTTTTGGCCGATGAATACGGTCCAAGTCTCCCGAGCTCGCCTCCTGATTGCGCCGACAACAGCGACGTCGGCCCGCGGTTCACCCCCCTTCTCCGTATCGCAGACTCGTGACCGAATGTCGCACTCGGGCGCCTCGTCGCGCTGCCTCCGCAATCAACCGGATGCACTGCAACATGGCCTGCGCCAATCGGAAAGCACTGCACGAAGTGCAAGAAATGGCAGATTTCCGGCTTTCCGCGCGACCAGGCGCGTGTCCGGCAGCGCCGCAATGCGGCGTCGAATGTTGTCCGGCCGGGAAACTTCGTTGATGCAAACCGATTGAATTGGTATAAAATATGGTTATTGGACATAGACGCGCAGACAACCGGGTTTGCCCATACTGCGGGCACCGGCGATCGTGCGTGTCGTCCAAAGCTCAGAAATATATGGGAGGGTCTCGTGAAATTTGCTCATTGGCTCACCGGCACCGTCTTTGGCGCGTCCATGCTTCTGGCTGGCGCACCGGCGCATGCCGTCACCATCGGCTTCAGCCAAGTTGGCGACGAAGGCGACTGGCGGCCGGCGTTCTCGAAAGACATGCAGGAAGAAGCGAAGAAGGAAGGCATCGACCTCAAGTTCGCCGACGCTCAGGGCAAGGAAGAAGAGCAGCTCAAGGCTGTTCGCGCCTTCATCGCCCAGAAGGTCGACGCCATCATCATCGCCCCGGTCGTCGTCACCGGCTGGGAGCAGGTTCTGCGTGAAGCCAAGCGCGCCGGCATCCCGGTGTTCCTGGCCGACCGTGACGTGGACGTGACCGACAAGTCGCTGACGGTTACCCGCATTTCGGCCGACTTCAGCCTCGAAGGCAAGCTGGCCGGTGCGTGGCTCGCCCAGGCATCCAAAGGCAGCTGCAACATCGTCGAGCTGCAGGGCACCGTCGGTGCCGCTCCGGCGATCGAGCGCAAGAAGGGCTTCGAGACCATCATCTCGAACTTCCCGAACATGAAGATCGTCAAGACCCAGTCCGGCGACTTCACCACGGAAGGCGGCAAGAAGGTCATGGAAGCCTTCATCAAGTCGACCGACAATCTGAAGGGCATCTGCGGCGTGTTCGCTCATAACGACAACATGCAGCTCGGCGCCATCCAGGCGATGAAGGAAGCCGGCCTCAATCCGGGCAAAGACTTCCTGATGGTCTCCGTCGACTACGTGCCGGCGATGAAGGAAGAACTCGCCAAGGGCGAGGCCAACGCCTCGGTCGAACTGCGTTCGGCGATCGGCAAGTACATCTATCCGGTGGTCACCAACTACCTGAAGGACAAGAAGGAACTGCCGCGCTGGATCGTGATCCCGTCGGATCTGCATCACGCGGCCGCCCCGAACGACTGATAGCCTCCCGATAGGCACGACCATTGACGCCGCACCGAAAAAGGTGCGGCGTCGTCCGACCGCTCCGCGGACCAAGCCGTCGATCACAGACGGGACCAATCAAGAAAGTCGGGAGGGCTGCTTTGGCGGCGATCATCGAACTCACCGGTATTTCGAAGGCGTTTCCCGGCGTGCGGGCGCTCGATCATGTCGACTTCGGCGTCGAGCCGGGCGAAACGCATGCGCTGATGGGTGAAAACGGCGCCGGCAAATCGACCCTGATCAAGGTGATGACCGGGGCGTTGCAGGCCGATGGCGGAACGATCCGCTTGGCCGGCAAGGAAATCCGCCCTGAGTCCCCAGGCGCCGCACGGGCTGCCGGCATCGGAGCGGTCTACCAGGAAGTCAACCTCATCCCGACGATGTCGGTCACCAAGAACCTGACGCTCGGCCGCCTGCCGCGCAAGTTCGGGCTGATCGACTGGGGTGCGGCACGCGCCATCGCCCGGGCGAAACTGGCGCGCCTCGGCGTCGACATCGATGTCGAACGCCCGGTCGGCTCCTATTCCGTCGCCATCCAGCAACTCATCGCCATCGCCCGCGCGCTTGAAGACGATGCGCGTGTGCTGGTGCTCGACGAACCGACGGCCAGCCTCGACGCCAACGAGACCGAACGGCTGTTCGAGATCGTTCGCGACCTGAAGGCGCGCGGCCTCGGCATCGTGTTCATTTCCCACTTCATCGATCAGGTCTACCGCATTGCCGACCGTATAACGGTGCTGCGCAACGGCCGTCGCGTCGGCGTCGGCACGACCGAGGAAATTCCCTCGCTGAAGCTGGTGTCGCTGATGATCGGTCGCGACCTCGAGCACATCGAGCACCAGCGGCCGCTGATGGATACGGTGGCGTCGTCGAAGCCGATCCTGACGGCCAAGGGCGTCGGCCGCCGCCGCCTGCTGGAACCCTTCGACCTCGAACTGCACCCGGGCGAGGTCGTCGGCCTTGCCGGCCTGCTCGGCTCCGGCCGCACCGAAACGGCCAAGCTGGTGTTCGGCGCCATCCGGCATGACAGCGGCGAAATTCGCATCGACGGACACCACATCGCGTCGCCGACGCCGAAGCATTCGCTCAATGCGGGCGTCACCTTCTGCCCGGAGGACCGCAAGAGCGAGGGCATCGTCGCCGAACTGAGCGTGCGCGAGAACATCATCCTGGCGCTGCAAAGCCGTCGCGGCTGGCTGCGCCTGCTGCCGCGCCGCGAGCAGGATCGCCTGACCTCCGAGATGATCGCGGCGCTCAACATCGCCACGCCGGACGCGGACAAGCCGGTCGGTCAGCTGTCGGGCGGCAACCAGCAGAAGGTGCTGTTGGCCCGCTCGCTGGTCTCCAATCCGCGCCTGCTCATCCTCGACGAGCCGACCCGCGGCATCGACGTCGGCGCCCACGCCGAGATCGTCACCCTCATTCGCGAACTCGCCGCGAAGGGGCTGGCGCTGCTCGTCGCCTCTTCGGAGCTGGACGAACTGCTTGCCGTCAGCCATCGGATCGCGGTGTTGCGCGACCGGCGCATGGTCGGCGAAATCAGCGGCGCCGAGGCGACGCGCGAACACATCATTCAAACCATCGCAGCCTCATGAACACTCAGACGCCCTCCCCCAAGCCGGAACAACCGGCCACACGTTTGCCCTCCTCCGGCGGTGCGCCAGCCGGCCGCTGGCTCGCGTTGATCCGTCACCGGCTGGTCTGGCCGCTGATGGCCCTTGCGTTGGTGCTGATCGTCGACGCGCTCATCTCGCCCGGATTCTTCAACGTCCGGATCGTGCAAGGGCGGCTGTTCGGCAACGTCATCGATATCTTCTACCGCGCCATGCCGACAGCCATGGTGGCGCTCGGCATGGCGGTGGTCATCGGCACCAAGGGCATCGACCTGTCGGTCGGCTCGATCATCGCCATCTGCGGCGCAATCATCGCCTGGCGCATGCATCAGGGCGACTCGCACTTCGTCATCCTGCTGATGGCGCTCGCCGCCGGCCTCGCCTGTGGCCTGTGGAACGGCTTTCTGGTGTCGGTACTGGAGATCCAGCCGATCATCGCCACGCTGATCCTGATGGTGTCGGGTCGCGGCATCGGGTTGATGGTCAACCTGTTGTACGGCGGCACCAACCCGAGCTTTACCAGTCCGCTGTTGCAGGGCTTGAGCGTCGGCAGCTTGGGCCTGATCCCGACCCGATTGATCGTCGGCGCCGTGATCTTCTTCCTGCTTTGGCTGCTCGTGCGCCGTACCGCCTTCGGCCTGTTCCTCGAATCGGTTGGCGGCAACGCCAAGTCGGCACGGCTCGCGGGCGTGAACGCCCGGTTCGTTCTCCTTTCCGCCTACCTCATTTCCGGCTTCCTGGCCGCGACCGCGGGCGTCATCCTGACGGCCGACACGCATACGTCGGATCCGGTCAGCGTCGCCTCGAACATCGAGCTCGATGCCATCCTGGCGGTCGTCATCGGCGGCGGGTCGCTGGCCGGCGGACGCATCTTTCTCGATGGAACGATCATCGGTGTCCTTGTCATCCAGGCGCTCACCACGTCGATCCTCACCAGCGGACTGCCGCCGGAATACAACCTTGTCGTCAAAGCCGTCGTTGTCTTGATCGTGCTCTTGCTGCAGTCGTCGAATATGCGCGCGGCCGTTGTCTCGGTACTCGTGAGGAGGAAGGCATGAGCGAGAAATATTTGCCGCTGACGGTGACGATTGGCGTGTTCTGCATCCTGTTCGTCGCCGGCGGTCTGCTCTATCCGAACTTCTTCTCGACGCTGGTGATCGGCAACATTCTCGGTGACAACGCCTTCGTCATCATCGCTGCGATCGGCACGACGTTCGTCATCATCTCCGGCGGCATCGACCTGTCGGTCGGCTCGATGATCGGCTTCGTCGGCGTGGTGATGGCGAACCTCGACGCCGCCGGCTGGCACCCGCTGGTATCGGCGCCGATGATGATCCTGTTCGGTGCTGGCTTCGGCGCGCTCGTCGGGGTGATCATCGATTTCTGCGAGATCCAGCCGTTCATCATCACCTTGGCGGCGTTGTTCCTGTTGCGCGGTGCCTGCTTCATGATCAACCTGGACGCCGTGCCGATCCGCCATCCGTTTGTGCTCGAGTTCTCCGACATGGGTATCTCGCTGCCGGGCGGCGGCTGGCTGTCGTCGTCAGCCATCGTGATGCTGGTGGCGCTTGCCGTGGCGATCGTCATCGCGCACTGGACGGAGTTCGGCTCGGCTGTCTATGCGGTCGGCGGCGATGCTCCCTCGGCCAAGCTGATGGGCGTGCCGATGCGCAAGACCACCATCAAGATCTACGCCCTGGGCGGCACCTATAGTGCCCTCGGCGGCGTCGTCTATGCGTTCTACACCTCCTCGGGCTACCCGCTGGCCGGCACCGGCAACGAGTTGCAGGCAATCGCTGCGGTCGTTCTCGGCGGTACGCTATTGACGGGCGGGGTCGGCTTTGTTGCAGGAACCCTGTTTGGCGGTATGATCCTCGGTCTGATCGCGACTCTCATCAACTTCAACGGCTCGCTCAACGGGGCCTGGATCATGATTGCCGGCGGGCTCCTGCTGTTCATCTTCATCGTGATGCACCGCTTCCTGGTCGGTTCGTTCAAGTTCCGCACCGGAAGCTAGCCACTTAAGTAGGACCCGCGGACGGTGTCCCAAAGAATTCCCCTGGGCGCTTCGAAAGCGCGGCCCCGCACTGCGGCTTCCGGCGACTTTCGCTCGCGGCGCGGCGGCGAAGGCAAGGCGTTCGAGCGTCACATCCACGGCTTCCTGGCCGGCACCCTCGGCCGGGAGATCATCTCCGGCGTCTACCCACCCGGTACCCTGCTGCCGAACGTGCCGGACATGTGCAAGCGCTTCGGGGTGTCGCGCACCGTGCTGCGCGAGGCCTACGGACTGCTCTCGGCCAAGGCGCTGATCGTGGCCCGCCCGAAAGTGGGCACCCGTGTCCGCCCGCGCGACGAATGGCATCTGTTCGACCCCGACGTGCTGTCCTGGCATCTGGAAAGCGGCCCGGACGAGCAGTTCATCGCCGATCTGTTCACGCTCAGGGAGATGGTCGAACCGGCGGCCGCGGCGATCATGGCGGAGCGCCACACGCCCGAGACCGTCGAGCGCATCGCCCAGGCCTTTTCCAGCATGGTGCGCTTCCGCGACGGATCGCAGGAGCTGATCGAGGCCGACCTCGCCTTCCACGTGGCGATCCTCGGAGGTACCGGCAACCCGTTTCTCGGAGCCATCGGCGGCCTCATCCGGGCGATCCTGGAGTATTCGTTCCGCTATTCCTGGGAAGGCGCCGCCGGCATCCAGGAAGATCGCCTGCGCCAGCATGGCGAGATTCTCGAAGCCATTCGCGCCGGCTCTCCCGAATTGGCGCGCCGCCGCATGACCGAACTTCTGCTTGATTCGATGAAAGACCTGCGCGCCAGCTTTGATCCGCAGAAATAGCGCTGGAGATCGACTGAGGAATACTACGCATCTACAGATCCGGCCCATCCGGGCTGGCGGAGTGGTCGTTTGTCCGAACGGCATCCGCCGACCGGATCGCTCCGGTCGCAGCCATCAGGACAGCCCGGTCATGCGGGTAGGATTTGCCTTTCGAACAAAGGAGTTGGCCTATGGTTCGGCTACCCTGGCGCCCTCCCCGCTCCGGACGCCTTGACGCAAAATTCACGGTTCCGGCGCAGCAAGCCACAGGCCCGTGAACAAAGTATTTTACTATTGTACTATTTATGCTAATCAGGCTGCACGGAAACGACGCCGCGCAGCGGCTTCGGAGGCTGAGGCTTTGCCCTGCCTCGAAGCATGTGACGACAAGACGGACAACCGCCACTGGACCGACCACAAGGGTCCCGAACGGCGTGCAACGTCTGTCGGCGCCTGATTTCTCCGTAATGGCCCACTATCTTGTGCAGGATCAGCCCCCGTGTTCACGCTCGGCATCGACTTTGGCAGCAATTCCGTTCGCGCGCTCAGCGTCGAGTGTGTCGATGGGGCCGAGTTCGGCAGCGCAGTCGCTGACTACGCCAGCGGCCATCAGGGAGTCCTGCTGGACCCGAGCGACCAGTTCCTCGCCCGCCAGCATCCGGCCGACTATCTGGAGGGGCTGGTGCGTGACGAGCTGATCGCCGCCAACCATGCCGTCTACAACGAGCTTTATGTGCTCTATCGCGACCTGCATGACAGTTTCGGCGGGCTCACCCACTCGGCCGATCTGGCGCATGTCATGAAACGTCTCATCGAGATCAAGTACGCGCATCGCTCCGACGCGGCCTGACGCGACCGATCTCATGCATCTGAAGGAGGAACGGCAATGATCGAGCTCGCCAAGCCCGAAATATGGTTCATCACCGGTTCGCAGCACCTCTACGGTGCGGGTCCGCTGCGTCAGGTCGCCGAGAACGCGCAGGTGATCGCCAATGCGCTCGCCGACGCCAAGGCGCTGCCGCTGAAGACGGTGTTCAAGCCCGTCGTCACCACCCCGGACGAGATCACCAAGGTCTGTCTGGAAGCGACCGCGGATCCGAACTGCGCCGGTCTGATCCTGTGGATGCACACCTTCTCGCCGTCGAAGATGTGGATCCGCGGCCTCAACTTGTTGAAGAAGCCGTTCCTGCATCTGCACACCCAGTTCGCGGTCGAGCTGCCCTGGGACAGCATCGACATGGACTACATGAACCTGAACCAGTCGGCGCATGGCGACCGCGAGGCAGGCTTCATCCACACCCGCATGCGCCTCGGCCGCAAGGTCGTCGTCGGCCACTGGTCGGATCCGGACGTGCACGCGCACGTCGGCGCCTGGATGCGCGCTGCCCACGCCTGGCATGACTGGCAGGGCGGGGCGTTCTGCCGCTTCGGCGACAACATGCGCGAGGTCGCGGTGACCGAGGGCGACAAGGTCGCCGCCGAGATGCGCTTCGGCTTCTCCTGCAACACCTACGGCGTCGGCGATCTGGTCGCGGTGATCGACGCGGTGGAAGAGTCCGCCATCGACCGCCTCGTGGCGGACTATGCGGACAGCTACGCGCTGGTGCCTGAACTGCAGAAGGGCGGCAACCGCCACGAATCCCTGCGCTATGTCGCCCGCCAGGAACTTGGCATGCGCGCCTTCCTGGAGAAGGGCCACTTCAAGGGCTTCACCGATACGTTCCAGGACCTGCACGGCCTGAGGCAGCTGCCCGGTATCGCCTCCCAGCGGCTGATGGCCGATGGCTACGGCTTTGCCGGCGAAGGCGACTGGAAGACGGTCGCGCTCGTCCGCGCCATGAAGGTCATGGGGCACGGCCTCAAGGGCGGCACCTCGTTCATGGAGGACTACACCTACGATTTCTCCAAGGGCAACGAGCGCGTGCTCGGCTCGCATATGCTCGAGGTCTGCCCGAGTATCGCCGCGGCCAAGCCGAGCGCCGAGATCCATGCTCTCGGCATCGGCGGCAAGGAGGATCCGGTCCGTCTGGTCTTCAACGCCGAAGCCGGCCCGGCACTCAATGCTACGCTCATCGACATGGGCTCGCGCTTCCGCCTGATCGTCAACGAGGTGGTGACCGAGGAGCCGCCGGCGTTACCGAAGCTCCCCGTTGCCCGCGCCGTATGGAAGTGCCGGCCCGACATGGCCACCGGCTGTGCCGCCTGGATCTACGCCGGTGGCGCGCACCATTCGAGCTACAGCCAGCAGGTGACGACCGAGATGCTGGAGGACTTCGCCACCATTGCCGGCATCGAGATCGCCGTCATCGACGCCGATACCAAGATCCGCACCTTCAAGCAGGAACTGCGCAACAACGACCTCTATTTTCACTTGGCGCAGGGCCTAATGTCCTGAGATCGATGTGACAGGACACATGACGTATTGAGATCATCCCCGGCGGCGGCATGAGCCGGCACCGGGGATGGCTCGTATTGGCGCCAACGGTAACGAGCGCCTATCGTACGAGGTGTCATCCCCGGCCGAGCCGCTCGGCGGCGAGGGGATGACATCCGAGATTGGACGCCCGGTTGCCTGGTTGGCCGTCTCTTCCATCCTAGTGGCTGAAGACAACGGGCAGAACGCCAAAGCGGTGCCCCCGCGCCGGAGAGGGATGACATGCTGGAAGACCTGAAGCTGGAAGCCTACGAGGCCAACATCGCGCTGGTGAAGCACGGGCTGATCAACCTGACTTTCGGCAATGCGAGCGCCATCGACCGCGCCAAGGGCATTTTCGCCATCAAGCCGTCGGGCGTCGCCTACGACAAGCTCGCTCCGTCCGACATGGTGCTGGTCGACCTCGACGGGAAGAAGGTCGAGGGCGCGCTCAACCCGTCATCCGACACGCCGACCCATCGCCGCCTGCTGCTGGCGTTCGCGGACATCGGCAGCGTCGTGCACACCCATTCCTCCTCGGCCACCGCCTTCGCCCAGGCCGGCCGGCCCATTCCGATCTTCGGCACCACCCATGCCGACTATTTCTACGGCTCGGTGCGCGTGACGCGCAAAATGACGCCGGAGGAGATCGCCTCGGCCTACGAGTGGGAGACCGGCAACGTCATCGTCGAGTGCATGGCCGGCATCGACCCGCTTGACCATCCGGGCATGCTGGTCAATCGCCACGCACCGTTCACCTGGGGCAAGACCGCAGCCAAAGCGGTGGAAATGGCCGTGGTGGTCGAATGCGTCGCCGATATGGCGCTGATGTCGCTGCAGCTGGTGCCGGATCTGGCCGAGATCGAGCCGGAACTGCTCAACAAGCACTTCAAGCGCAAGCATGGCCCCGGCGCCTACTACGGCCAGGGCAAGGGGTAAGCGACGGCGCGGCACGCCGCCGGCAAATCGCTCCGGTGGAGCGATTTGAGCCGCGAACGCGCCGAGCTTGGGCGAGGCGCCGGGCGGCAAGCGGCCATGCGATGCAGCCCATCTGCCTCTTGCGGCCTTCCGAGTTGAGTCTCCTGGCACATGGCGCAGGGCCATCCAGACCGAACCAGCCGCTCCAGCGTCACTCGCCGAACGCGGCCTTGCCGACAAGCGTGAACGGCGCCGACACGGTCGTGCCGACGGCATCGAACACGAAAGCGCCTACGCGCTTGATGCCGCCGGTGGCGGAATGGGTGTCGGCGAGCTTCGGGTAGTAGGCGGCGAGCGCGGCGTAGCGGTTGTGCTTGAACGGATCGTCCGCCGCCAGGTGCGAGATGTCGACGACCTCGACATTGGCCTTGCGGGCTGCCGCCTGCACCTCCGGGTTGGCGACATCGATCTGACCGACCCGCTGCCGGTCGTTGGCGAGGATGCTCGACATGTGCAGCGCAACATCGTCGCGCGACACGAGGATCGTCATCGGCGGCGACAACGGCCCGATGACCGCCATCTGTGCCTCGAACACCTCCACATCGATGTCGGGAGCGGCCAGCACCACGGTCAACCGCTTGATCACCGCATCCTTGCCCGTCAGGCGCAGTTGCCGCAGTGCTTCGGCGCTCAGCCAGCATCCCATACTGTGGGCGATGAGCGTGATGTCGTCGATTTTCCGGTTCTGCGCGAGCCCGGTCAGCAGCCCGACCAGTTGATCGCGCGAGGCGGTCGCGGCGTCCTTGTCGGCGACGTAGCCGGTGACGGTGCCTTCCGATGGCCAGGCGAACAGAATGGGCGCCGCGTCGGTCCCGGCATCCGACGTCATCTGCGCCAGCCGGAACAACGCTTCCTGGAAATTGGTGTTGTAGCCGGGCACGAAGACGCCGACGCGAGTCTTCTTCGTGCCTTGCCGCCGGGCGATCTGCGCCTCGAATGCCACGCGGTCGAGCGGACGGTGCTGCACCGTGACGAAATCGGTATGGGCATCGGGATTGCCGTGCGGCCACTCGATCTTGCCGGCCTCGTGCTGCGGTGGAACCGAGATGGTGAACTCGGCATAGGACATGTCATCGGCACGGACGGTGGTGAAGAGGTCGCCGCCGGCGGGGTCGTGCTGGCGGTTGGTGGCGACATAGATGGTCACCTGTTTGGCGCCGGGAACGACGGCGGTCACCTCGCGCAGCACGTCCGCGCCCGGCCGGTCGGCGCAGCCGGCGAGTGCCAACAGGCCGGACAGCACCATGACGGCCAGCCAGAATCGCTGGACGAACGCCGCGCGCCTGACCGGCAACTGCCCCTCAGGCATACGACCGGGGTCGGGCCGGCCGGGGATCTCCGCTGCGCCGTCCTGACGATGACCAACCAATGGCATTCTATTCGTCTTTCCCGATTGCGTATCGGCTCGACGCGCGCCGGCAGAACTGTAGCAGCTCGCCCGGTGCCGACAAACGCTTTCCGGCATGCCGCATCCGCTAGAGCAGGATGCATTCAGATAGAATCGCCGAGGCGATTCATCTGAAAGATGAATCACTGCTCCTTTAAAAGCTTAGAGCGCTGATTCAGCTGTCACATGATTTCATGTGACAGCATCGCGCTCTAGACGGTGGATGCGACCAAGATGCTCCCCGGACGGATTGCGATCCATCGGGCGCGGGCCGGTGACGATGAGTTCATCTCATGGATCCGGATAAAAAAACGTTTTCCAACTCGGGCTTTTGCCTTTTTCATTGGCGGCGCACGCCATCCTCGGAGCGGCGCAGCCATGCCGAAATGGACAGCCTATTGCCTGTCCGGTCGACGATATCGCGCGCAGCGCGTGTCCTGTGGAACGGGTCCTGGGTGTCTGGAGGGGCGAAGTCCCCACCTGGGCCCGTTCAATGAAAATCCCGCGATTTCGGCAGGATGCGTACGTTGCGCGGATGGCCGGCGCGGCCGGGCGTGGCAAGCGCGGCGACCTGCGGATCGCCCGCGCCCGGCTGTCCCGCGCCGTCCCCTGGCCGCGCCGCGACCGCCGATCCGCCGCCCTCCGCCATCATCGCCTCGAGCGCCCGCGCCTCCCCGGGTGCCTCGAGCAGATGCCCGAGCAGGACCGACCGATCGACGACGCGCTTCGTCATCAGGTGCACTACGCCCTCGACGCTCCTCTGGATGTGGCCCTCGACCAGCATCAGCCGCGCCGCCATCACCGGCCGGCGCAGCCGTTCGAAATCCCGCGCCCACAGCACGCAGTTGGTGATCCCCGTCTCGTCTTCGAGCGTGATGAAGATGGCATTGCCGCTGCCGGGGCGCTGGCGCACCAACACCAGCCCGGCGGTGCGGGTGAAGCGGCCGTTGCCGCGCATATTGGCCTCGGCGCAGCTCAGCACCCCGTCGCGGGCGAAAGCAGCGCGCAGCAGCTGCATCGGATGGGCTTTCAAGGACAGCCGCAGCGTCTGGTAGTCGGTGGCGACATGCTCGCCGAGCGTCATTTGCGGTAGGCTCGCATCCGGCTCCGGCGCCAGTTCGCGTGCTCCACACCTGGCGAACAGCGGCAGGGGATCGTCCTCCGGCTGGCGGCGCACCTCCCATAGCGCCCCGCGCCGGTCGAGGCCCACCGACCTGAAGGCATCGGCGTCGGCAAGCGCCTTCAACGGCCGCCCGTGCAATCGGGCGCGCACGGCGACATCCTCGACCGAGGAAAACCCCGGGCCCCGCGCCTCGATGAGCCGCTCGGCTTCCGTCTTGTGGATGCCGTCGGCCTGACGGAAGCCGAGCCGCATCGCCCAGTAGGGCCGGTCAAGCCTTCCGGCAAAGACGGGAGAGTGGCGCCCCACCGGCGGCTCCTCCTCGCTTGCCCGCTCCAGCACGTTGTCCCAATAGGAGGAATTGATGTCGACGGGGAGAACTTCGACGCCGTGCTGGCATGCATCGCGCACGATCTGCGCCGGCGCATAGAAGCCCATCGGCTGCGAATTGAGCAGTGCGCAGGCAAAAATGTCGGGGTAGTGGCACTTGAGCCAGGAGGAGACGTAGACGAGCTTGGCAAACGACGCGGCGTGGCTCTCGGGAAAACCGTAGGAGCCGAAGCCCTTGATCTGCTCGAAGCAATCCTCAGCGAATTTCCGCTCGTAGCCGCGCGCCACCATGCGTTCCACCATCATCCCCTCGAACAGATGGATGGTGCCGTGATTGCGGAAGGTGGCCATGGCGCGCCTGAGCTGGTTGGCCTCGACGTCGGAGAATTTGGCCGCCACCATGGCGAGCTGCATCGCCTGTTCCTGGAACAACGGTACGCCCTTGGTCTTTTCGAGAACCGGGTAGAGCTCGTCGGCCGCTCCGTGCTCGGGCGATGGCGAGGGAAAGTGCACTTTGTCGACGACGTTGCGCCGCCTCAAGTACGGGTGCACCATGTTGCCCTGGATCGGCCCGGGCCGGACGATCGCCACCTCGATGACGAGATCGTAGAATGTGCGCGGCTTCAGCCTCGGCAGCATGTTCATCTGCGCCCGGCTCTCCACCTGGAACACGCCGACGGAATCGCCGCGGCAGAGCATGTCGTAGGTGGCCTTGTCGCCGGCTGGCACGTCGGCCAGCCCCCAGTCGAGCCCTTCGTGATCGCGCAACAGGTCGAGCGCCTTGCGGATGCAGGTGAGCATGCCGAGGGCGAGGATGTCGACCTTCATCAGTCTGAGGGCGTCGATGTCGTCCTTGTCCCACTCGATGAAGGTGCGGTCCGGCATGGCGGCATTGCCGATCGGCACCAACTCGTCCAAGCGCCCGCGCGTCAGGATGAAGCCGCCAACATGCTGCGACAGATGACGGGGAAACCCGATCAGCCGCTTGGCCAGCTTGACCGCACGGGCGATCGCCGGATTGTCGGGATCGAGCCCGGCCTCCTTCACCTGATTTTTGCTGATGTCGCTGCCCCAGCTGCCCCATTGGGTGGAGGCGAGCGCGGCGGTGATGTCCTCGGAAAGGCCCATCGCCTTGCCGACGTCGCGGATGGCGCTCCTCGGCCGGTAGTGGATGACGGTCGCCGCCAGACCGGCGCGCTCGCGGCCGTAACGCTGATAGATGTGCTGGATGATCTCCTCGCGCCGCTCGTGCTCGAAATCGACATCGATGTCCGGCGGTTCCTTGCGCTCCTCCGAGATGAAGCGGGCGAACAGCACATTGTGCTCGGCCGGATCGACCGCGGTAATGCCGAGCACGTAGCAGACGGCGGAATTGGCGGCCGAGCCGCGGCCCTGGCAGAGGATGCCCTTGTCCTCGGCGACGCGCACGATGTCGTGGATGGTGAGGAAATAGCGGGCGTAATCGAGCTTGCGGATCAGCGCCAGTTCCTGGCGCAGCAGCTTGTCGACCTTTTCCGGCACGCCCGCGGGGTAGCGTCGTGGCGCCCGGCGAAAGGTGAGCTCTTCCAGCCATTCCTGCGCCTGCCAACCGGGAGGCACCGGCTCGTCGGGGTATTCGTAGCGGAGTTCGTCGAGCGCAAACCCGGCCCGCGCCAGAAAGATCTGCGTTTCCGCGATCGCCTCGGGGCAATCGGCAAAAAGGCGGGCCATTTCGGCCGGGGCTTTCAGATGCCGTTCGGCATTCATGTCGAGGAGCCGTCCGGCGGTCTCGATGCTTAGCCCCTCGCGGATGCAGGAGAGGACATCCTGCAGATCGCGCACCGACGGATCGGCGTAGAGCGCATCGTTGCTGGCAATGAGCGGTACGTTCGCCGCTTCGCCGATCGCCTTGAGGCCGGCGAGCCGGCGCCGGTCGTCGCCGCGCCGCGGCATGGTGGCACCGAGCCATACGGCGCCGGGCGCCGCTTCGGTCAAGCGCGGCAAGAGCGCCGGCAGCGGGGCCTGGTCGCGCTCCGGCATGACGATCATGAGCAGGTCGCCGGCATGGGCCAGAAGGTCCTCGAGCGTCAGGTGGCAGTCGCCCTTCTTCGCCCGCCGGTTGCCGGTGGTCAAAAGCCGGCTGAGCCGTGCCCAGCCGTCGCGATTTTCAGCATAGGCGACAATGTCGGGCGTCCCGTCGGAGAAGACGAGCCGCGTACCGGTCAGCAGCCGGAACGACTGCGCCCGCTGCTTCAGGATCTCGCGGACCGCTGCCTCCCGCTCTGCCGCGGCATCGCTGGCCGCCGCCGCGTCTTCGGGGCCGGGTGCAGGTGTCTGCGGCAGGGAATAGGGCTCGAAATGGACATCCCCCGGCCCCGATCCTTCCCTGAGCTTGATCGGCGGCGGCAATCCGCCTTCGCCCAGATCCCTCAACACCGACCAGGCGCGCACCACGCCCGAAAGCGTATTGCGATCGGCGATGCCGAGGCCGGAATAGCCGGAGACGAGCGCGGCCACCACCATGTCGGCCGCCGGCGAGGCACCGCGCAGGAACGAAAAATGGGTTGCCGCGACCAGTTCGGCGAAGGGAGCGGCGCGTTTCATGCCTGAAGCTCCCTCATGCGAACAACCCATGCAGGAACCAGCGCGGTCGCACCTCGTCGGCAAACGAGCCCTCGCGGAATACCCAGAACCGCCGGCCCAAAACGTCCTCCAGCCGGTAGTAGTCGCGCGTCGGCGGCGGCGCGTCGTAACAGCGCCACCACTCGGCGGCGATGCGTTCCGGCCCTTCCGAGCGCGCCACCTCGTGCACCACGCGCCGCCAGCGAAACCGCAAAGGCGGCCCATCCGGCACTTCGGCCAGGGCTTCGATCGGCTGCGGGGTGGGAAACAGCGTCAGCGGCCGCGACGGCGGATGGCCGGGCTCACGCTCGGGCCACGGCGCGGGGGCGCCGGCGTTCCACATTTCGGCGACCGGCACCGCACGGCCGGCGCGGACGGGATCGTGCGAATTCGAGCCGGCAAACGACAGCACGTTCTCCGCGCCGAAGCGCACCATCAGCCGGTCGACGAGATCGGCAATGGTCTCGCCACCGTCCTCGCGCGCGCCCTCGCCTCCCCGCACGCGTCCGGTGCCGCCGTCGAGGCGCGCCTGCACCTCCATGATCGCATCGGCGCGAAGAACCGCCAGTCGCATCGCGTCGAAGCCGAAACCCGGGTCGATCGGATCGGCGAGCGTGTCGATGCGAAGCTGGAACAGGCGCTTCAGGCTTGCCGCATCGCGCGTCGGCCGCGCCGTGTCGATTGCGAGCCGGCGTTTCTCGCCGTCAGCGCGGAACAGCGTCGCCAGGAATGCCTGACCGCCCTCGCCACGGCGCTCCAGTTGCTGCGCGATGTCGTCGACGAGGTCGCCGAGGGTCAGGAGAAGATGCTCCATCGCCGTCACCGGCTCGGCGAAGCGGCGGTCGGCGACGAGCGCCGGCGGCGGCCGGATGGGCGTGATGCGGATGTCCTCCTGTCCCAGAAGCCGCCGGAGTTTCGTGACGAGTTCCGCGCCAAACCGGGCGACAAGCACCTGGCTTGGCCGGTCGGCGAGATCGGCAAGCCGGGAAAAGCCGGAGCGCCGGAGCGCCGTGACCCGCTCGCTGCCGTCGTCGAGCGTGGCGATCGGCAGCATGCGCGCCAGCCGCCCGGTCTCCGTGCCATCCGCGATCACCCCCTTGAAATGCCGCGCAAATGCCGCCGCCGCGTCGGGGGTCGCGGCAAAGGCAGCGCGCAAGCTCAATCCCTTGGCCCGGAACGTGCGGGCGACGCGGATCCCCAACGCCCGCTCGCCGCCGAACAGATGGGCGCAGCCGGTGACGTCGAGCATCAACCCGTCGGCACCATCGAGCGCCACCAGAGGCGTGAACATGTCCGAGGCCTCGGCGCATTCGGCCAGCAGCGCGGCATCCGCCTGCGGCTCGGTCTCCTGTGTATCGAACGCCGGCACGCGGGCACGCGCCTCGGCATAGGTCATGCCGGCACGAAGCCCTGCTTCCGCGGCCAGGCGGTCGACGGCGGCGAGGCGAAGCGCGCTGGCCTCTTTCGTAACGAGCACGAAGGGCTTGGCCACGAAGAGTTTGCTCGCCTCCTCAGGCCGCGGGATCGCCTGCCGCGCCCGGTCCGTCGCGAAAAAGGGAAACCACACGGCCAGATAGCGGCGGCCCTCCGGCACTGCGGGAATGACGGATGGGCTCGATGCCGGAGCGCTCGCCGGCAAGGAATTCGCCGCCGGCACTTCCGCCGACACGGGATTCGCCACCGGCATGTCCGCCGGCACAGGATTCAACTGAGAATTGTCGCGCATCGCGATCCCACTCCGCCAGATAGCGCCCGCCGCTCGGGAAACGCTTGGCGCGCAGTAATGTCAGGTGGAAGGACGGCCGGCCCGGCGCATTGGCGGGCAAGGCCTCTGACCCGGCGGCGGCGACCTGCCAGCGGGTGGTAGCCGCACTCGGGCGCGGGTTCGCCGCCACGCACAGCATGACGACGGCGGTGCCGGAGGCTTCTGCTGCCAAAGCCAGCCGCCGGCTGGCGGTCAGATCGTAGGCGCCGGCCTCGCCCCAGGTCTCGATGATGACCGTGCCGAGGGCGGCCGAGCGCGCACCTTCGAGCCCGGCCTGCAGGGCGCCAAGCGGTGTGCGCGCCTTGACCAGGATGACCTTTGCCGGATCGAGCCCGAGTTCCAAAAGGCCCAGCGCATAGGGTGCCCCCGCCTCGGCGTCGAGGAACGTCTGGCGCACCCACAGGCATGGCCGATCGCCGGCCACGCTTTGCGCCGCGGCGAGCGCCGCTCCCGCCCCGGCCGCGACATCGGCTTCGCCGGCAGCGAACAGTTCGGTCAGCCGCGCCGGCACGCAAAGCGACAAAGGCGTTTCGGCAAACGATCCCGCAGACGCTGGCGCACGGGGGAGCAATCCCGGGGCCGCCGGCTGTTGCGTCAACCCATTCCGGACAAACGGCTTTCCAGCCTCTCCCTGCGTGGGATTCGCCACACGCGGGGCAGAGAGTCTCGGATGGAAGTTGTCCGCCGTCAAGATGTTCATGGAATGTTCTATAGCGCAAATCGATGCGGACGGCAATCGCCTGGACGATGGACTGGGATAAGCGACGGGAGTGGAGAGCCGGCGAGGCGCCGTGCGGAAACGGCAACGGCATGTCGCCCATGCAGGCGCACCCGTCGCAACGTCCCGGCGACAGACGGCAAAATTCATGGCAGAGGAATGGGATGCGGGAGCGCGAGCGCGAGCGCGCGAAACAAGGCAAGACGGACAGAACCATGGCGACGCGAAAAATCATCATCGACACCGATCCCGGCCAGGACGATTCAGTGGCCATTCTGATCGCGCTCGGCTCTCCGCACGAGCTGGAGGTCGTCGCCATCGTCTCGGTTGCCGGCAACGTGCCGTTATGGCGGACGACGGAGAACGCGCTGAAGGTCACCGATCTCGCCGGCCGCCCCGATGTCCCCGTCTATGCCGGCTGCGCCCGGCCGATGCGGCGTCAGCCGATCACCGCCGAGCACGTGCACGGCACGACCGGCATCAACGGCGTCGACTTGGCCCCGGCATCGCGGCCGGCGCAGGATCAGCACGGCGTCGACTTCCTGATCGATACGCTCCGCGCTTCGGAGCCCGGCGAGATCACGCTCTGCGTGCTCGGGCCGATCACCAACGTCGCCATGGCCATGGTCAAGGCGCCGGACATCACGGGAAGAATCGCCGAGATCGTGTGGATGGCGGGTGCCTATTTCGAGGTTGGCAACATCACGCCGACGGCCGAATTCAACGTCTATGTCGACCCGGAAGCCGCCGACGTGGTGGTGAAATCGGGCGTCAAGCTGACCATGGTACCGCTCGACGTCACCCATCGGGCGCTCGCCACGCACGAACGGCTCGACCGGTTCCGCGCACTCGGCAACCGTGCTGGCCAGGCGGTCGCCGACATGCTGAACTTCTCCGAGCGCTTCGACCTCGGCAAATACGGCTGGATCGGCGCGCCGCTGCACGACCCTTGCGTCATCGCCTATCTGCTGCAGCCCGAGATCTTCGTCGGCCGGCACATCAACGTCGAGATCGAACTTGCCGGCACCTACACGACCGGCATGACGGTCGCCGACTGGTGGGGCGTGTCCAAGCGGCCGGCCAACGTCACCTACCTGCGCGATGTCGACGCCGATGCCTTCTTTAGCCTCCTGGTCGAGCGGGTCGGCCGGCTGCCGTGATCAGGCGCCGCCGCTGATCGCTTCGCGCGCCGCATAGAATTGCTTGAGCGCTTCCGCCGCCGTGTCGATGTGTCGTTCCAGGATGGCCACGGCGGTGGCGACGTCACGGGCAGCGGCCGCTTCGACCATGGCGCGGTGCTCGTCCTGCGCCATGTGCTCGCGCCCGCGCGCCGAGAGATGGAAGCGCAGGTAGCGGTCGTAGCTCGCCAATTGCACCTCGATCAGGGCGAGGAGTTTCGGCCGGCCGGCGCAGGCATAGAGCGTCATATGGAATTGCCGGTTGAGGTGGCCGAGGCGCGCGGGATCTGCTTCCGCGTCGATCTCGGCGATGGTCTCGATCGCCCGGGAGAGGTCGTCGGGGCGCAAGTTGGCGATCGACAGTGCGAAGGCTGCCGTCTCCAGCGCCCGGCGGATGGCAAAAATGTCGAGCGCATCGTCGAGCGAGATTTCGGTGACGACCGCGCCCTTGTGGGGCAGAAAATCGATCAGCGCCTGCGCCTCCAATTGCCTGAGCGCCTCGCGGATCGGCATGCGGGAGAGCCCGAATTCGCGTGCCAGTTCCTCCTGGCGCAACGCCATGCCGGCCGGCAGCGCGCCGGTGAGGATGCCCTTCTTCAGCGTCGCTTCGACGAATTCGGTTGCCGTCTTGGCACGCGCGCCTTCGGCGGCGACGAGGCTGGCGAGGAGACCGTCTGTCCGATGCTCGGGCGACGGGTGCTCGGAAGACTGATGTCCGGAAGATTGGCGCGCCGCAGGGTCTTGACTCATCCCATATCCCAATGTTGATTGGATCCAATTCTAGCAGGCGGACAGTTCGCCGACAAGCGTGCCGCAGACCGGTCACGCGGAGCGCACGCCAGCGGTCCGCAGCAGGGCTCGCGACGGGGAAATCGATCTCGGGACACAGGGATATCGGCATGGCGGACGGACTTGTGGGAGAGGCGGCGGCGACAGAGCCGGGCGCCGAGGTCAGCCTCGTTCACCCGTTGCTGACGGGCGTGCTTGCTGCCGTGGTCGGGTTTGCCGGCGCTTTTCCGATCGTGTTGAACGGGCTTGCCGGGGTGGGCGCGACGCCGGCCGAGGCCGCTTCCGGCCTGCTGATGCTGTGCGTCATCAAGGGGTTTACCGGCATCTTCCTGTCGTGGCGGGCAAAACAGCCGATTTCGATCGCCTGGTCGACGCCCGGCGCGGCGCTGTTGATCACCGCTGGCGTGCCCGTCGGCGGCTTCCACGCCGCCGTCGGCGCGTTCATGGTGGCTGCCGGATTGATCGTCGTCTCCGGCCTGTGGCGCGCCTTCGGCAAGCTCGTCTCCTCGATCCCGATCTCCATCGCCTCGGCCATGCTTGCCGGCGTCCTCAGCGAAATCTGCCTCGCCCCCGTGCAAGCCATGCAGACGTTGCCCTACTACGCCCTTCCCATCGTCATCGTCTGGGCCATCGGCATGCGCTTCGCCCGGCTGTGGGCGGTGCCGGCGGCGGTCGTGGTGACGGCTCTCATCGTCGCCTTCGCCACCAAACTGCCGCCGCAAGCGCTCGCCCATATCGCGCCGCAGCCGATCCTGGTGATGCCGGTCTTCTCGTTGCAGGCGATGATCAGCATTGCGCTGCCCCTCTTCATCGTCACCATGGCATCGCAGAACGTGCCCGGACTCACCGTGTTGCGCCTCAACGGCTACAACCCGAATGTCCGACCGATCTTCGTATCGACCGGGCTGGCCTCGATGGTAATCGCGTTTTTCGGCGGCCATCTGATCAATCTTGCCGCCATCACCGCCGCGCTGTGTGCCCAGCCTGAGGCGCACCCGGACCCGGCAAAACGCTGGCTCGCCTCTGCCGGCGCCGGCGGCGGCTATATCGGCCTCGGGCTGATGGCGGGACTTGCGTCGGCCTTCATCGCCGCGGCGCCGCCGATGCTGATCCAGGCGGTGGCGGGATTGGCGCTGTTGGGCTCGATGGCCGGGGCGCTCGCCGGAGCGCTCGCCAAGGAGGAGGAGCGGCTGCCCGCTGCCGTCGCCTTCGTCACCACCGCCTCCGGCTTCACCGCCTTCGGCATCGGCTCGGCCTTCTGGGGGCTCGTCGCCGGCGGATTGCTGTTGGCACTTTTTCGCATGAAGTGACCAAAGGGCCCTCGCCCGGCTATTCTCCACCCATGCGCCCGGCGATTCTCAATCCCCTGTTTGCCAGCGTGACCAGCCTCGGCGGCGTCGGTCCGAAGCTGCAACTCGCCTATGATCGGCTGCTGTCGAGCCCGCCGAACGCTGCCCGCGTCGTCGATCTGCTGTTCCACGCCCCGACTGCCGTCATCGATCGCCGCGCCATGCCCGGCATCGCCCGCGCCGCAGAAGGCCAGACCGTCACCCTCGACGTGCGCATCGACCGCCACAAGGCGCCGCCCAGGGGCACGCGCCAGCCGTACAAGGTCTACGCCCAGGACGATTCCGGCGAGATTGCGCTCGTCTTCTTCCACGCCCGCGCCGACTATCTGATGAAGGTGCTGCCCGAGGGCGAGCGCCGTTTCATCTCCGGCAAGGTCGAGTGGTTCAACGGCGCGCCGCAAATGGCGCATCCCGACCTCATGCTGACGCCGGAGGAATTCGCCCACGCCGCACCGCTGGAGCCGGTCTATGCGTTGACCGAGGGCCTCACCGGCCGCATGCTGGCAAAATCGATCGGCCATGCGCTGGCCGTGCTGCCCGACCTGCCGGAATGGCAGGATCCGGAATGGCTGAGGCAGCGTGGCTGGCCGCCGTTCACGCAAGCGCTGACCACCCTGCACCATCCGCATGCGGTCGAGGGGGAGCGCGAGGCCGCAGCACTGGCCCGGCTCGCCTACGACGAACTTCTCGCCAACCAGCTGGCCTTGGCGCTGGTGCGCCGTGATCTGCGCCGCGTACCGAAACGTCCGCGCCTCGGCGACGGCTCGCTCGACGCCAGGCTGCGCGCCGCCCTGCCCTTCACGCTCACCAGCGCGCAGGAAGCCGCGATCGCCGAGATCCGCCGCGATCTGGGCCTGCCCGAGCGCATGCTGAGGCTGCTGCAGGGCGATGTCGGTGCCGGCAAGACGGTGGTGGCGCTGCTGGCTGCCTCGACCGCGATCGAGTCCGGCGGCCAGGTGGCGCTGATGGCGCCGACCGAACTTCTCGCCCGCCAGCATCTCAGGTCGCTGGAGGCCCCTGCCCGCGCCGCCGGGTTGGAGATCGCGGTCTTGACCGGCCGCGAGAAGGGCC
>JARLIU010000171.1 GCA_031291595.1 Ancalomicrobiaceae bacterium | reverse complement strand
GCACATGACGCTGTCGAACTGGCTGAGGCAGTACGTCTATATCCCGCTCGGCGGCAACCGCCACGGCCGGCTCGCCACCGCCGGCAATCTGATGATCACCATGCTCTTGGGCGGCCTGTGGCACGGCGCCGGCCTGCAGTTCATCATCTGGGGTGGGCTGCACGGCGCCGCGCTGGTCCTGACGCGGCTGTTCGCCCCGCTCACCGAGCCGCTCGCCCGGCGTTGGCCGCTGGCGTTCAAGCTGGTCGCCTGGGCGTTGACCTTCCACTTCGTCTGTCTCGCCTGGGTGTTCTTCCGCGCCGGTACGCTCGACGATGCGCTCGCCTATCTGACGACGCTGGTCTCCGGTAGCTCGGGCCCTTCGGCGCTAACGCCTTTCGTCGCCTTGGTGCTCGGCGCCGCGGCGCTGACCCATCTGGTTCCTGCGCGAGTCTTTACCGAACTCGGCGAGCGTTACGAGCGGCTGGGCTGGACCGGCAAGATCCTCGCCCCGACCACGGTCATCGCCTCGATCGCGCTGGTGGCGCCGCTGGGCGTGCCGCCCTTCATCTACTTCCAATTCTAGGACGACCTCGATGGATGAGCACCGTCCCCAATCGTTGTCCGCCAACGCCAGCCTGAAGACGGCGTCGATCGTTCTCTACGGCACCTTCGCCGCGCTGCTGCTCATCCTCCCCGCACCGGTCGCCGACTGGTGCGACGATCATGCCGACTGGGCCGTCATCCGTGCCGCCGGCGCCGTCGCTCATGCCGTCAACGAGGTCTCGCACCGGCTCCATGTCGCCGACGCCTTCGAGGCGGCGCGGCAGCGGTTCTCGGCATTGATCGAGCGGTGAGGACTCCAGTTGGTTTGGGGGCACAAGAAAAAGCCGGGCACGTCGTTGGACGCCCCGGCTTATCCAGTCTGGTATGCGGCACCCGTCAGTAGACGCTGGTGCTCATGGTGATCTCTTCCCACACTTCCTTCACCGTCAGCGTCATGGCACGCTTGCGGTCGGTGTAGAACGTGTGCAGCAGGTGGTGCGCCTTCTCCGAATTCGGCGCCTCGAGGAAGTCGCGGTAGAGCGCCTGGACCTGCACGTTGTTGTGCGATTGGCGCACCTTGCGGTTGGCGTCGATCTTGAACAGCGTGTCGCGGCGCTTCAGCGCGTGCGGCAGATACTTCTTCTTGGAGCGCAGCGTGCCGCCGCCGTCGACGCAGCCGCCCGGGCAGGCCATGACCTCGATGAAGTCGAAATCGACGGTGCCGGCGCGGACCTGTTCGACCAGTTCGCGCGTCTCGCCGAGCCCGTGGCACATGGCGATCTTCACTTCGCCGACCGTTCCGCCGAGATCGACGGTGGCCGAGCGCACGCCCTCGAAGCCCCTGAGCTGCGTCAACTCGATCTTGTCGAGTTCCTTGCCGTTGACGACCTTGTAGACGGTCCTGAGCGCCGCCTCCATCACGCCGCCGGTGGTGCCGAAGATGGCGCCGGCGCCGGTGTATTCGCTCATATAGGGGTTGTCGAAGGTCGAGGGTTCGAGTTCGACGAAGTCGATGCCCTCGCGCTTGAGCAGCCGGGCGAATTCGCGCGTGGTCAGCACCACGTCGACGTCCGGAACGCCGTCATCGCCGAGTTGCGGCCGCACGATCTCGTCCTTCTTGGCGGTGCACGGCATGATCGAGATGACGCGGATCTTCTTGGCGTCGAGCCCCATCTTCTCCGGCAGGTAGGTCTTGGCGATCTTGCCGACGACGGCCTGCGGGCTACGGGTGGAGGAGAGCATCGGCAGAATGTCGGGGAAGTGCATTTCGGCGAAGTTGATCCAGGCCGGGCAGCAGGAGGTGAAGGTCGGCTGCCCCCGATGCTTCAGGCGATGCAGCAGTTCGGTGCCTTCCTCCATGATGACGACGTCGGCGCCGAAATTGGTGTCGAGCACGATGTCGACGCCGAGCTTGCGGACGGCGGCGATGATCTTGCCTTCGACATTGGTTCCAGGCGCCAGGCCGAATTCCTCGCCGAAACCGACGCGGATCGCCGGGGCGAACTGCAGGACGGTGATGAGCTCCGGATCGAAGATGTAGTCGAGCGCCCGATCGGTCTCGTCCTTCTCACCCAGGGCTCCCGTCGGGCAGACGAGCACGCACTGGCCGCAGGTGACGCAGGCGCTGGTCTTCTGGTCGAGGCCGTACTTCAGGCCGACGGCGGTGTCGAAACCGGTCCCGACCATCACCAGCGCATCTACCGACTGGAAGTTGCGGCAGACGGTGACGCAGCGCTGACAGCGCACGCACTTCGACATGTCGCGCACCATCGCCGGCGACGATGTGTCGACGATGCGGGCCGCGACGCGCTCCGGATCGTAGAAGCGGTTCTCCTTCAAGCCGACGTATTGGGCCAGATCCTGCAGTTCGCACGAGCCGTGCCGCGTGCAGGTGGCGCAGTCCTGATTGTGATCGGCCAGGATCAGCTCGACCTGCAATTTCTGCATCGCGCGCGCCCGCTTCGAGCGCGTCTCGATCTTCATGCCGGCCCTGACCGGCGTGTTGCAGGAGGTGACCATATGCTTTGATTCGGCGCCCGACTGCTCGATCTCGACGAGGCAGACCCGGCAGGTGCCCGGCGCATGGTCGATGTCTTCCAGCTCGCACAAGGTCGGGATGAATTGCCCGTAGCGCTTGGCGCAATGCAGGATCGTTTCGTGCTCGTAGCCCATCACCGGCTTGCCGTTGATGGTCAGCGACACCGTGGCCTCAGCCCGGGAGGGGTTGGCGATTGTATCCATGATCAAGCCGCTCCTTCCGGGATGGGTTGTTCGGTGATCACCTCGTAGACGCGATAGCACCTGAGGCACCGCTTCGCCTCGGCATAGGCCGCTTCGGGGCTGATCGTCTGTTCCACTTCCTCGAACATGTTCTTGCGCACTTCCGGATCGAGTTCGGGGTGGTGCACCCGGTACTCGTTGCGGATCGGCACTTCGACGATGTCCGAGACGAGCAGGTGGTTCTCGTTCAGCATCTTGCGGATGCGCGAACGCGGGAAGAAGCGGACGTGGCCGAGCTTGATCCAATCGTCGATGGAACGGGCCGCCTTGAGGCCGGCCGCCATGGCCGAGATCAGCGTCGAGGGACCGGAGGCGCAGTCGCCGCCGGCGAACACGCCCGGCCGCGAGGTCTGGCCGGCCTGATCGACGTCGACGCAAGCCCACTTGTTCAGGCCGACGCCGTCTTTCGGCAGGATCGATCCGTGCTGCACCTGCTGGCCGATGGCCGCGATGATGGTGGTGCAGGGCAGCAGGTATTCCGAGCCCGGGATCGGCTTGACGTTGCGCCGTCCCTTGGCGTCGGCATCCAACTGCTGCATCTTGGTGAGTTCGACGCCGATGACCTTGCCGTTCTCCGAGATGATGCGTGCCGGGTTGGTCAGCACGTGGAAGTCGATGCCCTCGGCATGCGCCGCCACCACCTCTTCGTGGTCGGCGGGCATGTCGGTCTCGGTGCGGCGATAGACGAGGTGCACCCTGGAGGCACCCATGCGGATGGCCGAGCGCACGCAGTCCATGGCGACGTTGCCGCCGCCAACCACCACGACATCGCCCTGAAGCTCGACCTTCTTGGTGCCGGCGACGTGGTCGTGCACCTTGAGGAGGAAGCCGATGCCGGATTCGTAGCCCTCGAGCGTCGGATCCTCGTCCGGGACGCCCATCTGCGTGCCCTGCTGGCAACCGAGCCCCAGGAACACCGCCTTGTAGCCGCGCTTGAACAGGTCATCCAGCGAGTAGTCGCGGCCAAGCGCCTGATTGTAAAGGAAGCGGCCGCCGAGCGCGACGATGATGTCGGTCTCTGACTTCAGCACGTCCTTCGGCAGCCGGTAGCTCGGAATGCCGATCGCCGCCATGCCGCCGCCGGTGTCCATCGCCTCCAGCACGTCGACGTGATAGCCGTGGAGAAGCAGATGGTAGGCGCAGGAGATGCCGGCCGGACCGGCACCGATCACCGCCACCTTCATGCTCGGCTTCAGCGGTTCCTCGACCATCTCGCGGTTGAAGATGACGGAATGGCCGTTCTTCTGCTGGTCGGCGACATAACGCTTCAGGGTCTTGATGCCGACGGCCTCGTCGACCAGATTGCGGCGGCAGGCGATCTCGCAGAAGCGCACGCAGACGCGGCCGCAGGTGGCCGCCATCGGGTACTTCTGCAGGATGACGCCAAGCGAATGCGCCGGGCGCCCGTCGCGGATATAGTCGATGTAGCGGGGAACGTTGACTTTCGACGGGCAGGCCTCGATGCAGGGCGCCGTCATGTAGGTCATGGCGTTCTGGGCGCGGACCGGCGCTTTGCGGGCGATCTCGGCTTCGATCCGGTCGCGGAAATGCGTGAGCGCGTCGAGGAAGGCATTGGCGCAGGTCTGTCCGAGGCCGCACAGCGAGGTGTGGCGCATCTGTTCGGCCAGGATCTGCACTTGGTCGAGGTCGAGCGAGGAATCGAGACCGCGGCGCATGGCGTCGAGCGCGTCGCGCACCAAGACCGTGCCGACCCGGCAGGGCGTGCACTTGCCGCAGGACTGTTCGGCCGCCTTGTTGAAATAGTGCCAGAACGCGTCGATCAGGCTGACATTCTCGTCGAAGACGAAGAAGCCCTTGTCGCCGAAGAAGGCCCGGACGGCGTTGCCGTCGTTGAACGTCTCGAAGTTCTTCAGCTCCGGGAACTCGTCCGCCGAGGGTAGCTGACCCGACTTGGTGTTGCGGACGACGCCTTGCCAAACGCCGTAGGCGATCTCTGTCATATGACCTCCGTCAAGGAGCCGTCGCGCCGGCGGACTGCTGCCGCGGCACGATCCCTTGGAACCGTCGCTCGGGTTCCGACCCGGCCCTGGGCTCGCACGATCGACGGGTCGTTTCAGACGTCTCGATGCGGCCTTGGCGGCCGAGCTGGGCGGAACACGCTGGCAGGACCCTGACGAAGGCCGCACAGTCCGGCAATGAGATGGCTCAAGCGGAGGGGCTGCGTATGAACCCTAACCCCTTACCGCACCGGGCGGCGGCAGGTGCCCCCGCATCGGGTCTATATCCCTGGAGCAATGACGTTTTCCGGCAGAAATCGCGCGACAGAATGCCGGCCGACCCGGCCGGGGACGGTCATCGCGCTATTCCGATTGGCGCTTGTGCGAATCCCCCGGGCGGGCGCTTCCGGCGGCATGGTTAGGGACGGGCCGGTTCGGCGCGGGGTCGCAGACGGCGGACATCGACGGGCGGCGCGGCTCACTCCGTCCAATCGAACGTCCGCGTCACCGCCTTCTTCCAGAAATGATACAGCCGTGACCGTGTCTCTGCCGGCATCGACGGCACCCAGTGGCGGTCCTCGGCCCAGTTGGCGACGAGTTCGTCGGTGCCGGAGAAGAAATCGACCGCGAGCCCGGCAGCATAGGCGGCACCGAGTGCCGTCGTCTCCAGCACCTGCGGGCGGACCACCGGCTTATTCAGGATATCCGCCTGGAACTGCATGAGGAGGTCGTTCCTGACCATGCCGCCGTCGGTCCGCAGCGCCGCGAGTTCGATGCCCGAATCCGCTTCCATGGCGTCGAGCGCTTCCGCGACCTGGAAGGCGGTCGCCTCCAGCACGGCACGGGCGATATGGCCGCGGGTGACAAAGCGCGTCAGCCCGGCGATCAGCCCACGGGCGCTGTCCTTCCAATAGGGCGCGTAGAGGCCGGAGAAGGCGGGGACGAAATACACGCCGCCATTGTCGGCGACGGTGCGGGCCAGCGTCTCGATCTCGGCGCTGGTCGAGATCATGCCGAGGTTGTCTCGCAGCCATTGCACCAGCGCACCGGTGATGGCGACCGAGCCTTCCAGTGCATAGACGGCCGGCTGGTTGCCCAGCTTGTAGCCGAGCGTGGTCAACAGCCCGCATTTCGACGGCACGATGGTCGTGCCGGTGTTCATCACCAGGAAGCAGCCGGTGCCGTAGGTGTTCTTGGCCTCGCCCGGCTTGAAGCAGGCCTGGCCGAACAGGGCGGCATGCTGGTCCCCGAGGATGCCGGAAATCGGCACGCCCCTCACCGCCGGCAGCGTCGCCTCGCCGTACACTTCGGAACTTGAGGCGATCTCGGGCAACACGGCACGGGGGATGCCGAAATCGGCCAGGATCTCCGCGTCCCAGTCGAGGGTGGCGAGGTTGAGAAGCTGGGTGCGGCTGGCGTTGGTGACGTCGGTAACGTGGCGGCCGCCGTCCGGCCCGCCGGTCAGGTGCCAGGCGAGGAACGTGTCGATGGTGCCGAACATCAGATCGCCGGCTTCGGCCGCGGCGCGCGCGCCCGGCACGTGATTGAGGATCCAGCGCAGTTTCAGCCCGGAAAAATAGGTGGCGAGCGGCAGACCGGTCTTGGCCCGGTAGCGGTCCTGGCCGCCGGCGGCCGAGAGAATGGCAACATCTTCGGCGACGCGCGTGTCCTGCCAGACGATGGCATTGTGGATTGGCCGGCCTGTGGTCCGCTGCCAAGCCACCGTGGTCTCGCGCTGATTGGTGATGCCGATGGCGGCGAGATCTTCCGGGCCGAGGCCTTTCGCCTCCATCGCCTCTTTCATCACTTCCGCCACGTGCCGCCAGATCTCGGCCGGATCGTGCTCGACCCAACCGGGCCGCGGGAAGATCTGCTCGTGCTCCTTTTGTGCCACGCTGACGCTGCGCCCGGACCGGTCGAACACGATGAAGCGTGTGCTGGTCGTCCCTTGGTCCAGCGCGCCGACATAGTCCCGCATCGTGGTCCTCCCTTGCTGGCCGCCGGTTCCGCCGGCTGGCTCATGGTCATTGCGCACATCGTCGCCGACGCCGGGCGTCGTGTCCGGCGGTGAGCGCTGCACTCTAGAGCGCGATGCCGTCACCTGGGAACATGCGACAGCTGAATCGACGCTCTAAGTTCCTGATAGAGCAGTGGTTCAGCGAACCGATGGATCGCCTCGGCGTTTCCATCCGAAACCATCCGGCTCTTGCGGCGCTCCGCTATCGGCGACGATGTGGCTGTGCACCGGGCGGCCGACAGTCGCCATCGCCGCTCAGTTTCGAAAAAGCCGCAAATACGAAAATCTACGTCAAATTACGAAATCGGCTCGACCGATTCAAGCGCGAAATTCGATGGTGAACCTGAGCTGGCTCCGCCGCTTGACCGGGACTGCAGCCTGCGGATCGGCCGGAACAGCCCAGTTCGTCGTCTCGCAGCACTCCGGCGCCGCGGCATGACTGGCGCCGCGCCCTGCGACATTGCGTCAGTCGCGGCGACCCCAG
>JARLIU010000020.1 GCA_031291595.1 Ancalomicrobiaceae bacterium | reverse complement strand
TCACCAGCGGTGCGGCCATCGCCGAACTGGCTAAGAGCGCCAGCGCGCCAGCAGCCAGAACTGAGACTTGCATCGCATGCCGGCGTCGGTCTATCCATTTCATGCTGTTCATGTTTATCTCCTCCCTGTCGGTTTCGACAGTTTTCCGTGGGGTAGGCTTGGGGCAGTTCGCCGGGGCTGGCTGCCACCAGCCCCGGCGCCATCGGTGTTGCCGCCGGACGTTCAGCGTGGCCCTCCCTCATGGCGGCGGACGAGGGATTGCAGCACGGCGGCGAGCACGATGATCGCGCCCGTCGCCAACAGCTGCAAAGCCGCATTGATGTTGTTGAGCTGCAACAGGTTGGCCAGCGCCCCCAGCATGACGGCGCCGGCGACGGTGCCGATCATCGAGCCGGAACCGCCGAACAGGCTGGTGCCGCCGATCACCACGGCGGCAATCGCGGTCAGCTCGTAACCCGTGCCGTCATTGGCGCTGCCGAAATTGAACTGTCCGGCATGCACGATGCCGGCGGTCGCCGAGGCAAGGCCGGTGATGGCGTAGACGGAGACCTTGATCAGCGACACCGGCACGCCGGAGAGACGCGCCGCCCGCTCGTTGCCGCCGACGGCAAACACGTAGCGGCCGAACCGCGTGGTGTTCAAGACGATCGTGCCGACGACGGCGAAGGCGACGAACACCAGCGTGGCGACGGGAACTGTATTGTCGAACAGCCGCTCGCCCAGCACGGCGAAAATCGGTGGGGCGAGCCCGAGGCCTTCGCCGTAGGAAATGTTGATGTATTGATTGCCGGAGACGACCAGCGCCAACCCGCGCGCCACCTGCAGCCCGGCCAGCGTCACGATGAACGGTTCGAGCCGGAACCGCGTCGAAATCAGCCCCTGCGCTGCGCCGAAGGCGGCCCCGGCCAGCATGACGGTCAGCAATGTCGGCAACAGCCCCCAGCCGACGCTGACCATCATCGTCGCGGTCATCACGCTCGACAGGCTCAACAGCGCGCCGACGGACAGATCGATGCCGGCCGTGATGATGACGAACGTCATGCCGACGGCGATGATGCCGGTTTCCGAAATCGCCCGGATGATGTTGGCGATATTGTCGGGTGCCAGAAACAGGATCTGCCCGTGCCGGACGGGGGAGAAGATGATGCCGCCGACCGAGACCAGCGCCAGGCCGATCAGGCTCTGGAACCGGACCGCAACGGCCAGAAGGTCGATGCGTTGCCGCCGTTTCGCCACCGCGGGCGGTGCGGCCGGCTGACCGGTGCTTTCAGACATGGGCAATCTCCTTGGCCGTAATGGCTGCCAGCACCGAGTGTTCGTCGATCCCGCCGGGAAATTCAGCGACCGTCCGCCCTTCGCGCAAGACGACGATCTTGTCGCAAAGCCCGATCAGCTCCGGCATCTCGCTGGAGGCGACCAGCACGCCGAGGCCCGCGTTGGCGAGGTCGCGCAAGCGGGCATAGATCTCACCCTTGGCGCCGACGTCGATGCCGCGCGTCGGCTCGTCGAGCAGCAAGAGATGCGGCTCTCCGACCACTTCCTTGGCCAGCACGACCTTCTGTTGATTGCCGCCCGACAGCGCACCGACCGCAATCGTCGCATCGTGCGGGCGGATGTCGAACTGGCTGAACGCGCGCTCCGCCGCCATGGCCTCCCTGGCCGGCGATACCAGAAACAGCGGCGTCACGTGCCTGATGATCGACATCACCAGATTGCGCCCGACCGACATCCGGATCATCAGGCCGTTGCCGCGCCGATCGTCGGTGACGAAGGCGATGCCCGACCGGCGGGCGACGGCGATCGATTGCAGCTTCGTCGCCTGACCGTCAATCTCGACGACGCCTTCCCATCTGCCCGGCAGTCCCGAACCAAATAGCGCCATCAACAGCTCGGTTCGCCCGGACCCCATGATGCCGGCGAGCCCGACGATCTCGCCCGCGCGCACGGTCAGGCTGATGTCGCATGGTGTCTGCCAACCGGAGCGCTCGCGCTCGAGGCGAAAGCTGGCATGACGCAGGGTCAGCAGCGGCCGCCCGAATCCGGTCGAGCGCCGGGGATAGAGTTCGTCGAGCGGCCGGCCGACCAGCAGGCGCACCAGAGTGCTCTGCGAAGCGTGCGGTGCCGTCTCGCCGGCGACCAGCCCGTCGCGCAGCACCGTGACCCGGTCGGCGACGAAGGGAACCTCCTCCAGGCGATGCGAAATATAGATGATGGCGACGCCCTTCGCCCTGAGGCTGCGCACGATGCCGAACAGGCTCTCGACTTCGCTCGCGGTCAGCGCGGCGGTCGGTTCGTCCATGATCAGCACGCGCGACGCAAACGACAACGCCTTGACGATCGCCACGATTTGCCGATGCCCGATCGACAGGTTGTCGACGCGCCGGTCGACATCGATATCGACGTCGATGACGGCGAGGCGTCTGCGCGCCTCCGCCCGCATCGCGGCGTTGTCCAACAGTCCGTTGCGGGTGATTTCGTGCCCGAGAAACAGATTGGCGGTGACGTCGAGCGACGGCACGAGGTCAAGTTCCTGATAGATCGTGGCGATGCCGGCGGCCTGCGCCTCGCGCGGATCGGTGAACCTGACCGGCGTGCCGTCGATCAGCAATTCGCCCTCGTCGGCGGCATGCACGCCGGAGAGGATGTTCATCAGTGTCGATTTGCCGGCGCCGTTCTCGCCCAGGAGCGCGTGCACCTCGCCGCCGTAGAGCGTGAAGTCGACGCCGCGCAACGCCTTGACGCCGCCGAAGCTCTTGGCCACCCGACGGACTTCGATGATCGGCTGCGCGCCCTCGGCGCCGGCGGATGCTGTGCTCATTTCGGTGGCCCACAGGAATCGCGTTGCCGCAGTGTGCAGTCGAGACGGATCGTCCGCCGCGCGCCCTGGCTCGAGCCGATCCGCTCGATCAGCAGCGCCGCGGCCTGTCGGCCGATCTCGTCGCAAGGTTGAGCGACCAGCGTCAGGCGCGGCTCGAAACAATCCGCCCATTCGAAATCATCGATGCCGACGATCGAGATATCGCGCGGCACGGTCAGGCCGAACGCCCGTATCGCCCGCATGACGCCGATCGTCGCCATATTGTTGCCGGCGATCAAAGCGGTCGGCGGCTGCGGCAACGACAGCAGTGCCTTGGTCGATTCCGTCACCCGGGCGATGCTCGGATTGCCGGTCACCAGGAGATCGGGATCGTCGTCGAGACCGAGGTCGACGAGGGCCGTCCGATAGCCGCGGATCCGTTCGGCGGTGGTGGCAAGCCCGGCTTGGCCGGCGACGAAACCGATGCGCCGGTGTCCGAACGCGGCCAGGTGCGTGACCAGCAACGCCATCGCCTCGCTGTTCCTGACGCCGACCTGATCGAACCGATCGCTCGACAGCCGGTCCACCAGCACGCACGGCAGCCCGACGGATTCGATGAATCGCAGCGTCCGTTCCGACGCGTCGGACGCAGGGGCCAGGATCAGTCCGTCGACCCGGCGCTGGTACAGATCCTTGACGACGTTCAACTCGCGCTCGGGGTCGTCGTGCGTGTCGGACAGCAGCACGATCAGACCGAGCCGGGCGCACTCGGCCTCGATTGCACAAATGATGTCGCTGAAATAGGGATTTGACGCCGCCGAGATGGCGATGCCGACGCTGCGCGTCGTCGACATCTTCAACGCCCGTGCCAGGGTGTTGGTCCGGTAGCCGACGACGGCGATGGCGTCTTCCACCAGCTTGCGCGTCTCGGGCATGACCCGGCGCGTGTGATTGACCACATGGGAGACGGTCGACACCGACACGCCCGCCTTGCGTGCGACGTCGACGATCGTCGAGGGCACGCCCTGTCGCGGGCCGTTCCGAGCGGACGACTTGCCCATGGGGCCGTGTGCCTCCCGATGTGCTGCTTGTTTTGATCAGTGCTTGATCATATCAGGTATTTTGCTTACGATACATGATGTGAAACGATTGCGCAATCGTTTCGCCAGCGCCGATCTAACAACGGCGCGCATGGCGAAAGACTAGCGTCGACGGTTCTGTGGGGCGTGAGGCAATTGACAGGCGAAGGACCAGTAAGTCGGCCTGGATACTGTGCCGTTGCGTCGATTTGCCGCGCAGCAACTGCAAGCGATGCAGCGAGTTTGGCCGCCACGTCCGGGCTCGGACAATTCCGGCAACACGGCCGTTCGCGGGGACCACGCAATATTTGCGGTCGTTGCAATGGCGGCGGCGCGCCGTGGCAATCGCGGAAATGCGCGCGGCCGTTTTGCGTCGCCGCGCCGCCCTGAAACGCCGACGGGCGACCGGGGAGACCGGCCGCCCGTCGGACCACGAGGCTTGTCGGCTCAGGCCGCAACCTGCTGCAGGAAGGTATCGACGGAACTCTCCAGCCGGCGCGCGGCTTCGGCCAGTTCGCCGGTCGAATCGAGTACGTGGCGAGCCGAGCGGTTGGCCTCGCCGATCGCCGTCGTGACCGTCGACACGTTTTGCGCCACAGTGGCGGTACCGGTCGAGGCCTCGGCGACGTTGCGCGAGATCTCCTGGGTGGCCATGCCCTGTTCTTCCACGGCGGCCGAGATGCCGGCGGTGAAGCGCTGGACCGTGGCCATGGTTTCACTGATCTCGCCGATCGCCAGCACGGCCTCGCGGGTCGCCTGCTGGATGCCGGCGATCTGGGCGCCGATGTCCTCGGTTGCCTTGGCGGTCTGATTGGCCAGCATCTTGACCTCGGAGGCGACCACCGCGAAGCCCCGGCCAGCTTCGCCGGCGCGGGCGGCCTCGATGGTGGCATTGAGCGCCAGCAGATTGGTCTGTTCGGCGATGGCGCGGATCAGATTGACCACATCGCCGATCTTCTGGGCCGCCGCGGCCAACGCCTCGACCTGGCCGTTGGTCCTGTCGGCCATGCCCGCCGCCTTGGCGACGATGTCGTTGGCCTGGCTCACCCGCCGGCTGATCTCCTGCACCGAGGAGCCCAGTTCTTCCGCCGCCGAGGCGACGCTGTGGACATTGCCGGCAGCCTGCTCGGACGTCCCCGCCGCCGAGACTGCCTGTTCGCTGGCTTCCTGTGCAACGCCGGTCAGAGTCTTGGCCGTCGCCTCCAACCCGTCGACGTTGATGCCGAAGGCGCCGAGCACCGTCTTGACGTCGCTGCGGAAAGCGGCGATTGCCGCCTCGACTCGCCCCTGACGCATCGCCCGCTCGGCTTCCTCCGCTTTGGCCCGCGCCTCCAGTTCGGCGCGCTGCACAGCGTTGTCGCGGAACACCAGCACGCTCTTGGCCATCTCGCCGAGTTCGTCGGTGCGACTGGTGTCGATCTCGACGTCGGTCTGCCGGCCTTCGGCCAGATGCAACATCGCCCGGCGCAAGATGGCGAGCGGTCCGGCGATGCTGCGGGCAATCCAGAACGCCACGCTGCCGAGCATCACCACGATGGCGGCTGTCACGCCGCCGGCCTTGATCGCCGCCCTCATGACTTCGGCGTCGATGTCGTCCATGTAGACTCCGGTGGCGATCGACAGATTCCACGGCTTGTACATCTTGACGAAGGTGGTCTTATCGGCGACTAGGTCTGTGCCCGGCTTCTTGAACGTGTAGCTGACGAAACCCTTGCCGTCGCGATCGACCAGTTCTTTCATCTCGCGGATGAAGTACTTGCCGTTGGTGTCCTGCTCGGCCAATCGCAGCTTGCCGACCAGATCGGGTCGCGGCGGAATCATCACCGTTACGCCCTCGCCGGTCTGGGCGAAGAAGTAGTCGCCCGAGCCATAGCGCATCTGCGCCACCACGGCGAGCGCCGCCTTGCGGGCCGCGTCTTCAGCGATCGTGCCCGCCTTGACCTGTCCGTCGAAGGCCGCAAACACGCCGAGCGCAGTGTCGACCAGACTCTCGAGCTGGCGCTGGCGGGCCTCGACCAGCTGGCCGCGCTCAAGCAGCACCGCCGCGGCAGCCACGACACTACATCCGAGCGCAAACAATCCAACAAGAAGGAAGAGGCGACCTCGAACACCGAACCGCATGGTAAAAACTCCCTATAGCACTCCCTTGCCGGGAGTACGTTGCTTAGGAAGATCTGGCCACGAATGTGTCTAGGAAGGGTTAATAAATTCTGGAATCATTTCGACTACTTAGCCAATTGGCGGCTATGCGACGACGTCGGTCCAAAGGAACCGGGGCCGACAACTGAAGACGGCGCTTCGATTATCGGTGACCGCCTTGCGCAGCAACAATCGGGCGCCGGCGAGACATGGCCGACACCGTTGCCTCCGGGACGCCAAACGGGCGCCCGTGAAGGGCACCCGTCCGGCTCTGACGCGTTCAATCGGCTCGGCTGCGCTTGGCCCGGGCGACGATCTGGGTCGGATCGACGAAGCGCAGGGCGATGATCAGCCAGATCAGCGTCGACGCCATGTAGATCACGGCCATCGCGTCGATCGACTGACCTGGCCGGACGCCGGCAGCGAACACCGAATAGTACAGCGCCACGACCAGGGTCTGGCTCGATGACCCGGCGGTGAGAAACGTCAGCTCGAACATCGACACGGTGCGCACCATCGACAGCAGCGTCGCCGCGAAGATGCCGGGCAGCAGCAACGGCACCAGGATGCGGGTGAACAGCCGGCCGGTACCGGCGCCGAACACGCGGGCGGCGTGCTCGACGCGCGGATCGATCTGTTCGATGAACGGGATCATCAACACGACGGTGAACGGCACGGTCGGCACCAGATTGGCGATGATCACGCCGGACATCGTTCCGGCGAGGCCCGCTCGATACAGCACCGTGGCGAGCGGCACGCCGAAGGTGATCGGCGGCACCAACAGCGGCAGCAGGAACAGCACGAGCACGATCGACTTGCCGGGGAAATTCCGCCGGGCGAGCGCATAGGCGGCCGGCACGCCGATCAGTGCCGACAGCACCACCACCGCGCCGGCGATCTCGAAGGTAACGAGCAGCACGTCGTCGAGTTGGAAGCGATGCCAGGCATCCATGTACCAGCGCAGCGTCCAGCCGGCCGGCAGCCAGGTGCCGAGCCAGCGGGTGCCGAGCGAATTGATCACCACGGTGGAGATCATCGCCAGCACGTTGAGGACGAAGAACACGACGAAGGCCCACACCGCCGTCCGCCACAGTCTGCCGAGAGCCGTCTCGAAGCGCATCATCGCCTCATCCCTTTCCGCCGAGTGCCGGCCCCTTGTAGAAGAGCCCGCGCAAGGCCAGCACGATCCCGACGAAGCCGAACTGGATCACCGTCATGATCATCGCGATCGCCGAGGCATAGGAATAGTCGTACTTCTCGAACGCTGCCTGGGCCGCGGCGATCGAGATCACCCGGGTCTCGCCGGCCGGCGAGCCGAGCATCACGGCGGAGGGGAACACCGAGAAGGCGTCGACGAAGGCGAGGCAGAAGGTCACCGCCAGTCCGGGCAGGATTAGCGGTAAGACGATGCGGCGGAAGCGCTGCGGGGCACGGGCGCCAAGCGTTGCCGCCGCCTGCTCCAGTGCCGGGTCGATGCCGGAAATCATCGACAGGGTCAGGAGGAAGGTGAAGGGGAAGCCGGTGATCACCAGCGACAACAGCACGCCCAGATAATTGTGCACCAGCCGGATCGGATGATCGATGAGGCCGAAGGTGATCAGGGTGCGGTTCAGCCAGCCCTGCGGCCCGAGGTAGTTGAGCAGCCCCTCGGCGATCAGCACGGTCCCAAGCGTGATCGGCAGCACCAGGATGGTGGTCAGGATCCGCTGCCGCCGCATATGCCGGACCCGCATGGCGATCGGCACGGAGATCAACAGATTGATCACGGTGACCGGCAGCGCCAGCCGCAGCGTCAGCCAGATGGTCCCGTACATGTACGGGTCGGAGAAGAACGTCGTGTAGTTCGCCAGCGCGTCTCCCTCCTTCGGGTGGAAGGACAGCACCAGTCCGTAGAGGAACGGATAGACGAACATCGCGACGACGAACAAGGCAGCCGGAACGACCAGCAGCGTCACCGCATCGAGATCGCGGGCAGCGAGCCTTTGGGCAAGGGAGAGCCGGCGGGCCGGCCGCCCGGTCGTCGACGAGGACACGCTCATCGCCCACCTCCGCTCGTCGGCGCTGCCCCGGCCGCCCGGTCGTAGGCCAGCACGCGGTCCTCCGGCGCATCGAGGCGGACCGTCTCGCCGATGGCGATCGACATATGCGAGCGGAAGAACAACTCCTGGCCGTCGCCGGCCGTGGCCGTGCCGAACCAGGACTCGCCGCGATATTCGAGGCCGTTCACCTCGCCGACGATCGGCCCGTCGGGCCCCGGCGTGAGGTCGCCGGGCCGGATTGCCACGGTGACCGCCGGGCCGGTCTTCGGATCGACGACGCGGGCGCGGATGGTACCGCCGACCGCGCAGTCGACCTCGACGGTGTCGCCCTCTCGCCGCACGACGGTGCCGGAGAGCGCGTTGCGGAAGCCCATGAACTCGGCGACGTCGATATCGATCGGCCGGCGATAGAGCTCGGACGGGGTGCCGATCTGGCGGACGCGGCCGTCGCGCAGCACGACGATCCGGTCGGCGAGCGACAGCGCCTCCTCCTGGTCGTGGGTGACGTAGATCGTCGCTGAGCCGAGCAGCCGGTGGATGCGCCGGATCTCCGTGCGCATTTCGAGCCGCAGCTTGGCGTCGAGATTGGAGAGCGGCTCGTCCATCAGCACCACCGGCGGTTCGACGGCGATGGCGCGGGCGATGGCGACGCGCTGCTGCTGGCCGCCGGAAAGTTGGCCCGGCAACTTGTCGCTCTGGTCCGTGAGACGAACGACGCCGAGCGCCTCGTCGACCCGGCGTTCCACCTCGCCGCGGCCGATCCGCTGCATTTCGAGTCCGAAGCCGACGTTGCGGCGGACGGTCAAATGCGGAAACAGGGCGTAATTCTGGAACACCATGCCGAAACCGCGATCCTCTGACTGCAGGGGATCGATGCGTCGGTCGTCAAGCCAGATCGCGCCGTCGGTGAGCTGCAGCAAGCCGGCGATGCAGTTAAGCGCCGTCGACTTGCCACAGCCGGAGGGCCCGAGCAGGGCAACGAACTCACCGCGTGGAACGGTGAGCGACACGTCTTCTAGCGCGTTCTGGGCGCCGAATCTCCGGCTTATGCCGTCGAGCCGAAGTTCACGAAAGTCTCTCGACAGGATCGTCATACCGGTACCTCGAAGTCCTCAGATCGCCCCGCTCGGGCAGGCAGCGGACCACCTCAGGGGCGATGGCCCGCCGGATTGTTCACTTCTTCATCTTGGCTGCGCCGATCTCGCGATCCCACTTGTCGAACATCGCGACCAGCGGCTTGGCGTCGAGCGGCGGCTCGGTCGGGTTGCCGGCGATCATGCCGGCATATTCCGGCCGTCCGAACTGCTTGATCGTCTCCTGGCTGTCGGCCGGTGCCATGTCGACCGTGACACCGTTGATCGCCGGACCCGGATACATGTAGCCATGGTCGTACATGAACGCCTGCTGCTCGGGCTTCAGCAGGAACGCCATAAGCTGCAGCACGATCTTCAGCTTGGCGTCCGGAACGCCCTTCGGGATCGCCATGTAGTTGGCGTCGCCGACCCAGTGGAAGTTCTTGAAGGCGCCGACCTTGTACTCTTCCGGGACGATGCCGAGGTAGCGCGGATTGATGTCCCAGCCGGTCGTCGTCGCGATGATATCGCGTGACCCGTCGGCCAGTTCCTTCATCGAGGCGGTGGTGCCGGACGTGTAATAATCGATGCAGCTGTCGAGTTGCTTCAGATAGGCCCAGGTCTTGTCCCAGCCGTTGACCGGATCCTGCGGATCCTTGTCGCCGAGAAGATAGGGCAGGCCCATCACCAGGGTACGGCCGGGGCCGGAATTGGCCGGGCGGGCGTACATGAAGCGGCCCGGGTGGGCCTTGCACCAGGCAAGCAGCTTGTCTGGTGTATCGGGCACGTCCTTGACCCGGTCAGGGGCGTATTCGATGAGCGGCCCGGACGGATACCAGTCGATGACGAAGGCCTGGCCGCGCGCCATCTCCTGCATCTGGTAGGCGCCGGGGATGTACAGCTGCTTCAGGTCGGGAAACTGCGAGGCGTACTTCGGCAGGATCTCGAGCCACAGGCCCTGTTCCATGCCGGCCGCCAGCGCGTCGTTGCCGGTCAGCACGAAGTCGATGTCGACCCGGCCGGCGTCCTGCTGCGCCTTCAGCTTGCCGGCGAGTTCCGGGGCGGTGGCCTGGGTGAAGATGAACTTCGACACCAGATCCTTGTGTTCGGCCTGGAACTTCTCCAGCGCCGGCTGGCTGATCTGGAGATCGCCGGCCACGTCGATCACATTGATAGTGACCGGCTCGGCCGCCGCGGAGGCCGCGAAAAGGGTAGCGGCCAGAACAGCTCCGGCCGAGATCGAACTGCAACGCCAGGAGGGGTACGACATCGTCATTCTCCGTGTTCGGCTTGCGACATGATGCGGGAGAACCGGCGCCCGGAGGCGCCGATCACAGGGCGGCAGCGTGCGGCTTCGAGGAGAGCCGGCTCGCGGCAAGAGGATCGAGGAACATCCGGCAGGCGGCATGGCGCTGCAGGATGGAGGCTGGGCAGAGGTTGGTGATTGGGCCCTCGACGACGCCGCGGACGGCGTCGGCCTTGCGCTGGTCGGGCACGGTCAGCACGACGACGCGGCTCGACATGATGCGGCGGACGGTCATCGAGATCGCCCGATGCGGCACCGCCTCAAGGCTCGGGAACCAACCTTCGCCGAACTGTTGGCGACGGCAGCGGTCCTCGAGTTCGACCACCCGATAGGCGTCGGTCGTCTCGAAGTCGGCCGGCGGATCGTTGAAGGCGAGATGCCCGTTCTCGCCGATGCCGGCGAACATCACGTCGATCGGGTGACGGTCGAGGAGGGCGCCGAGCCGGGCGAGTTCGGCGGCAAGGTCGGGCGCGTCACCTTCGACGAAATGGAAGGCGCCGAGCGTCGGCAGCTTGCCGGTGAAGTGCTCGGCGAGATAGCGGCGGAAGCTCGCCGGATGGGTCGCCGGCATGTTGATGTATTCGTCGAGGTGGAAGCCGGTGACGCGCGACCAGTCGATCTCGTTGTGGCCGACGAGGGCGGCGAGCATCTCGAACTGGCTGGCGCCGGTCGCCACGACGATGTTGGCATGGCCGCGGGAGGCGATCGCCTCGACGATCGCCGCCGCGCCGAAGGCGGCCGCAGCGAAGCCGGTTTCCAGCTTCGTCTTGTGGAATCGCAGATCGATCATCGTTCTGTCCTGTTGGGAAGTGACGGGGAGACGTCCGGCGGCTCAGACTTGGCCGGGCTGCGGTGCTTCTTCGCGGCGTGACGTTCGGGAGCCGGGCCGGTCGAGGCGCGGATCGTCAGTTCGCCGCGAATGACGTTGCGTTCGGACGGCGGCTCCGCACTCAATCCATCGATCAGCAGATCGACGGCGGTGCGACCGGCTTCGGCGCACAGCGCGTCGATCGTCGTCAGGGGCGGATAGGTGGTGGCGGCGATGACGTTGTCGCAGCCGACCAGACTGAAGTCGGCCGGAACCGACAGGCCGCGGTCGGCAAGCCCCGCCATCAGGCCTTGCGCGACGACGTCGTCGACGGCGAGGGCGGCGGTGGCGCCGCAGCGCAGCACCTTTTCGACGGCGTCGCGTCCCGCCTCGTGGCTCGGTCGCACCGCGTCCAGCCGCACCAGTTTGAGGCCGCGCGCTGCCGCTGTCTCCTCGACCGCCCGCACCCGCTGCTGGTTCGACCACGAGCTCTTGGGTCCGCCGACGTAGGCGATGGTGCGATGCCCATAGTCGGCGAGCAGGTTGACGGCCTGGGCGAACCCGACGGTGGTGTCGACCAGCACCCGCGGGATGCCTTCGAGGTCGCGGTTGATGACAACCAGCGGCCGGCGCGCCGCATGGACGCGGATCCGCTTCTCGTCCTGGCGGGGCGAGGCGAGGACGAAGCCGTCAACCTGGACGGCGAGCTTGCCGAGCAGCAGGTCCTCGAGTTCCTCGGTCTCGTCGGTGTCGCCGAGAAAGGTGGCATAGCCGCGCCGATAGGCCTGGGCTTGCGCGCCACGCATCAAGGCCGAAAAGAACGGATTGGCGATATCGGGCACGATCAATGCGATGTTGCCGGCCTTGCCGGTCGACAGCGCCTGGGCCACCTGGTTCGGCACGTAGCCGAGACGCTCGGCGACTTCGCGCACCTTGGCGACCGTTGCCGGCAACAGCAGGTCCGGGTGGGTGAAGGATCGCGACACGGTTGCGCGCGATACGCCCGCCTCGGCCGCAACACGGCTGATCGTCGGTCTATCAGGGTCTGCCTGCCTGCGGGCCACGAAGGAACTCCACGGATCGTGCAACCGGTTTCGTGACTATGGAACCGGTTGCACGGACTGTCAACCGATTCCGGATGA
The DNA here is from genome assembly GCA_031291595.1 of Ancalomicrobiaceae bacterium. GTDB lineage: Bacteria > Pseudomonadota > Alphaproteobacteria > Rhizobiales > Ancalomicrobiaceae > CAIYYN01. Next base: position 39,348 of record JARLIU010000020.1, on the reverse strand, counting down.
TGCTCGGCAAGCGCGGCGCTGCGGTCTGGTGATCGGCCGTGGCGGCGTGACGGGCGCCCGTGCCGCCTGCCCCGGCCGCGGTTCCCCGCCCTGGTGCCGAGGCCCGCACTGAACTAACAATCTCGCTCGGCCATCCGCCGGGATCGAACATCGGTCTGGCCGATCTGCGTCGTCCATGTGAGGCGTCCGTGCGTAGCCAAGGAGGAACTGCCCGCGATGAAAGCCCTGACCCACGCCCGCTTCAGCCACATGGACGGCAACGCAGCGATTTTCGAGGTCGGCGCCGGCGGTGCGATACTCGCCACGGTGCGTATCGCCATCCTTGAGCCGGACATCGGCCGCGTCACGCTCCGCCGGCCGTCGGGATATCGGCTCGACCGCGGCTGGGCGATCGCACCGGGCGGCCTCGAACCGTCCTACGCCGGACGTCCGCGCGACGACGTATCGGGATTTACCCACCCGTCGGTCAGCATCGCGCCGAGCGAGGGCACGGTCCTGCTGTCCTCCGGCGGTCTCTCCGCCGAGGTCAGACTGCAGCCCTTCGGCATTGCGTGGCGGCGATCGGGCGACAGCGAGGCATTCCTCAACGACCGTTCGACCCAGGCCTATCTCCTGTCGCTGAAGACCGGCGCCCTGGCGCACCATATGGCGAGACACCGGCAGGAGCGTCATTACGGTCTCGGCGACAAGGCCGGTCCGCTTGATCGCACCGGCCGGCGGTTTGCCATCGATGCGGTCGACCCTTGCGGCTTCGATGCCGAACTGTCCGATCCGCTCTACAAGATGCTGCCGTTCTTCATCGTCGACGGGCCGGCCGGCGCGCACGGCATCTTCTACGACAATCTGGCTCCGGCAACCGTCGATCTCGGCGCGACCATCGACAACTACCACGGTCTGTTCCGCAGCTACCGGGCGGAGGACGGCGATCTCGACTACTACGTGCTGGCCGGTCCGACAGTGCCCGAGGTGACACGGCGGTTTTCCTGGCTGACCGGCGGGCAGGCCTTTGCCCCGCGCTGGTCGCTCGGCTTCGGCATGACGTCGATGGCGATCGCCGATGCGCCGGATGCCGATGCCCGTATCACCGCGTTCATCGACAACTGTCGTCGGCACGGCATCCGCTGCGACAGTTTCCACTTCGGTTCGGGCTACACCTCGATCGGTCCCCGCCGCTATGTGTTCAACTGGAACCGCGACAAGTTCCCCGATCCGGCTGCCACCATGGCCCGGCTGAAGGCGGCCGGCATGCAGCCGATCACCAACATCAAGCCGTGCCTGCTCGACGATCATCCCCGCCTCGAGGAGGCGCGCACGAAAGCTATCCTGGTCAAGGACGGCGAGACCGGCGATCCGGCGATCGCCCAGTTCTGGGACGGGCTCGGCTTCCACGTCGACTTCACCAACCCGGACGGCCGCCAATGGTGGGCGGACGGCATCCGCGACGCGCTTCTCGACTACGGCGTGACGTCGGTGTGGAGCGACAACAACGAATTCGAGATCTGGGACGAGGACGCCGTCTGCCATGGCGACGGCAGACCGTTTGCGCAAATATTGGGGCGCCCGGCGCAGGCGCTGCTGATGCACAAGCTTGCCTTTGAGACCCAGACGGCACAGGCACCCGGCAAGCGCGCCTATACCATCACGCGCGCCGGCGGCGCCGGCATCTGGCGCTACGGCCAGACCTGGACCGGCGACAATGAGACGGCCTGGAAGACCCTGCGCTACAACCTGACGCAGGGACTCAACATGGGCCTGTCGGGGATGTTCTCGATCGGGCACGACGTCGGCGGGTTTCACGGGCCGGTGCCCGGGCCGGAACTGTTCTGCCGCTTCGTCGAATTCTGCGCGCTGTGGCCGCGCATGGTGATGAACTCGTGGAAGGACAATGGCACGGTCAATACGCCGTGGATGCATGCCGACGTCATTGCGCAAGTCCGCGACGCCATCGCGCTGAGGCATCGGCTGCTGCCTTACCTCTACACGCAGATGTGGCTGGCGGCGCGCGACGATGTGCCGCCCGTGCGGCCGCTGTTCTGGGATTTTGGCGGCGACGCGGCGGCACGCGATGTCGAAGATCAATTCATGCTTGGCCCGGATCTGCTCGTCGCGCCGGTTCTGCTCGAGGGGGCGACCAGCCGGGACGTCTATCTACCGGCTCATCCGGGCGGCTGGTATGGTTTCGGCGACGGCAGTCATTACGATGGCGGACAACGAGTCTCCGTTGCTGCCCCCCTCGGCCGTCTGCCGCTGTTTGTCCGCGCCGGCGCCATCGTGCCGCTGGAGGAGGGCGGACAACTGCAGCTGGCGCTGTTCGGCGCTTCGGATGGCAAGGCGGCGGGCCTGTTCTATCAGGACGACGGCGACACCGCCGCGTGGCGCGACGAGGGCAGGGCGATCACGATCGCGCTCGATCTCCGCCCGGCGCGGCCGGTCCTCAGGATCGCCGGCGGGACCATGCCGCCGTTCACCCTCAGCACGGTGGGCATTGCCGACACGGTGACAATCGAGGCGGAATGATCCGTCTGTTCAAGCAATCGAGCGCTGCTGGCCTGGCGGGGCGCCGGATGCTCGACGGTTCGACTGCCGCCGTGCCGTCCGTTCGGCGATCAGCCGATCGGCGAGGCGAGCGTCCCGGTCGGCGTCGACGTGGAATGCAACGGGCCTGCGGTCGATACCGAGTTCGAGCCTGATACCGACGCGATGGCCTGCGTCAGGTTGGCTGCCGCCTGGCTGATCTCGATGATCAGCGGGCGATCGCTCAGGCCCAGCTGCAGCGACGCAACGTTGGTCGCCGTCGAAACCGGGCTGGTGCCCGACAGCGGATCGTAGACGTTGACCTGCGCCGCAGTGCCGGAAAGCTGGAGCGTCACAGTGGTCGTGGTGGCGGCGAGTTCGGTCTTTGTCGTCGGATCCCACAGCCGCGGCTCGTTCCAGATCGCCAGCTCATAGCTGCCGTCCGACTTCTCCATCAGCAGGCTGTTGGCCGTCGTCGGCAGGCCTTGGATTGTGTAGGCCAGCGAGCCCGTCGCGAAGTCCTGAGCATTCGTGCCCGGATCCTTCAGGATGGTCGTCAGATTGTGGATGGCAACAGCGGCTTCCTTCGGGGTCTGGGTATAGTCGAACAGTCCGTAGCCGTCATCGCCTTGTTTGGAACCTGGAGCATAGGCGTCCATCAGCTGGTAGAGATACGTCTTGGTAACGCCGTCCTTTGCCGCATCGAGCAGCAGGTCGAGAGTGTACTTCGCCTGAACATCCTGATTGACGACACCAGCGCCGGTGCCGACCGTCGAATAGCCGGTCTCGGTATAGATGGCCGGTCCGGTCGAGCCGGGCTCGTTGGTCAGCGCCTTGGTCGGACTGATCGGCGTTGCCGGTGCCTGGCCGTTGGTCGGATACGGATGCTGATTGTCGAGGTCGGCCAGCCCCGGGGTCGTCAGCGGATTGGGCCCGTTTGCGACATTGCCGGCGCCGTATCCGGTGAAATAGCTCACCTTGACGCCGGAGAGTGCGCTCGACGAGTGGACGAATGAATAAATATAGCTCTGCAGATCGAGCGCACCTTGCAACCCGCTGACGCCGTTGAACGTCACCGGCCAGTTGTTGATTTCGTTGGCACCTTCCACCGAGAACACGCTGCCGGGTACCAGGCTGTTGAGATTGGCGATTTCCTGCAGATTGGCCTGCTCGGCGCTGGTCGAGGTAGCGTTCGCCATCAAGGTGAAGGAGATGCCGGCGTTCGCCAGCGTCACGAACGGGGCGAAAGGCGTCGACGTCGGGCCGGCGGTGCCGATGTTGTCGCGCACGTTGGTGATGCCGAGATAGGCGAGTTCCGACAGGACCTGTGCGACATTCCTGTACTGCCCATCCGAATAGTGGAGATGGGTGTCGACGCCGACGGTGTCGAGGAAGCTTGCCGCCCGCATGTCGACCGGCGAGCCGACCGCGACGTCGAACGATTCCGACGCCGTCGCCTTGCCCGTATCCGTGGCCGTGACCTTGATCGTCATGGCGGCGGCAGAGAGGGGGACCGTGCCGGTGAAGGTTGCCGAAGCGCTGTCGAAGTGCAGCCATGATGGCAGCGCGGCGCCACTGGCCAGTGTCGCCTTGTAGGTGAGCGCCTGGCCTTGCGGATCGATGAAGGCAGCCGACGGCAAGGTCAGATTGACCGTCTGGCCGGGTTTCCAGGTCTCGGCCGCAAGCGGCGTCGCAACCACCGGCGCAGCCGGGACCGGCATTCGCACCTTAAACGTTTCGGAGAGCGAAGCCCCAACGGAATGCGCGGTTGTTGCCTTGACGTCGATCACGCCCGGGCCAGCGGCCGCGATGCCGGAAAATGTGCCGGTCAGGGCATCGAACTGCAGCCACGAGGGCAGCGCCGATCCGGTGCCGGTGGTGGCCGTGAAGGTCGGCGCTCCGCCGGCGAAATCGGTGAACGTGTTTGCGGCCAAGGTGAAACGCGTCGGCTGGTCGCGCAGCCACGACTGCCGCGCCGTCGGCGCCGTCAGCTTCACTGCAGCCGCTGCCGCCAATTTGGTGCCGAATAGTTGAGATAGCCGACTAGAAGTAGTAAAGCTCGACATCGACCTTAGCCTTCCCGTTGATGGTCAAACACAGTCGATGGCAGCGTTCAACCCTTGCCAAATCAGAAGAAATCCCCTCCTGCCGGCACTCTTGGCACTGGCCATCTCGGCTCAAGGACTGAGATGCCGTACACAGATTGAAGTCGCCTCACTAACAATTGGATAATTGCCGAGGTCGTCGCCGATCCGCGATAGATCAGCTGGATCGACCGGAAATATATTGAGCCGCCATGACTTAGGTACTCCGCGCATGATTGGTTACGTAGTTGTTGGTATGCGCGATTTTGATGCAAGTGTGCGGGGACGCCGGTCTTGCCGCAGCCGGGCGCGCCGAAAGCCGACGGCTGGCGAAATCGGTTGCCGCTGCGGTTCGGGCCGACGCTCAAGCAGACGTCCGGACCGCGACCGTGGCAAACACCGGCCGGACATTGCCGCGACTTTATTGGCCGTGCCAATCTTCTCTGGCCTCTCGAAGCGGGCGCGCGGGCACGCCTCCGACGACCGTGCCCTCCCTGACATCGCGTGTGACGACTGCCCCGGCCGCGATGATGACGTCGTCGGCGATTGTCACGCCCGGCAATACCAGGGCGTTTGCCCCGATCCATACGTTGTTTCCCACGACGATGGGGCGCGTGTACCGTTCCTTTCGGTGATGTCTCGGCTCGATGGAATGTTCTGAGGTCTCGAATGAGACGTTAGGTCCAACAAGGCAGTCATCGCCGATGGTCACTTGACTGTCGGCTGCAGAAATACGGCAGTTGAAATTGATGTATGAATTGCGGCCGATTTCAATATGGCGAAGGGTATTTGACCGAACACTCAAGTCGACAATGAGCGGTCCGGCGATGCGGGTACCTGGACCGATTTGCAGCCCGGCAAATCGATAGAGGGCGACTCGCAGATAATCGACGTGATGGTATCGCGGCAGATGATTTGCGACCATCAGTACGATGTGTCGCAATATGTTGATTGTGCAAATAACGCCCGACAGCACAACGGCGGCTGGCCTCATAAAAGGTTTGTCATTCGCTTTCACCAATCGCGCCATTGCCGTGATCTCGCCCTTGTTCACAACGGTAACGATCCCCGCGTCTCAAAACAGGAAGCAGACGGCTTCGGAATTGTTATGATTGATTGAGGCAAGCCCGCCGGTGCGGCAGACTGTCACCAGCTGAACACTGAAACGCGCCAACGCGTCCGGGGTTCACGAATCCAGCGTCGGTTCTCCGGTATTCGGAACTGCGCCACCTGCTCGGTGTCGACGCCGTGCCGTCCGCAGTTGGCGAGTTGCTCTCGGGGATCTGCTTCCTCTGGTCCGTGCTCTGGAGCAGGATGCTGAAAAGCGCGCACGGTTTTCGCCGCGGATCGCGCTTCAGCTCTTCGATATCGATCGCGTGCCTCGGTTTTGACCCGAACCGGCCCAAACTCATCGCGATCTGGATAGACGACCAGCCCCCTTCGCCCCTCTCGGCCAACCCGTCGGCACAAGGGCTACGCAGTAGCCCTCAACATGGTCGCTCATTGTTCTCTTGGCAATGAACCATAACGGCGATCTCGTCTACCATATCGCGATAGGTGCCGACCGGGCCACCGGGCTGCTGCGACGATCTGGCCGCCGAGCCCATAGCTGTGGCCGCCGGGGCTGGCGGCCGTGCGCCGTTGCGCGATCGGACCATGCCGAGATCGACGACGGCATGGGGCGGAGTGTCTGAGATGGATCGACGCTGCAGCAAGCAGTTGCCGGCAGCGGCACCGCAGCGCTCGAGCCACCGTCAAAGTCCGGCCTTGTCCGCGGCGGCGACCGAGGCGGCCGGCTGGGGCTGCTGCCCGTGTTGTGGCCGGTGCATGGGCCGGCCGTCGATTGCGGTGAGGTTCCAGGCGCAGAACGGCACGACGCGGCGGTCGGGCGAGACGACGTGGATGTGGCACTGGCGGAGGCGATCGAGATCGAGCGTCCAGGCGTCCTGGAACGCCATGCCGGACAGGCCGAGGATGCGATCCTGCGTTGCCAGGAACCGGTCGAAGGCATCGAGCCCGGGAGTGGCAGGCTCGGTCGTCGATGCCGGCCGCCGCCATTGGCCGGCGACATAGCGGCGGGCGCGGGCGACGTCGGGACTGGCGATTTCCGAACTGACGATCGCTGGCTGTGCTGCGTTCGGCCCCGCGGCGTCGGACTTCGGGCGCGATGTGCCGCAACAGGCGGAGGCCGGCGCTGCGACGGGTGCGGCAGGGGCTTTTGCCGCGGTACCGCCGCAGCATCCGGTCGTGGAGGGCGCCGAAGCAGGGACCGCCACCGCCTCGATCGGCGTGCCGCAGCAGGATTGCGCCGCGGCTTGCGGCTGCAGGCGGCCGTCGTCATCGACGCGGAAACGGCCGGAGAACGAGCAATAGGGGTTTTCGGCCGAGCCGGGATGGAAGTCGTTCCAGGCGATCGTGCCGCCTTCGTGCGCGATCAGCGCAGCGATGATTTCGGGAAGCGTGATGCGCGGCAGCTCGGCGTTCGCATCGGGATAGCGGCCGAACCACGACACCGGTTGGAAGTGCACCGCGCGGACCGCCGGCATGTGCGCCACGGCGAAGTCGAGGATGGCGCCGATGTCGGCGTCGTTGACGCCGGGCACCACGGTCGGCACCAGCACGCACCCGATGCCGGCGGCCCCGCAATTGGCGATCGCCTGTTCCTTCAGCCGCATCAGTTTGGCGCCGCGCAGGCGCTCGTAGACGCCATCGTCGACGCCGTCGAACTGCAGGAACACGCAGTCGAGCCCGGCCTTGGCAAGGCGATCGAGATAGGCCGGCTCGCGGGCGATGCGGATGCCGTTGCTGTTCAACTGCACGAAATCGAAGCCGGCCGCCCGGATGCGGGCGACGATTTCCGGCAGGTCGTCGCGCATCGTCGGCTCGCCGCCGGACAGCTGGACGTGGACGTTGCGGCCGCCTTGCGCCAGCGTCTCGAGCCAGCCGTCGATCTCGGCGAGTGTCGCGTCCGCCCCGTGCGTTTCGGCCGAGGCGAAGCACAGCGGACAGGCGATGTTGCAGCGCGAGGTAACCTCCAGCAGCACGCAGCAGCTCTGCTGGCGATGCTCCGGGCAGAGGCCGCAATCCTGCGGGCAGCCATGTTCGACCTCGGTCGCGGTCGCCACCGGCCGGGCAAAGGCGCGCGCGGCGCTCCCCCAGGTGACCCAGCTGTCGAGCCCGCGCCAGACGGGGACGGCGAACGAGCCGTGCTCCGGGCAGGATTTGGCGAGGAGCACGGTGTCGCCCTCGGCGATGCGCTCGGCCGGAATGGTCTTCAGACACACCGGGCAGACGCTTTCGGTGAGCCCGAGGTGCAGACGCGGGGGGCGGCAGGTCATGGGGTCCACCTCAAGTCCGGGCGCTTGGCGTCGGCTCCGGCCAATTCACCGGCGTGCCGGGGGGCGTCCGCGTCCATCGCGTCCGTCGCTTCCGGCAGGTCGATCAGCGCCTCGACCGCGTGCAGCACCGCCTCGGCCTCGGCCTTGCGCCTGACGACGCCGGCAAGAGCCGCTGCGTCTGCGGCATAGCGGCGGAGCCCGGCGGCGAAGCGTTGGTCGAGCGATACGCGGCGTTGGTCGGATATGAGCTTGTCGGCGAGGAAGACGATGGCGCGAGCATCGATCACCGGTGGTTGGTCGGCCAGCGCCAGATCCATGTGGCAGGCGACCACCTCGGCGACGCTGCCGAAGCCGAGCCCGCGCAGGAGTTCGGCGCCGAGGTCGGCGTGGCGCGGGTGGCCCTTGGCGATGTCGTGCAGCAGGGCGCCGGCGGCAACGAGATCGAGATCGACCGGCTGGCCCGCCGCCTGCAGCCGCCTGGCGATCGTGACGGCAAGCCCGGCTACCGCGCGGGCGTGGCGGCGCACCGGCTCGGGCGTCATGGCGGCGGCGAGCATCGCCTCGCATTCGACGGGGTCGGGAACCGCTCGCGCCGGCAGCATCCGGACGAGCTGGGCGTAGTCGGCGGGCGTATCCATGTCGAGGAGGATGCCGCGGTCGATGACCGCCACGTCGACCGCGTCCTGCACGTGCGCCGCGATCAGCCGCCGCAAGCCCCCGTCGCCGTCGCCTGCGACGATGTCGCGAACCAACCGGCGGGCGAGGAACGGCGGATGGCCGCGACTGTCCGAGAACGTCGGATGGACGACCGCCGCTCCGGTCTCGATGGCCGCGCCGATCAGCGCCGCGATGGTCGAGGCGCGGACGAGCGGGATGTCGACCGGCAACAGCAGCGCGCCGACGACGTCCGGCGGCAGGTCGGCGATCCCGGCGCGGATGCTCGAGTACATGCCGCGATCGAAGTCCGGATTATGCACCGCCGTCACATCGAGCCGCGACAGCACGGGCGCCAGATCGTCCGCGTTGTGTCCGGTGACGACGCGGATCCGATCGATGCCGCCCTCGCGCAGCGTCGCCACCACGTGTTCGATGACGGTGCGCGGGCCGAAGGGGAGTAGCGGCTTGAACGCGCCCATGCGGCTCGACCAGCCGGCGGCGAGCACGACCGCGACCGTCGGCGGGCGGGTGCCGCGAGCAAAGGAGGCTGTCGGCCAGAGCGTGGTCATCGGCTCATGCTCCTTCCGCGGGCTCGGCCCCGGCCGGATCGAAGCCATGATCGGCAAGCGTCGTCTCGAGCCTGTCCCACACGGCGGCGATCAGCGCCGGGCAGCGCTGGGCTTGCAGCGCCTCGTCGAACCGCATGATGTCGGCGCAGTCGATGCCGCCGAACCGCTCCTTGGCCATGGCGTGGAACCAGCCGGAGAAGTCGTCGATGAGCGCGGCAAGGCGTGGATCGTCTTCGTCGTCGACGTCGGCCCGCCCGGCGTAGAGCCCGAGGACGGCGCAACCGGCGGTGAGGCAGCCACAGTTGAAGCCCTGGCCCAGCCCGAGCGCCAAGCCGGACATCGACTTGACCAGCGCCGGATCGCTTTCCCCGCGCGCTTCCAGCGCCAGCAGCATCAGCACATGGCTGCATCTGAGGCCGGAGACCAGCAGTTCGGCGATGCGGAAGGAGGTGTCGATCGCGCTCATCACGGCGTATCCTCGTTGTCGCGGCCAAACACGCCGCCCGGCCGGTCGGCGAGCGCGACGTAGTAGCCGGGCCGCGCGGCGCGGACGCTCGCCATCGTCAGCCCACAGGCGCCGCCCCACAACGCCTCGAGCGACCCCTGAGCGAAGACGAAGCGCGCCACCCAGTTGGCCAGCACGTCGGAGCGGTCCTCGAACCATTCGATGGCAAACCCGGCCGCCGCGAGTTCGAAGGCGATGCGGTGCCAGGAGGCAAACGGCGCCAGATCGCGGCTCTCGGCGAACTGGTCCGGTTCGCCGGCGCGGCGGTAGACGTCGGAGATGGCAAGCCTGCCGCCGGGACGCAGCACCCTGAACCACTCGTCGAGCACGCGTTGGCGGTTCTCCATGGTCGACAGGCTGCATTCGGCGATGAGCCCGTCGACGCTGGCGTCGTCGAACGGCAGATGGTTGGCCTCGGCGGTCACGAAGCAGGCGCCGGCGAAGCGGTGGCGGGCAAGCGTCAGTGTCGCCTCCGCCCGGTCGATGCCGACGCCGAGCATGCCGCGCCGCATGAGCGCCGACACGCTCAGCCCCTGACCGCAGCCGACGTCGACGACGAGGCTGCCGGAGGCAAAGCCGGCGCGGTCCAGCAGCGCCTCGGTAAGGTCCGGTCCGCCGGGCCTGAGCGGCGCGCCGTCCGGGCCTGAGACGCGGCCGTCGCCGAACAGCGGCGGTGCAGTGGAAGGTGAGACGGCAGCAATCGGCGTCATCACTTGTCCTCCAGTGCCTGTTCCACCTTGAGCATCTTGCCCAGCGCCAGATCCTCGGAGACGAAGACGAAGCCGCATTTGGGGCAGCGCGGCAGATCGACCGGGAACGTCTGGCCGAGATAGCTGGCCTCGACCTTGCCGGGTTCCAACGCCACGTCGCAGGCGGCGCAGACGAGGTCGGCGAGTGCGGGAGGCGCATGATCGACGGGGGTGGGATCGGGGGAGACGTCGTCGCCGCTCATGGCTTTGCCTCCACGCTCATGCGGTGCGAATAGGCGCGATGGATGCGGTAGCCGCCGGCCTCATGCTGGTACTCGACCCAGCAGGTGAAGCTGCCGAACTGCGCCGAGGCGAGGATATGGCCGGTCCGGCGGTCGACGAGCTTCGGCCCGCCGGCCTCGGCCGCGGCGACGACGCGGGCGACATCCTCGACCAGGATGAGCTTTCTCTCCATGTCGGCCAGGACATCGTCGGCGATGACGAGGTTGCCTCGAACGGTCGGATCGTCCATCGCCTCTCCCCAAAGTTCGCGCACGAGCCGGGTCTTCAGCCGGGCGCGGTTGTCGCGCCGGAGCGAGAAGCCCGGATCCGGACGGCCGGCGGCATCGAGGCCGCTCTGGCCGAACGCCAGGTCGAGCAGGTGGACCGCGCGCTTGCCCCGGCGGGCAAAACTGTCGCGACACATGGCGCAGTAGGTCAAGTAGTCGTCGGCGCTTTCGGCGGCGCGGGCATCGAGGATCCTGTCGGCGACGGTGCGGTTGGCGAAGCTCGCCAGCCCGCCGTAGCCGCAGCACGTCGTCAGTTCGGCGCCGGACAGTTCGCGCACCTCGGCGCCGAGCCGCGCGGCAAGGTCTCTCGCCGCCCGCTGCACCTCCGGGGCATGGCGCGCCGTGCAGGGATCGTGAATGGCCAGGCGCCGACCGGTGAGATCGGGCATCGGCTGGCCCGGCATCGGCTGAGGCCAGCCGGTCTCGGCGATCACCGACCACAGCGAGGTGACCGTCATCTCCGGATGGAACTGCCCGAGCATCTTCTGGCAGCTCGAACAGGCGGTGATCACCTGCGGCCGGCCGAGGCCGTCCCAGGCATGGCGAAGGCCATCGTTGACCTCTTGACCGAGTGCGACCCGCCCAGACCAATGGGCCGGCGCGCCGCAGCAGTCGAGCATGAGCCCGACGCCGCCGGGCAGCGTCTGCGTCAGATGTGCATAGATGCGCTCGACATGCTCGGGCGACGACGCCGACAGCTGGCAGCCGGGGAAAAACAGGGTGGCGCTCGCATCGCGGCCGGGCTGGTGGCGATGCAGCGTGAAGGCGTCGGAGCGGCTGAACGCCATGTCGCGGAGCGCGAAGTCGTGGTGCGAAGCCGGCATGTGGCCGGTGGCGACCATGTCCTGGCGCGCCGACAGGCAGACGTCGGCCATGCTGAGGTCGTTCGGACAGATCGTCTCGCACAGGCCGCACAGCGTGCAGCTGTCGATCACCCGATTGTATTTGCGATTGCCCTTGATGATCGAAATGTTGTTGTACATGTCGCGCACGTAGCGCTTCGGATAGGCGCCGTATTGCTTCAGGTACTCGCACGCCTTGACGCATTCCAGGCAATGGCAGGGAAAGCAGCGCTTTGCTTCGGCGATCGCCTCGGCATGAGTAAAGCCTCCGGCAGGATCCGCAGGGGTCACGGGAGCGACGGACGCATGCGCAGCGACGTTGACGTAGAGGCGGGATTGGGCGATCTCGTCGCTCGCCCGGTTGGCGGTCAGCGACGCGCCTTGCAGGAAGCGGTCGATCGAGGCGGCGGCGCGGCGACCGTGCCGCATCGAGCCCACCGGCGAATAGGGCGCGCCGGAGGCCCTCTCGATGCCGGTGGCGAACACCTTGGGGATCGAAGTGGCGCAACTGTCCGGGTCGGACCGGATGCGGCCGTTGTCCGTCATGACGAGCGCGGCGGCAAAGCTCGGGGCGGGGCCGGGGCCAAGCGCCAACAAGACGGCCTCGTAGGCGGCAAGAAAGGCATCGATCCCGAGCGGGCCGCCATCGCCGGTCACCCTGGACCGGCAGCGGATGTCGACGCCAAGTTTCATCAAGGCGCCGAGTTCGGCCTCGACTGCCGCTTCCGGCAGCCGGTCGGCGTAATCGTGGCGCAGCCGCTCGAACGCCAGCGCATCGGCTTCGAACACCGTGACCTTGTGGCCCTTCATCGCGAGGTCGTGCGCCGCGGTCAGGCCGGCAAGGCCGGCGCCGACGACGGCCAGCCGCTTGGGCTTGCGGTTCACCTGGGCGACGCGCCGCAAGGTGGCGTAGCCCTCCTCGACCACGAGTTGCTCAATGGCGCGGACAGCCAGGCTGCCGCCGGCTTCCGCCCGCCGGCAGGCCTGCTGGCAGGGGGCTTCGCAGATGTGGCTGAGGATCGCCGGGAACGGCACGTGCCGGCAGTAGACGGCAAAGGCCGCGATCAGATCACCTTGCGCCACCTTCTCCAGCATGGCGCGGGCATCGAGCCGGAGCGGACAGGCCATGGTGCAGGCCGGCGGCTGTTCCTCGATGCACTGCGCTTCCCATGCCTTGACTTGCTCGCCGTCCATGAACGGGCCCCTTGGTCGCGAAGGCCGGACGCATCGGCGCCCTCGGGTGTTGCGACGAGAAGGCGGGACCGGCCCGGATGGGGGCCGGTCCCGGAGTTGGGCACACGCCTGTCTTGGGGGCAGCCGCAGCCGGTTGCAAAGTCGCCCGCCCCGCCAGCCCGATGCCGGCGGGGCGGGCACGATCACGTCATTCGGCCGGCACGCCGGTCGTGGCCGCGGCTTTGCCGGCCTTGGCCTCGAGTCCCATCTTGATCGCTTCCGGCAGCGCCGGCACGCGGAACACCCGCACGCCGACGGCGTTGTAGACGGCGTTGAGGATCGCCGGGTGCGGCGCAGTCAGCGGCGCCTCGCCGACGCCGGCCGCCCCGAACGGTCCGAGCGGGCGTGGGGTTTCCAGATAGAGGATCTCCATCTGGTCCGGCACGTCCTTCGGATAGGGGATGCCGCAGTCGAGCAGCGTGGTGTGCAGCTCCAGATCCTCGAAGTCCTCGGTCAGAGCCAGACCGATGCCCTGCGCCAGACCGCCATAGATCTGGCCGTCGACGGTTGCCCGGTTGATGATCGTGCCGACGTCGACCGAGGTGGTGAACTTCACCACGCTGGCCTTGCCGCTGTCGAGATCGACCTCGACCTCCGGCATGAACACTTCATACATGTAGACCGGGAACGGGTTGCCTTGCGCCGTGTCGGGCTTGCAGTCCGTGCAGGCCGCGGCGACCCACTTGCCGTCGTAGCCGAGCGGGATGTTCTCGGCCACCATTTCGTCGTAGCTGCGATAGCCGCCGTCAGGCTTCTTCATCGCGTTCAAGAGCATCTCGGCGGCGACGCGGGTGGCGTTGCCGGTCATGACGTTCTGGCGCGAGCCGCCCGACGGGCCGGAGTTCGGATAGTCGGTCGAGTTCATCATCAGTTTGACCTGGTCCGGCTTGATGCCGGCATGGCGCATCACCTCGATGGTGTGCGTCAGGGCGGCAAGGTCGGAGCCCTGGCCATGGTCTTCCCAGGCGTTGAAGATGGTGACGCCGGTCTTGGTCAGTTCGATGCGGGCGGCGGAGCCGTCCGGTCCGTCGAGGCCGCAGCCATACATGCCGTGCGCAATGCCGACGCCGCGCTTCTTCTCGGTGTTGACGGCGTTGAACTCGGCGCAGCGCTTCTTGGCCTCCAGGTACTTCGGCCGGATGAGGTCATAGAGCTGTTTCAGCACCAGCACGTCCGGCGCCTGTCCGGTCGGGGTGGTGGAAGTCTCGTTGTAGAGGTTCTTGTAGCGGAACTCGAACGGGTCCTCGCCCATCTTCTCGGCCAGCATGTCGATGGCGATCTCGGAGGCCAGGAACGCCTGCGGGCTGCCATAGGCGCGGAAGGCCGAGCCCCAGGCGTGGTTGGTGGCGACCGTTCGACCGTGGCCGCGGATGTTCTCCAGGTGGTAGCCGGCGCCGGTGAACTGCGCCTGACGCAGGGTGACGAGATCGCCGAACTCGGAATACGGCCCGTGATCCAGCCACCAGTCGAGTTCCATCGCCGTCAGCTTGCCGGCCTTGTCGCAGCCGAGCTTGATGTTGATGTTGGCCGGGCTGCGCTTGCCGGTGTAGGTGATGTTCTGGAACTGGTCGTAGACGAGGGACACCGGCTTCTTCGTCACCATCGCGGCGACGCCCAAGAGCGCCTCCATGGTGGGCGAGAACTTGTAGCCGAAGGTGCCGCCGGTCGGGTTCTGGATCAGCCGCAGCTTCTCGGGAGGAATGCCGAGGCCGGGGCAGATCATGGCGTGATGCAGGTGGATGCCGATCGACTTCGACTGGATGGTCAACACGCCGTCGTCGTCGAAGTAGGCCTCGCCGCAGTCGGGCTCGAGATGCAGGTGCGGCTGGCGCGAGCAATAGGTGGTGATGTCGACCATCGCCGCGGCGCTGTCCAACAGCGGCTTGGTGTCGGCGCCCTTGACGATGCCCTGCTCGTAGTAGGCGTTCGGCACGCCGGGATGGATCTCCATCGCGTCGGGGGCGAGCGCGGCGAAGCCCGACATGTAGGCCGGCAGCACTTCAAGATCGACCTTCACCTTGTCGGCGGCGGCGCGGGCATGTTCGACCGTGTCGGCGGCGACGATGGCGATGGCGTCGCCGAACTGGAACACCTTATCCTTGCACAAGATCGGCCGATCCCAGCCGTCGCCCTTGTTGGTCGGGAAGGTGATCAGGCCGGTGATGGCGTTCTTGCCGTTGACGTCCTTCCAGGTGATCACCCGTTCGACGCCGGGCATCTTCTCGGCTTCGGAGGCATCGATGCCCTTGATGTTGGCATGGCTGACCTTGGCCTGCACCAGAGCCAGGCGCAGCGTGTCCTTCGGCATCCTCAGCGCCACGTCGGCGCCGAAGTCCCAGGTGCCGGTGACCTTGGCGACGGCCGAGGGACGCGCGAACTTGGTGCCGAGGATCGAACCGTCGTCCTTCGGCTTGGCCAGCAGCGACTCGGCGGTCTTCTCGCCGCGCATGACCGCGGCAGCGTCCATCACCGCATCGATCAGCGGCTGATAGCCGGTGCAGCGGCAGAGGTTGCGGTTACGGTTGAACCAGGCGCGAACCTGCTCGCGCGTCGGGCTGGTGGTCTGATCGAGCAGCACCTTGGCCGACATGATGAAGCCGGGCGTGCAGATGCCGCACTGGGCGCCGCCATGCGCCATCCAGGCCACCTGCAGGGGATGCAGATTGTCCGGCGTGCCGATCCCTTCGATGGTGGTGATTTTGGCGTCGGGCGCCAGCTTCTGCATCGCCGTGGTGCAGGCGCGCACCGGCTTGTTGTCGACGATCACCGTGCACGAGCCGCATTGGCCGTCCTCGCAGCAGACCTTGCAGCCGGTCAGCAGCATTTGTTCGCGTAGGACATCGGCAAGGCTCGCGTCCTGTTCGGCCAGGACCCAGCGGTCAATACCATTGACGTTGAGGGCTATGCGTTTCATCTCCCGTCTCCTTAGTTGCGGCGAGGCGTCTGCGACGCTGTGCTGCAGGAAGTCTGTTGGCTTAGTTTATGGGGTCGGATCGCCACGGCGGTCCGGCCGGATGGGGTCAAGAGGGGGGTAAGTTCGGATCGACCGGGCTGGCAGCGCCCGATCGGGCCATGCTCAGGAGGCCTCCTTTCGGTGCGCCTGATCGGCGAGAACCCGCATGTTGCGCATGATCGGCCTGACGGCCTCGGCCCTGCGGCGCCAGGCGATGAATTCGGCGACCACCGAAATGGCGATCTCCTCCGGCGTGTCGGCGCCGATATCCAGGCCGACCGGCGCATGCACGCGCTCGAACGCCGCCGGAGCGACACCCTTGCCCTGCAGCCGGGTGAACACCGTCGTCACCTTGCGCTTCGAGCCGATCATGCCGATGTAGCCGGCCGGGGTGGAAAGCGCCCACTCCAGCACCTGGCCGTCGAGCTCGTGACAGCGCGTGGCGATGAAGACGAGCGCGCGGGCGCCGACCTCGAGCCCGGCCATCGCCGCCTCGAACGGTTCGGCGACGACCTTGGTCGCGTGTGGGAAGCGTTCGGCATTGGCGAATTCCGGGCGATCGTCGACGACGATCGTGTCGAAACCGGCCAGCCGGGCGACGCTCTCGACCATCAGCCCGACATGGCCGGCGCCGAACAGATAGACCGCCGGCTTCGGGCAGATCGGCTCGATGTAGATGTCGAGGCTGCCGCCGCACACCATGCCGGAATCCAGCCGCGGATTGTCGTTCAGCGAAAACGACAGCATCGTCGGCCGGTCGGCCGTCATTGCCTCGCGCGCCGCCAGGATCGCCTCTGCCTCGACCGGGCCGCCGCCCACCGTGCCGGCGATCGAACCGTCCTCGCGCACCAGCATCTTGGCGTTGCCGTGCGACGGGATCGAACCCTTGAACGCCACGATCGTCGCCATCGCGCACGACCGGCCAGCCGACTGCTCGCGAATGAGCTCTGCATACACGTTCTGCATGTTCTAAGCCTCCCATGCCGGCGCTGCTTGCGGCGCCGATCGCGACGATGTCCGCCGATCCGGCGCCAGTTCGCGGCGCAGGCGGGCAATGTCGGAGATCACCATCGATTGCTGTCCAAACCGGTGCAGGATGCCGCAACGGATCAGTTCGGCCATGACCGTCGACACCGATTGCCGCGTCGCACCGATCCGGTTTGCGAAGTCGTCGGCATTGGGCGACGGGGCGATCACGATGCCCGCATCGCCCCCGCGTCCGTCGCGGTCGGCGACATCGCACAGCGCCCGGATCAGCCGCTGCTTCACGTCGCAGAATGCCATGTCCTTGACCAACTGGACCGATCGGTCGAGCAGGCGATCCAACTGAAGGATGGCCCAGCCGGCGAATTCGGCATCGGTCCTGCCGATCTCGCGCAGCGCGCTCATCGGGACGAAAATGATCTCGGAATCCCGCAGCGCGTCGAGCAGCGTGTCGGAGTTGAAGCGAACGCAGTCGCCGGGCACGAGCACGAACAAGGTCAGTTCCTTGCCCTCGTTCGACACGAACGACCGCAGCCGGCCGGACCGCACGTAGAGGAGAGCGTCGGACGGCTCTTCATCTTCGCCGCAGATCATCTGACCGGCCCTGATCTGCCGGCACTGGATTCGGCGCGCCGCCGGTCCCCTGGTGATGCGATCAACAATGTCGCTGGACGAATTATTGCGGGACACGCCAGTCCTCTTGGTTGTTTCGGCTTTAATAGCCCGAGCAGAACCGCGCGCGCTGCCCAAGTAACGGGCGTGCGATGTTGGTTTCGCTCATGCAGCCGAGCAGCTTTTGTATCTTAAGTGATTATATAACCGACCATGCACGAGTAGCAATTAGTGCGGATGCGGTGCCGGTGAGGCGAGATTTGTTGCAAACTGCAACACTTCGGAGAATTGCTTATACTTGGCACGATCGGCCACATGGCGAGGCGAGCCATCGAACTGTCTGACGGAAATCATTAAGCTGTCCGACCGGTCCGGTCGGAGCGGTCAACCGCGGTCTTGCCCGGGGTCGAACAGCCGCCGGTAGAGCGTCGACCGGTTGACGCCGAGGCGGCGAGCCGCGCGCGAAATATTGCCATTTTCCGCATCGACTGCTTCGCGCATGGCGGCAAGCGCGATCGAGCCGAGTTCAGCCTTTGCCGGATGCGGCTGGTCCGCCGATTCGCTGGCGGCGCGCAACCCCTCGCGCAGTTCGCGCGGCAGCGCGTCGGGGCCGAGCACGCCGCGCATTTCGGCCAGTACGGCCAGGGAGCGCAGCGTGGCGATGAGCTGCCGGCGATTGCCCGGCCAGGGGTAGGTTGCGAGCAGCGCCAGCGTCTCGGGCGGAAGACAGTCGACCACGCCCGCCGGAGCCAGGGCCTGCCAGGTTTCGCGAACCACCGTCAGGCGATCCGGATGCGACCGCAGCGGTTGCAGCGTGATCAGATGGGCAGCGATCCGGACCGCGAGTTCCGCCGAGAAGCCGCCTGCGGCGACCCGTTCGCGCAGCGGCATGTCGGTGATGGTGACGAGATTGAAGTTGCGCGTCGGCCGGATGTCGCACGCCTCCACTGGTCGCAGGGCGCAGGCGAGCTTGGTCTGCAGCAGCATCGGCAGCGCCTCGACGGCCGCCAACAGCAAGGTGCCGCCGGGCGCACCGGTGAGCACGGGCGCCGCTGCCGGGTGCGGCGTTCCATCCCCGAACAGGGTGGCATCGAGATCCTGCGCTGTGTGCGCCGCGCAGTCGACCCGGACGAACGGGCCACCGTGATGGCGGCTCGCACTGTGCAGATGGCGGGCGAAAATCTCCTTGCCGGTGCCGACCTCACCCTGGATCAGGATCGGTACGCCGGCGGCGGCCAACTGCACGGCGCGGTCGATCTGCGCCGCGATCTGCCGCTCGAAGGGGGGAGCGGCGGTCGTCTCGCGTCGTTCCGCCGGCGGTTCCGGTCGAGACGGCGCGATCTTGGTGCGGGGCGACGAGCGCATCTGGGCGAACAGCGGCGCGCCGGCGACGGTGCGGATGCGGCTCGCCTCGACAGAGCCGTCGCGCGGTATCTGGTCGAGGCTGGCGGCGAAGATATGGTCGAAGCGCTTCAGTCCGAGCACGGCCCAGTCAAGGCCGAGCAGGTCCAGCGCCCTGCGGTTGGCGCCGACGAGGCGGTCGCCGTCGAAGGCGAGCAGCCCCTGGTAGGCGCTGTTGACGAGATCCGGATCCGAATGGAAGGCGAGGCTCTCATGCCGGCCGAATCGCCGTTCGAACAGCCGCCGCTCGATCTCGTCGACCGCACGCCGGACCAATCCGACCGTATGCGTCTGGGAGATGCGCGCATCGTTCGACATGTCGAGCACGCCCATCAGCTGGCCGGACGGATCGAAAATCGGCACGGCGGAACAGCCGAGGGCACTTTGCTGATCGAAGAAATGTTCCCCGCCGGCGACGGCGATCGGCGCCGCTTCGGCGATGGCCGTGCCGATCCCGTTGGTGCCGATCGTCGCTTCGTCCCAGGATACGCCGGGCCTCAGCAGGGCCCGCGCCGCATGTTCGGCAAATTCGGTGTTGCCGGCCGCGTCGAGAATCATGCCGCTGGCGTCCGCGAGGATCACGATGCCGTTGGTCGCACAGGCATCCTGGGCGAGCGCCGTGATCTCGCCGCGGGCGGCGGCGAGCAGCATCTCGTTGCGTTCGCGCATTTCGCGCAGCCGCGGTTCGCTCAGCGCATCGAGGTCCGGCTGCCGATCGAGAACGAGGCCAAGCTCGTGCGAGCGCTGCCACGATCGAAGGATCGCCGGCGGAACCTGCCGGCTGGGCTCGATCCCCTCGAGGATATAGCGGCGGCGAATTTCAGACAGACACATGCTCTCCTGCGGGCTGGCGGGCCCGGCCGCCTGTCCTCGCCGAGGTCGGAGCCGCGGAGACATTGTCTGTCCACTCGATTATGCGATCGCTTGTATTCGACGTGACCTACGCCGACTGGCGCCGCGATCGACAGCGCGGCAGAAGGATGCACGCTGCAGTGCTCGTTGTCGAGATCCGGTTATATCGACTTTCCGGCATTTCGGCAGCCGACGTCGTCCTGCCGAAAGCGGTGGCCGGCTGCGGTCCCGACCGAGTCGCCGCGGAGCCTATCCGGCCGGTGCATGTCGTCGAAACTCAGCGAGAAGCTTGCGCCCTCCCTGCGGCGCACCCGTGAGCGCCGGCGACACGCGCCTGGATTGATCCAGCGATCGCGACGGAACCAGGAGGCCGGAAATTTCAGTTGCACACGGTCCAGTGATTGGTCTCGGTTCGGCCTCTCAAGCTATTCGTAGACCATTCTGACAACGGCCGGCAAAATGCCGGCATCGGCCAACAACCGCAGGAGAGCCTCGTGTCCGAGCCAACCGAGTATATACCGCCCAAGATCTGGACCTGGACCAAAAGCAATGGCGGGCGCTTTGCGAATATCAACCGGCCAATCGCCGGACCGACTCACGACAAGGAGCTGCCGGTCGGCGCGCACCCGCTGCAGCTCTATTCCCTTGGCACGCCAAACGGCCAAAAGGTGACGATCCTGCTGGAGGAACTCCTGCAATTGGGACACGTGGACGCCGAGTATGACGCCTGGCTCATCCGGATCGGCGAAGGCGATCAGTTTGGTTCGGGCTTCGTGGCCGTCAATCCGAACTCCAAGATCCCGGCACTGCTGGATCTGAGCGGCCCAAAGCCGATCCGGGTGTTCGAATCCGGCGCCATTCTCACGTATCTTGCCGAAAAATTCGGCGCATTTCTGCCGACCGACCCCGCTGCGCGGGCGGAGACCTTCTCCTGGCTGTTCTGGCAGATGGGAAGCGCCCCTTATCTCGGCGGCGGCTTCGGCCATTTCTACGCCTATGCGCCGGCCAAATTCGAATATCCGATCGATCGCTTCTCGATGGAAGTGAAGCGCCAGCTCGACGTACTCGACCGGCGCCTGTCGGAGACGCGCTATCTGGCCGGTGACAGCTACTCGATTGCCGACATTGCCGTCTGGCCGTGGTACGGCGGATTGGTGAAGGGATGGCTGTACGAGGCCGGCGAGTTCCTCGACGTCACCAGCTATCGCCATGTGGGGCGCTGGGCCGAGGAGGTGTTTGCCCGTCCGGCCGTTCGTCGTGGCCGCATGGTCAATCGGATGTCCGGCGATCCGGCGGAGCAATTGCGCGAACGGCACGATGCCACCGATTTCGACACGCGGACCGAAGACAAGCTGGCTGCGACAGGCTGAAGGGATAGGGTCTCCGCGCCCGCTCCTCGACAGGGGGCGCTGCTGCCGCCGCTTTGCCGGCGGCGCGGTCGCGCTGGCACGTCGGATGCGCCGGTCGTATCCGACGGCCCGGTCGAGGCCGGACCAGAACCGGACCGATGCGGACGACGGTCGGGGTGATCGACAGGCGCAAGGCACTCAGGTGGCGTCGTGGAAGATGATGCCGACGGTGTGGCGCCTGCCCTTGTGGATCTTGCTGACGCCGTGGCTCAGCTTCACTTGATAGTCGCCACGTCCGCCCTGCATCGGCCGGCTGTGGACGGCGAATAGGACCGCATCGCCTTTGTCGAGCGGCAGCACCATGGCACGGGTCTGCATGCGGGGGCGCTGCTCGGTCATCACGAATTCGCCGCCCGCGAAATCCACGCCGGGCTGGTCCAGCAGGATCGCAATCTGGATCGGGAAGACCTGCTCGCCGTAGAGGTCGCGGTGCAGGCAGTTGTAGTCGCCCGAAGCGTAGGACAGCAGCAGCGGCGTCGGTCGCAGCTGTCCCGCCCGGTGGCAGCGTTCGAGGAACGCGGCATGATCGGCCGGGAAGCGCGCCTCCTTGCCCATGCGCTCATGCCATCGGTTGGCGATCGGAGCAAGGTAGGGATAGGCGGCGGTCCGCACCGACTGGATCAGGTCGGGGAGGGGATAGCTGAAATACTTGTACTCGCCCCGCCCGAAGCCGTGCCGGCTCATGACGATATGGCTGCGGAAGCCTTGCTCCCGGCCGTAGAGGCCGGAGACAAAGTCGGCCTCGGCGTCGGACAGCAGCTTCGGCGCGATGGCCCAGCCCTGGGCGTCGAGCTCGGCGTGGACCTGGGTCCAATCGATCGCGCCGACACGCTCCTCGATTGTCGCAGGACTCGCCGAGCCGGTCTCCTCGTCCGGGCTGGCGGCATCAGTCGTTGCCTTGCGCCTATCGAGCTTCATCACGCCGCCCTCTCCCTGTTGATCAGCTGGCGCGCAGCAGGCCGAGCTGGGTCAAGGCAGCAACCCCATCATCCAAGCCGATCTCCTCGACGATCTTGCCGTCCTCGAGCTTGAGCACGGTGATGCCGGTGAAGTGCATCGTCCGCCCGGTGTTGGCGGGCAGACCCCCGACGAGGAAATCGCTGAAGGCCGGGCCGGTATGGGTTCCACCGCCTTGCCACTGGCCGACGACAAGATCGCCCTCGGCGATGAGATCGGCGGTGCCCCAGAACTTCAGATCCGGGAAGGCGGCGCGGAAGTCGGTCATGAAGGCCTTGATGTCCTGGCGGCCTCTGCGGGGCGCATGCAGCGAATATTTCAGCAGCATGTCTGGGGCCGCGATCTCGTCGATCACGCCCAGATTGCAGGTTTCGCCCCAAAAGTCGGTGAACCAGCGGCCGACAATGGCCTTGTTGTCGTCTTGCAAGCTCATGGGAATGCCTCTCCGTCGCTGTTGGCAGGGTCATCGATCGAGGTCGATGATCGTCCGAACGAATTAGCCTGCCGCGATCGGGCTCGAACTCCGGTTCTTGTCTCCATATCGGATTTCGCCATCGGAATTCGCCGCTCGCCCACGCCACGGCAGCCGGCCTGATTGGCGTTGCCAAGCGACCGCCGACGTCCCACCTTTGGATTTGAAAGCAAGACCCGGAGTGCTGGGCGCGCCGTCGCTCGGCATGATCGCGGCAATCAAACCGCGAGGATGAGCGAAATGACCAAAATCATGCCAATGACCAACGAAACTGCTGCGATGGCGGACGATCCCCGCTGGGCGCGCGTCGTGGCACGCGACCGTACGGCCGACGGTCAGTTCTGGTATTCCGTGGCGTCCACGGGCGTCTACTGCCGGCCGTCATGCCCCTCCAGGACCGCCAATCCGAAGAATGTGACGTTTCACGACACCCTGGCGGCAGCAAAGGCGACCGGATTTCGACCGTGCAAGCGCTGCCACCCGGACGGGGTTTCGTTGGCGGCGCAGAACGCCGCGCTTGTGACCAAGGCCTGCCGTCTGATCGAACAGAGCGAAGCGGCGCTGTCGCTGGCCGAACTGGCTGAAGCGGTCGATCTCAGCCCCGGCTACTTTCACCGGATATTCAAAACCGCAACCGGCGTCACGCCCAAGGACTACATGCAAGCCAATCAGGCCGAACGCGTGCGGGAGCGCTTGGTCAGCGGGCAATCGGTGACCGCGACGATCTATGATGCCGGGTTCAATTCCAGCAGCCGGTTCTACGAAAAGGCCACGGACATATTGGGCATGACGCCGAGCAAGTACCGCGCGGGCGGCACCGACGAGGACATCCGGTTCGCGGTCGGCCAGTCGTCGCTCGGTGCCATCCTGGTGGCCTCGAGCGACAAGGGCGTGGCGGCGATCCTGATGGGCGACGATCCCGGTGCCCTGGTGAACGACCTGCAAGACCGCTTTCCCAGAGCCGGTCTGACTGGTGGCGACGCCGACTACGAACAGCTCGTGGCTCGCGTTGTCGGCATGATCGAGGCCCCGCAAATCGGACTCGATCTGCCGCTCGACGTGCGGGGCACCGCGTTCCAGCAACGTGTCTGGCAGGCACTTACGAATATCCCGCCCGGCAACACCGCGAGCTATGCCGAGATTGCCCGTGCCATTGGCGCGCCCAAGGCGGTAAGGGCGGTCGCCGGCGCCTGTGCCGCCAACCACATCGCCGTCGCGATCCCCTGCCACCGCGTGGTGCGACATGACGGCGCACTGTCGGGCTATGCCTGGGGTGTCGCGCGCAAACGGGCGTTGATCCAACGCGAAGCCGCGGCGACGAAAGCGTCAGGCATCGGCGATGCAGGACTGCCGGTCTCCTGACGGCGCTCACGTGTCGTCGGGCTGGGCCATGGACTGTCGCTCCAACGTGTGGCCGCCTCTGCCGGCGGACGGCTGGGGCGGGATGGCGAGCAGGCCGCGCGGCGGGCGGCGGCCTCATTGATCGTCACCGAGACCGGCTGTCCGGTGCAGACGTTGCACGGGTTGGCGAAGACGGCCGAAGCGACGGCGGTTATCGGTACCGGATGGTCCGTCCCTCGGCTCGAAAACATCGCTGCGGATGACTGCAGCCGGTCGAGATGGTCACGCCAGGCGAAGGCCATCGTTTGATCCAGCCAATATTGGCCAGCCCCATCGTCGACACGCCCGAGCGAACGTCCGGGCGCGCCGTCCGCGCGCGCTCGGTCGCAGCGATGAGGGCCGGCACGGTCGGACGGATTGGCAATCGATCAAAATATGATGCAAAATCTGATTGACTCAGATCGAAACTGCCGCCAATATCGTGTCAACAGATCAAATTGGATCACACCATGAAGATCGACCGCGTTTCCGCGATCCGGCACTATCTGTTCAGCAAGACATCGGCCTCCGTGCATGAAATTGCCGAGGCGGTCGGTGCGTCGCTGCCCACCGTGCGGCGCGATCTGCTGGCACTCGAGGCTGAAGGCTCGATCGAGCGCACGCACGGCGGCGCCCGGATTGCCGACACCGCCGGCGTGGAAGCGGCCTTCGACGTGCGCGAGCAGACCCACATCGCGGCGAAGCGGGCCATCGGCTTTGCCGCCTACGGCCTGATCGAGCCCGAGACGGCGGTCTTTCTCGATGCGGGCACGACGGTGCTGCAGGTGGCGCGGCAGATTCGCCTGAATCCGCTGCCGCTGTCGGTGTTCACCAACTGCCTGCCGGTGGCGCAGGTGCTGGCGGACCTGCGCGACATCGAGGTGACGCTTCTCGGCGGTCGCATGCGCTCGCGCAACGCCTCGATCCTCGGCTCGTTCGCCGAGGCCATGCTCGACCGCCTGTGGTTCGACCAGCTGTTTCTCGGCGCCAGTGCGATCGGCGACGACGGCTGCACCTACACGCCGAACGAGGATGAGGCGCACCTCAACGGCAAGATGCTGACGCGTGCCGCCAGAACCACCGTTCTGGCCGATGCCAGCAAATTCGGCAGTCGCGCCACCTATCGGGTGGTCGAACTCGACAACCGCGTGGACCTGATCACCGACGAGCGGCTGGCACCCGAATGGCTGGCGCGGCTGACGCAAAAGGGGTGCGCCACCACGCTGGCGCCGATGGCCTCCTTCAATTCCGCCGACGTGGAGGAGGAGGAATGAGCCGGTTCGTCGTCGGCATCGATGGTGGCGGCACCAAGACGCTCGCCGCCCTGGCTTCCGTAGATGGCCCGATGACGGCTGTCCGTCGCTTTGCCACGCTCGATCCTTCGGCGGGAGACGCCTGGCAGGACGAATTGCGTGGGATCGCTGACTTCGTCGCGGAGCATCACGTCACCGTGCAGGCCTCGGTGTTCGGCCTGCCGCTGTTCGGCGAAGTGGAGGCCTACTCTGAGCGGCAGGCTGCTGTCGTGGCCGCGCTCTTCCCCGAACGCCCGCTGCTCGCCAACGACGTCCGCGTCGCCTTCGACGGCGCCTTCGCCTGCGGTCCCGGCGCGCTGATCCTCTCCGGCACCGGCTCGATGGCCTGGGCCAGCCTCGGACTGTCAGACAGTCCGCACGTCCGCGTCGGCGGATGGGGCGACCTGTTTGGCGACGAGGGCAGCGCCTATTGGATCGGCCGTGAGGCCTTGACGTTGGTGTCGCGCCACCTGGACGGCCGCGCCGCCTGTGCGGAGTTTGCCGAAGGGCTTCTGGCGGCAATCGGCGTCGCGCCGCAGCGCCTGCCGGACTGGTGCCACGGCCAGTCCAACAGCCGCGCCGCGCTCGCCGCGCTGGCCCGCTCGGTCGATGCGCTGGCCGCGGCCGGAAATGCCGACGCCGGTGCGCTGATCGACCGGGCGGCACAGGAGTTGGCAGCGCAACTGACGACAGCCTGGCGCGCCTGCGGCGGCGGCGACCCAATGCCCTGGAGCTACGCCGGCGGCACGTTCCGCTCGAAAACCCTGCTCGCTCGGATGCAGCGGCATGTCGGCACAATTCCCCAAGCACCGCGACTGCCGCCGATCGGCGGCGCCCTGTTACGCGCCGCCCAAATCGCCGGCTGGCAAACCGACGAGGCATGGATCGCACGCCTCGCCGAAGACCTCAAGGACTGGCAATAACAACCACTGGAGGAATTCGCGATGAAAAGACGCCTCTTCTTGGCTGCGGCCATGGCCCTGCCGTTTGCCCTGTCGCTGCCCGGCGCCGCCCTGGCGGCGGACAAACTCTCCGTCCTGCTGCCACCGTGGGGCACGCTGCCCAAGGACATGACGGACAAGTTCGCCACCGAACAGGGCATCGCGCTCGACGCCGAGACGCTCGGCTGGGACGACATCCTGACCAAGATCGTCACCTCCTCGGTCGCCGGCACCGCCCCGGCGGATGCGACCGAACTGGACTGGTCGTGGATCGGCCGGTTCGGCGCCGCCAACTGGTACATCCCGCTCGAAGACAAGATCGACCCGGCGATCATTGCCGATATTCCGACGTCAGCCATCTTCCGCTACGATGGACATCTGTTGGGCGTGACCTACAGCAACGATTTCCGCGTGCTGATCTACAACAAGGCGCACCTGGCCAAGGCAAATGTCGCCGCGGCGCCGAAGACCCCCGACGAACTCATCGCCGACGCCAAGGCGGTCAAGGCTGCCAAGATAGCCGAATACCCGATCGGTTTGCCGCTGTCGGCGACCGAGGGGACGTCGACGGCTTGGTATCTGTTGACCAAGGTGTTTGGCGGCGACCTGTTCGACAAGGACTTCAAGCCGCAGTTCACCAGCCCGAATTCGGCCGGCTACAAGGCGCTGAACTTCGAGATCGCCGCGCTCAAGGATGGTCTCATCGACCCTGCCGCCACCGGGCTGAAGGATGTCGACATTCAGGAGCTGTTCAAGGCCGGCAAGATCACCTTCGATGTGGCCGGCTGGGCCGGCAACATGGCGCTCTATGCCGATGCCAGCAAATCGCAGGTCGCCAACGATGTCGCCGCCGCGCTGATGCCGACGACGACCGGCAAGGCGCGCACGCTCGGCCTGCCCGAGGCGGTCGGCATTCCGGTCAAGGCCAGCAACCCCAAGGCCGCCGCGGCCTTCATCGCCTGGCTGACCAAGCCGGAGAACGAGATTGTCCTCTATGATCAACTCGGCGACATGCCGGCGCGCCTGTCGGTGCTGAAACAGCTCAACGACAGTGGCAAGCTGAAGGACGGCAACGTGCTGCTGGCGCAGGCCGTGCTGGTCGAACCGTTGTTCGCGCAAGGCACGCCGGGCTGGTATCCGGTGTTCTCGACCGCCGTAGCGTCGATCATCAATCAGGCCGCCAAGGGCCAGATCAGCGTCGACAAGGCCGTCGCCAACATCGCCAAGGCCGCTGCCGACGCGCAAGCCAACTGACGAGACCGCCGCCGGTCAAGAAGCCGGCGGCGCCTCACCGCTCGGGTCGCCGCTCCCGTCTCAAGCGAGGCGCGGCGCAAGACGAATGCTTGAAGCAAGCCGGAACCGATGACCCGATCCACCTTCAAGGCGGACGAGATGGCGCTTGCCGCCGTTTTCGTGGTGCCAATCCTGGTAATCATGGGCGGGTTGGTGTTTTACCCGCTCGCCGTTTCGACGGTCGACAGCTTCTATCGCGTCGACCCGATGCGGCCGGACACGCCATTCGTCGGCTTTGCCAATTACGCCCGGCTGCTGACCGACAGCAGCGTTCAGGCCTCGTGGTTCAATACGCTGTCCTACGTGGCCTTCGCGGTCGTTTTAGAAACGGTCGGCGGGCTCGGCGCCGCGCTGCTGCTCAACCGCATTCGGCACGGCCGGCGCTGGCTGCTGGCCGTCACCGTGCTGCCGTGGTGTCTGCCGCCGGTCGTCAACGCCATCGTCTGGATGTGGATCTTCAACCCAAGCTATGGGTTGCTCAACAAGGTGCTCATCGGGCTCGGGCTCATCGCCCACAACAAAGTCTGGTTCAACGATCAGGCGACGGCGCTGTTCCTGATCTCGCTCGTTCACGTCTGGCGCATGATGCCGCTGACGGCGGTCATCCTGCTGGCGGCGCTGCAGAGCATCCCCGGCGACCTGTACGAAGCCGCGAGACTCGACGGCGCCGGCCCGGTCAAATGTTTCCGGCTGGTGACGCTGCCGCTGATCGCCGGCGGCTTGGCCATCGCCCTCAGCCAGTCGACGGTGTTCGCCTTCAACCTGTTCGACGAAGCCTGGATCCTGGCGGGATCGAGCCTCGATACCCGTTCGGTGATCATCCAGGTCTATCTGACCGCGTTCCAGAGCATGCGGCTGTCGAGCGGCATGGCCCTGTCGATCCTCGCCATGATCGGCTCGCTCGTCGTGTCGCTGATCTATGTGCTCAAGGTCTATCGCGAGACGAGGTTCGACTGATGATGACGCGTCTCGTCTCTTCGCTCCTGGGCCGGCTCGGCCTCTTGCTGGCGGTCGCCCTGCTGCTCGTCTGGTCGCTCGGCCCGGTCTACTGGTCGTTCGTGACGTCGATCACGCCGCCGCTGGATCTGTTCGGCGATCCGTCGTTTTGGCCGAAGCATCCGACGCTGCAGCACTATGCCAAGCTGTTCGGCGCGACCAGCCTGTCGCAGGGCAACGCCGTGCAGTCGGTGTGGCCGCAGTTCTCCGCCGCGCTGCTCAACAGCATCATAACGGCGACGGGCGCGACCATCGTGACCGTGGTCGTGGCGGCGGCCGGCGCCTATGCCTTCGTCCGGCTGCGGTTTCCGGGTCGGGACATCTGCTTCTACCTGGTGGTCGCGACGCTCGCCATCCCGGCCTATACGGTGATGATCCCGCTCTACCGGCTGATGATCTCGCTTCACCTCATCGATACCTACGCCGGCATCGTGCTGATCTATGTCTCGGCCTTCCTGCCGCTGGCGCTGTGGCTGATGCGGTCGGTGTATCAGGCGATGCCGATCTCGCTCGAGGAGGCGGCCTGGCTCGATGGGGCAGGGCGCGTCTACACGCTGGTCTTCATCGTGCTGCCGCTCGCCGCGCCGGGACTGATCGCCAGCGCCATCCTGACCTTTCTCAACGCCTGGGGCCAATTCATGGTGCCCCTGGTATTTTCGCCGACGCTCGCCACCAAGCCGCTGACCGTGCTGCTGCCCGAGTTCGTCACCCGCAACTACGTCGATTACGGACTGATGAATGCCGCCGGCATCTTTGCCATCGTCCCTCCGGTCCTGATCGTTCTGTTCCTCAATCGCTATCTCGTCTCCGGCCTGATGGCCGGCGCGACCAAGTGACTTGCGACCAAGTGACTGGGGAAAAATCCAGGGAGCCTTGCATGAACTCCACCGAGCGCGTCATCGTCGAACAATTCCCCTATTGGGAAAATGCGCTTGACCTCGCCGTACCAGCGGCGGATGGCGACACGTTGGTATTCGTCGGCTGCGGCACGTCCTACTACGTCGCTCTGACGCTCGCCGCCGCCGCCAATCTCAACGGCCGCAAGGCGCTGGCCGTGCCGGGCAGCGAATGGACCTTGCGTCCCAAGGCCTATCTGCCGGACCTCGCCGGAGCGGTGGTCGTCGGCGTGTCGCGCAGCGGCGAATCGACCGAAGTCGTGAGCGCCATCACGGTGAGCCATAGCCTCGGCCTGCCCACCGTGGCGATCACCTGCGAGAAGGACAGCGCCATCGCCATGGCCGCCGATCGGCTGATCTTTGCCGCCACTCATCCCAGCGAAGGCATCGTCATGACGGCATCCGCCAGCGTGATGCTGCTGATGGGTCTGCGCTGGGTCGGCGAACCGGTCGGGCGGGTCGCGATCGCCGGTGCGCGCGCCAATCTCGAGCTGATGGGAGCCAAGGCTCCGGCGCTGATCGCCGGACGGACGAAATTCGTGACGCTCGGATCCGGCGCCTATTACGGCCTTGCCTGCGAGGGGGCGCTGAAACTGCAGGAGATGAGCATCAGCGTCTCGCAGCCGTTCCATACCATGGAATACCGCCATGGTCCGATCAGCCTTGCCGACCGGACCATGCTGGCGATCGTGCTCTACGGCGAAGATGCGCCCGAAGAGGACGCCCGGCTGGTGGCGGACCTGCAGGCGACGGGGGCCCGCGTGATCGGCCTCGGCGGACCGGGCGATCTGACGTTGCCCGTTACCACGTGCGGTCTGCAGCGGACGCTGGAAATGTTGCCGGCACTGCAGATCCTCGGCGAACGCATCGCCGCCGCCAAGAACATCGACAGCACCGCCCCCAGAAACCTCACCAAGGTGGTGCGCCTCGCCTGACCGGCCCAGTCGGCAGGCACGGCCGTCGAAACGTCTGAAGGAATGAGCTGTCATGGCCACAGTCGACATCAGCGGGCTCGTCAAACGCTATGGCACCCACCAGGTGATCCAGGGCGTCGATCTCAGCATCGGCGACGGTGAGTTCGTGTCCCTGATCGGGGCTTCGGGGTGCGGCAAGTCCACCCTGTTGCGCATGATCGCCGGCCTCGAAGAGATTTCGGGCGGTACCGTCGCCATCAACGGGCGCGTCGTCAACGATGTGCCGCCGAAGGGCCGCGACATCGCCATGGTGTTCCAGAACTACGCGCTCTACCCGCATTTGACCGCGGCCGAGAACATGGGCTTCAGCCTGAAGCTGCGCAACGTGCCGAAGCCCGACATCCGCAAGGCGGTGGGCGACGCGGCCGAGATGCTCGGGTTGACGCCCTATCTCGGGCGCTATCCGCGCCAGCTGTCCGGCGGTCAGCGCCAGCGCGTCGCCATGGGGCGGGCGATCGTCAGACAGCCGAGCGTGTTTCTGTTCGACGAGCCGCTGTCCAATCTCGATGCCAAGCTGCGCGTGCAGATGCGCAGCGAAATCAAGACGCTGCAACGACGTCTTGGCACCACTTCGATCTACGTCACGCATGACCAGATCGAGGCGATGACGATGTCCGACCGCATCGTCATTCTGAATGCGGGGCGGGTGGAACAGTCGGGCGCGCCGCTGGAGCTCTACGACCAGCCGGCCAACCTGTTCGTGGCGACGTTCATCGGTTCGCCGGCGATGAACCTGATCGAGGCCGTCGCCAGGCGCGACGACGGGCGGCTCGTTGCCGTGACCGAGGACGGGCTGAAGTTTCCGCTCGACGGCCTGACGACTGTCACCGAGGCCATGCCGCTGACCCTCGGCATGCGCCCGGCGCATCTCGACCTCGGTTTCGACGGCAGCGGCGGCGGCATGCCCTTCGCCATCGATCTCGTCGAGCAGACGGGCGCCGAAAGCTACGTCGCCGGCACGCTCGGCCGCCATCGCGTGATGATCGCCCATGCCGGCCGGATCGCCTCGGCCAGCGGACCAGGCTTCGTGACGCTGCAACCGGGCGGACTGCATGTGTTTGACCGCGCGACCGGCCGCCGCCTGTCGTAACGGCCAAGGAAAAACGGAATTCGCCATGACCGACAATCCATTGCACGACATTTCCAGCTGGCGTTCGCGGCCGCGACCGCTTGGGATCCCCTCGGTGTGCAGTGCCCATCCGCTGGTGATCGAAGCCGCGATGCGGCGGGCCGCTCGGCATGGGCTGCCGGTGCTGATCGAGGCGACCTGCAATCAGGTCAACCAGGAAGGCGGCTATACGGGGATGACGCCGGCCGATTTCCGCAATCTCGTCCGCCGGATCGCGGGTGAGGTTGGCTTCCCGTTCGCACAGGTGATCCTCGGCGGCGATCATCTCGGACCGAACCCGTGGAAACATCTGCCCGCCGCGGACGCCATGGCGAGAGCGCGGTCGATGGTTAGGGCCTATGCCGAGGCCGGCTTTACCAAACTACATCTCGACACGTCGATGGGATGTCTTGGTGAAGCGGCGGCGCTCGACGACGCCGAGACGGCCCGGCGTGCCGCCGGCCTCGCGGCCGAAGCCGAAGCGGTGGCCGGCCAAGCCGCGGTCGCGCCCGTCTATGTCATCGGCACCGAAGTGCCGACCCCCGGCGGCGCCATGGAGGCGATCGAAGCGCTGACGGTGACGACCCCGGAGGCGGCGCGCGAGACCGTCCGCGTTCACCGCGAAGCCTTTATCGCCGCGGACCTCGCCGATGCCTTCGGCCGCGTCGTCGGAATGGTGGTGCAGCCGGGTGTCGAGTTCGGCAACCACAATGTCGTTTGCTACGACCGCGGCAAGGCGCGCGCGCTGAGCCAGGCGCTGGCGGGGCTCCCGGGCATGGTGTTCGAGGCGCATTCAACCGACTACCAGCACCCGGAAGCCTTGCGCGGCTTGGTCGACGATGGTTTTGCCATTCTGAAAGTCGGGCCTGGGCTGACCTTCGCACTGCGCGAAGCGCTCTACGGCCTCGACCACATTGCCGAGATCCTGTTCCCGGGCCGCCGCGCCGCCACCCTCGCAGCCACTCTCGAAGCGGTGATGCTGCAGCAACCGAGCCACTGGAGCAAGTATTGCAGCGGCGCTGCCGACGAGCAGCGGTTGCAGCGCCACTACAGCTACTCGGATCGCATCCGCTATTATTGGCCCGATCCCAAAGTCGATGCGGCGGTGGCAGAGCTGTTTCGGCTGTTGGACGGCGTCTCCATTCCCGAAACGCTGATCAGCGCGTACTTGCACGCCTGCTACGATGCGGTTCGGCGTGGAACCCTGCGACCCCAGGGGCGCGATCTCGTACTCGCCATGGTCGACGCCGTTCTCGTCCCCTATTTCAGCGCCTGCCTTGCCGCGCCTGCCGAATAGACCGCGATAGCGGCACGCCGCATGGTTCAGACGGCATGGTCGTCGCGATGCATCGATCGGCGGAATCCGCGTGCCATCAAGAGTCTAACGGCACGGATTCAGCTGTCACATGCTGCCATGTGACAGCATCCCGCTAAAGCGACCGCTTCAAAACCGACAACGCCGCCCGGCCGATGTTCAATGACGCCGTGCTTTGGCGAAACCGCACGTTTGCGCGGCTGTTGTCGAGCGGTTCGATGCGATCGACTTGCCGGTAGTTGATGATCAGAGATCGCCCGAGCCGCAGGAACGGCGGGTTCATCAGCTTTTCCTGCATCCGCCCGATCGACTGCGAGGCAAAGAACATCTCGCCCGACGTCAGCAGGATGCGGCAGAAGTCCTTTTCGGCCTCGACTGCCAGGATGTTGTCCGGATGCAGCAACCGGTAGCCGCGATGATTGCTGACCCGCAGCGGCGCCGCACTTTCGGGCTTCCCACGAATTTCGGCCGGCGGCTGCGGTCGCGGCACAGACCGCCTCAGCCGCCATAGAATTCGGGAAAAGCGGGCAGGGTCGAGGGGCTTGAGCAGGAAATCGAATGCTTCCGCTTCGAATGCCTCCAGCGCGCGGTTGGCATGGCCGGTGTAGATGATAATAGGAAGGGGAAATTCCAATTGCCGGATGAGATGGAATCCCTCTTCGCCGGGCATTGTGACGTCCAGGATCACCGCATCCGGTCGTTCAGCCTCGATCAGCGGCAGCGCCTCGGCGACGGAACTCGCCTCGCCGACGATCTCGACCCCCGCATGCTCGCGGCAGGCGATTTGAATGGCACGCCGCGCCGGCGGCTCATCATCGACAACGACCAACCTCACTGCGGATCTCCCACCAAACGCAATGTGGCGATGACGACATCACCCACCTGGTTGAACTCGAAAGCGGCGCGGTCGCCGTAATGCAGCTGCAGACGCGACCGCAGATTATTGAGCCCGATCTTCGTTCCGCTTCCACCTTTCTCCCCCGGCGCCAGTCTACCAGAATTTCGGACTTCTATCGTCAAGGTGTCGCCCTCGGCTCTGATCTTCACGCGGGCTCTCAGAACCCCAGACGCATCGGGCAGCCCGTGCTTCAGGGCGTTCTCAATCAACGGCTGCACCAAGAGCGTTGGAATGAGATGATGTCCAGCCTCCTGTTCGAGTTCGACCTTACAGTCGAGGCCGGCACCGTAGCGCATCCTCTGTACCCGAATGAAAGAGCCGATTGCACCGACTTCCTCCGCCACGGAGGCAAATTCCTGTTCGCCCATGTCAAGCGAATAGCGCAGCACTGCACTCAACTCCCTGAGCATGGCCGCCGCCAAGCGCGGATCTTCATTGATTTCCGCAATGACCATATTGAGACTGTTGAAGACGAGATGCGGATCGAGTTGCTCACGCAGGCGGCGCAATTCGACGAGTATCGCGCGCTTTTCGGACTCGTTCCGAGCATTGATTGCCGCGATTTCGTTGCGCGCCGACTTCTGGATGTTCATCATCCAGACCAATGTCAGCGTCCAGATCACGGCGATCATCGTATAATAAAGTGCAACTGAAGCGGGAGGATACAACGGGATCGTCGAGCTTGGGAGAATGTGTGAAAGAACCGGCAGCATCAGAGGTTTGATGACCGCGATGCTATAGAGCGATCCGAGAATCGTCGACCCAAGAATAATAACGATAGTCGTTACCAGGGATACCGTGATGTCTGATTTCTTGATGAGAAAAGTCAAAAAAAACAGAATGAGAAGGAACCAAGAATCAAACAAAACCGTCTGAGCTGTCGCCAACAGCAAATCTTTGTTGAGACCAAAGCGCACTATCGTGCCCATTACATAAACAAGTACAGTATAAATGACATAAATGTCGTATATGCCGACAACCCTGTGATTCCGCGGCACTTGGGGTGTGGGGATATCAGGCATCGGTCTGTCGATTCTTTTTCTATTTGCTATTTCTAATCTAGTCCAACTTGTTGGAGCAATAATCCTACATTCGATGGCTCGCAGACGCAACACGACGACCGTCGTCGGCAAACAGGGGGTTCGCCTCGGCGCTATTGGCCGCGAACATTCCTAGACTGTCAAACACACTGATCAGTAAGGTAAATTTCGGCCTGTCGACAGTCGCGGAATCTGCCGGTCCATCGCAGTGCCGGCGACAACCAGTTAGTGTCAAGTTTGTTGAATATTAGCAAAACGGGCAATAGAGGCCGGTGGAGTGGCGACCATGCGTGCCTTCACCTTGGTGTCAATGTCCGCAGCCGCCGCAGGGTTCGTCCCGGACAGCTGCCGACTCTGAGTTGCCGGCGTCAGCCGAGACTGATGCGCCCAGCCCTCGCCCAACCCCCTCGCGCGCCGATGCGAGCGTCCGCATCGCCTAGTCCGGGCAATGCACGCCGACCGACGATCCACGCTCGTGGGGACTGCCCAAGACGCGCGAGGTGAATCGCCGCTCGCATTGAGACGCACGGACGCGATGCTTTCGGCCATGTCGTCGCGCCCGGGTCTTGCCTCCGGCCGTCGCCCGCACGTTCGCCATGCCGCCTGTCACGCCCGCAACGGCAGGCGGCCTGGCCGCGTGCTACTGCTTGCTGGCGTCTTCCGCCGCGGCGAAGCCGTTGAGCGAGACGGGCAGCGACACCGCCTGCCGGTTGGCATCCTGGAAGCTGATGGTGGCCGGCCGGTCGGCTGATTTCATCGCCGTCACGGTGGCGGCATCCACTTCGGCCTGGGCAAAGCAGACCTGCACGCACTGTTTGAATTCGGCCTTGATCGGCGCGACGCCCGGCACGGTGAAGGTCGCTCCCGTCGGCAGCCAGACGCCTGGGGCGAGCTGGATCACCAGTTGCACCGGCTTGTCGGCGACCGGCCGTCCGAGCACGACGCGGGCGGCAACCCCCTTGCCGTCGCCGGCCAGCGCCACGCCGGCAACCTCGCACGTCTTCGGCGCTGCGGTCTTGTCGGCCGGATTGCCGGTGACGCAATGCAACTGCCAATCGCGATAGATCGCCGATGTTGCCTGCGGAGTGGCGTCCGGAGCCGGCGTCGGGCCGGCGGCGGCCGCTATCGTCGCCGAGGTCAGCAGGATCGTCGCCGCGAGCGCGAGGCACGAACGGGGCGAGGCGGGCAGCGGGAACTTCATAGGGCCATTCCTTCCGGTTGGTCGTGAGTGTCGGCGTTGGCGTGCCGTGTCAGAATTTGACGTTGAGGCTGGCGAGCGCGGTCCACGAGCCGATCGGCGTCGCGGCGGTCGCGGTCATGGCGCGGCCTACGGTGATGCCGCCGCTCAGATGGTCGCTCAGCGCGACGTCGAGGCCGGCGCCCAGCGACACCAGCCAATCGATCTTGCGGGTCGATATGTCCTGTCCCCAGGCGACGTCGGTAAACAGATAAGGCGCCAGTGCCAGATCGAGCGGCAGCGATTGCGGCCCGCGCACCGAGGCTATGGGCGGCAGCCGCAGTTCATTGCGCCAGATGGCGCCGCGGTCGACCGACACGTCCGAAAAGCCGTAGGCGCGCGAGCCGGCCGAACCGCCGAGCGCCAGCCGCTCGGTATCGGGCAGGGCAGTGTCGGAAACGACGGCCGTCAGTCCGCTGACCCAGGCAAACTGCTTCGGCAGATCGGTGCGGCGGGTCAGGTTGAGCACGCCGTAGGTATAGTCGGTCCGCGTCACCCGACCATTGGAGTAGACCGACCACGCGGCGTTGCCGGAATCGGCCAGCGTATCGCCCGGCGCAGTCTCCAGCTTCACGTCGATCGCGGTCTGGCCGTAAGCGTCGAGAATCGTGTTCGTCCAGCCCAGCGCGAATTGCATCAAGGCGGCATTGCCGCGACCGAACGGCAGACCGATGAAATAGATGCGCCGCTCCAGGTACTTCAGTTCGACGCCGCCATAGATGTCGCCCCAATAGGTGCCCGGCAGCAGGTTGGAGACTGCGGAGCGATACATGATCGGCAGTTCGACGACACTCGATTCGACTGCGGTAAAGGCGTCGAGCACCTGACGCTGCACGACGAGGTCCGGAGTGAACTCCAGTTGCTGGCGGGCAAAGGTGGGAATGACGACGCGGGCCGATTCGCTCAGGTATTGCGGATAGTTGCCGGTCTTCAGCCAGAACGTCTGCGGGTCGCGCCAGAAGTCGGTGCCGCCGGTGACCAGATAGGAGGCGGTTGCACCGTTGAGCCAGGGCAGGAACACGCCGGCGCCGATCGAATAGCGGTCGTAGCCGGTGTCGGCCGAGCCGCTGTTCGACCAGCCGGCCTGCACCGACCACGGCTTCAACGCGTTGAGTTCGAGCGTCAGATCGGACAGCGCCGTGGCTTCGCCCGGCGAAAAAGTCCCGGTGACGTGCCGGTAGGGGGTGCGATTCAGCCAGTCGATATCTTCGCTCAGCTGGCGGGCGTCGATATTGTCGCCGACCTTCTGCCGCACGCCCGACAGTACATGGGACTTGTCTGCTTCGCCCGTCGCCGCATCGCCGGTCACGGCGACGCCGATCTTGCCGGCGCGGAACAGAATGACGCGCAATTGCACCACGCCGGTGGTGATCTCCTGCGGCGGCACCGTGACCGACAGGAACGGCAGACCGCGAGCGCGATAGACGCCGGCGACGGCCGCCTGCAAGGCAGCGACGACATGCGGCGACAGCGGTTCGCCGACATAGCCGGCGAGCGCTGCGGCGAGCGCGGCACGCAACCCGTCGTGATCGGTCGGATCCCACATCGGAAGCGGTGCATCGCCGATGCCGACCCCGGGGGAGGGGTGCACGGCTACCGCTGCGGTTTCGCCGATCAGCGCCACGCCGGCGAGATTGACGCCATAGGGGCGCAGATCATTCGAGGCATAGCTCGTCTGGTCGAGCCGCAGCGCCGGGCCCGTCGGCGTCGGTATCGGCACAAGATGCCGCTCTGGCGCCGACTGCGCCAACACCTGCCCAGTCGCACCGACGAGCCACACTACGCCCGTGAGAAGCGCCGCCCGGACGGTCATCGAAATCGTGATAGCCGCCATGCCCCTACCTACTGCTCGCCGGACCATTGCAGGAATAGGGGACGCTGGCAAGCGCTGTAGCCGCGACGCCTGCGGGGCATACGGAGTCCTGGGGGCCGTTCGCCGCTGTCTGGTCGTTTGCATCGCCGGTCGGCGTCCCGGACGAGGGCAGCACGGCGAAAGTGCCCGGCGCGAAGGAGATCGTCGCGTCGACCGTTGTCGTTGTGGTGGTCGTCTGGGTCGAGGGCGGCGCGGCATCCGGAGAGACCGCGAAGGTCGGAATGTCGCCGGTCGTGTTGACCGTCGGCGTCGGCGCGGGAGCCGTCGTCGTGGTCAGGCTCGCCTGCTGGAAGCTGTAGCTCAGCGTCGGGGCGAGGTTCGGCGTTACCCGGCCTTGCGCATCGGCAAAGTAGTTCGATTGGCCGGAGCCGGCCGCGCTGGTCGCCGCAGTCGGATCGATGGTCAACGTGCCCGCCACATAGGTGATCAGGTAGTTCTTGTCGATCGCGCCGGAGGCGGTCAGCGCGCCGATGTAGGTGCCGACGCCCGCCGTCGTCGACACCGACGAGACGACGGTCGGCGCCTGCGTCAGGCTCGCCTCGGTCTCGCCGTTGACGAAGCCGGAATAGCTGGCGGTCAGCAGCGGCATCGGGCTGCCATAGAGCGCGCTGGCATCGTTGGCGGTGATGGTCAGCGTGGCCGGGTTGATGGTGAGGTTGGCGCCGGCATAGACGATGGCGTAGTTGGCGCCGGCGGCGAGCGAACCCTGGCCGATGGCGTAGGCGCCGACATCCTCGCCGGCGGCCCGGGTCAGCGATCCGGTGACGGTCGCGGCCGGGTCGGAGTTGACGAGGCCGGAGACCGCATAGGTCAGGCCCGGATCGGCAGCGCCGTAGGTCTTCGACACCGCGTTGGCGGTGATGGTCAGCGTGGCCGGGTTGATGGTGAGGTTGGCGCCGCTATAGACGATCGCGTAGTTGGCGCCGGCGGCGAGCGAACCCCGGCCGATGGCATAGGCGCCGACATCCTCGCCGGCGGCCCGCGTCAGCGATCCGGTGACGGTCGCGGCCGGGTCGGAGTTGACGAGGCCCGAGACCGCATAGGTCAGCCCCGGATCGGCAGCGCCGTAGGTCTTCGACACCGCGTTGGCGGTGATGGTCAGCGAGCGCGGAGTGACCGTCAGGCCGCCGACGAGGGTCGCATAGGAGATCGTGTAGTTGCCGAGGCCGGTGCCGACGGCGTTCGACGCGGCAATATCGTAGCTGCCGACACCGGCGGTCGCCACCGTGCCGTTGCTCGCCAGCGTGACCGAGGTGACGCTGTCGCCGCTGACGAGGCCGGACGCGGTGAACTCGGTGCCGGCGAAGGCGAGCGCGTCGCCATAGGTCTTGGTCGCCGCATTCGGCGTGATCGTCAGCGTCAGCGATGCCTGATTGATGGTCAGCGTGCCTGGCTGGTAGGTGATGCTGTAGTTGTTCGACGTCAGCCCGGCGGCGACGATGGAATAATGGCCGGCATTGACGGC
>JARLIU010000170.1 GCA_031291595.1 Ancalomicrobiaceae bacterium | reverse complement strand
TCGGGCCGGGACGATTTACCGACGCTACACCTCATTCGCCGAATCCCGGCGCCTGCTGACCGCCCCGAACACATCCGGGTGCTAAGCTTTGCCGGAAGATCCGCGCATCGGAGCCGAGCCCATGACAGTCGCCGCGCTTGAGGCCCGAGGCCTTTCGAAAGCCTTCGGCCGCCCAGCTGTCGATCATCTCGATCTGACGGTCAGGGCGGGCGAATTCTATGCCCTCCTCGGCCCGAACGGCGCCGGCAAGACGACGACGTTGCGCATGGTGGCCGGCCTCTTGCGCCCCGACGCCGGCGCGATCTCGATCTTCGGCATCGACGCGCTCGCTTCCCCGACCGCGGCCAAGGCGATGACCGCCTGGGTTTCGGACGAGCCGCTGATCTACGACAAGCTGACCCCGCTCGAATATCTGGAATTCGTCGCCGGCCTGTGGGGAATAGCCGCCGACGAAGCGGAGGCCCGCGCCGAGGCGCTCGTCGACGCACTCGGCCTGACGCCGCATGCGTCCGAACGCTGCGAAGGGTTTTCCAAGGGGATGCGCCAGAAGGTGGCGCTCGCCGGCGCGCTGGTGCACGACCCCAAGCTGATCATTCTCGACGAGCCGCTGACCGGGCTCGACGCCGGAGCGGCGCGGATCGTCAAGGGCGTGCTGGTCGAACGGGTCCGGGCCGGCGCCACCATCATTCTGACGACCCATATCCTGGAAGTCGCCGAGCGCATGGCGGAACGCATCGGCGTCATCGCCCGCGGCCGCCTCATCGCCGAGGGAACGCTCGACGAACTGCGCGCCCAGGCCGGACAGCGGGGATCGAGCCTGGAAGACGTCTTCCTCGATCTGGTCGAACGGGATGACGCCCTGGTCCCGGACGGTGCGCCGACATGACGGCCGATCCGACCCAGTCGCTGCCAGCGGACTTCGTCGCAACGTCGGACCCGGCGCCGGCCCGGGCGCCCGGCACCTGGCGCCGCTGCCGCGTACCCGGATCGACGCTGCCCGGCTCGCTCCTCTGGTTCGCCCGGCACGAAATCCGCTTGGCGCTGCGCGACTGGATCCGGCCGGGCAAGGCCTGGCGCGCCATTCTGTCAGCCCTGGCGTTTGCCATCGTGCTGCACATCGCCGGTCTGGCGCTGGCACATGTCGTGCCGCCGGCGGCCGAGATGGCACGGCCGGGGCCCGCGGCAGCCCTGCGGCTGATCGAGAGCTTCGCCATGCTGTCGATCCTTGCCATGATGATCGCCCAGGCGATGGACGCGGTGACGCGGGCATTCTACGTGCGTGGCGACCTTGATCTCATCCTGTCGTCGCCGGCCTCCGCGCCGCGGCTCTTCACCATACGCATGCTGGCGGTCACGCTGACGACGCTGTCGCTCGTCGGCTTCCTGCTGCTGCCGTTCGTCAACATGCTGGCGCTCGTCAACGATTGGCACTGGCTGGCAATCTACGGCGTGCTGATCGCGCTGGCGGCGCTGGCGCAGTCGATCGCGCTCGGCATCACCATCGGCCTGTTCCGGCTCATCGGGCCGAAGCGGACGCGTCTCACCGCACAGGTCGTCGGGGCCGTCATCGGCGCAGTTACGGTGATCGGCACGCAGGTGCCGGTGATCCTCCGGTCGGGCACGTTCTCGCGGTTCGGATTCCTGCACGATCAGGCCTTTCTCGCCGCCCTGCCCGGTCCGTCCAGCCTCGTCTGGCTGCCGGCACGGGCGGCGTCGGGCAACCTCGCCGCGCTCGTCGTCCTCCTCGCCCTCTCGGGCGCCGCCTTCGCGCTGACCGTCGCCATCGCCTCGCGCCATTTCGCCACCTGGGTGGCAGCGGCCGCCGGCGTTGCCTCGACCATTGCGCCGGCCCGCCGCAGCTTCCGCTTCGCACGCCGGAATTCCGCCGCCGTGGTGCTGCGCGCCAAGGAACTGCGCCTGATCCTGCGCGATCCCTGGCTGATCTCGCAAAGCCTGATGCAGATCCTCTATCTCATCCCGCCGGCGCTGATGCTGTGGCGCAACTTCGGCGACGCGGCCGGCCATCTGACGATGCTCGTTCCGGTCATCGTGATGGCCGCCGGGCAGTTGGCCGGCGGATTGGCCTGGCTGGCGATTTCGGCGGAAGACGCCCCCGATCTGATCGCGGCGGCCCCCATTGCTGCCGGACGGGCGTTGCGCTCGAAGGTCGAGGCGGTGCTGATCGCGGTCGGGGCGGTGATCTCGCCGTTCCTGCTCGGCATCGCCTGGGGCGATCCGGTGCTGGCGCTGCTCGGGGCGGGTTTCGCCATCGCCGCGGCGGCCAGCAACACCTACGTGCAGTATGCGTTCCGCTCGGTGGCGCGCCGCAGCCAGTTCCGCCTGCGGCAGCGCTCGTCGCGGATGGCGACGCTGACCGAGACGTTCGTCTCGATCGGCTGGGCCTCGGCATCGGGTCTGGCGGGGGCGGGGAGCGGCTTTGTCGCGGTGCCTGTTGTCATGGTGGCGGTTCTGCTGCTGCTGTGCCGCTGGCGCGATGCGGCGCGCGGCTGATGCGGCCGGCCGGCGCAGGCCGCATCGCCGTCCTGGCGAAGTAAGCCTTGTACGGCTGGCTGCGGTCAGACGCGGTTGATCGGATAGTGCACGGCTTGGCCGTTGGCGAACCGC
>JARLIU010000169.1 GCA_031291595.1 Ancalomicrobiaceae bacterium | reverse complement strand
TCAGCGCTGCCGCGGCGACGATTGCCGCCAGGGCCCGGTCGATCCCGACGCCCTCGATCAGCGACGCGCCGATGGAAGGGGCCGCAGCCTGAGCGATCAGACTGGGCATGGCGATGCGTCCCATGATGACGGGGTAGCGCGCCGGGCCGAAGATCGCCAGCGGCAGAGTGCCGCGCGCGATGCTTTCGAGGCCGATCCCGGCGCCATAGAGGACCAGCGCCAGGGTAAACACCGGTCCGCCCGCCCATAGTGCCGCCAGACCTGCCGTCACCAGCGACGTCGCGGCGACTTTGGTCCAGATGGGATGATGCAACCGCGCGATCATCATTTCGATCATGCGCGCCACAACCTGACACGGACCGACCAGCGCGCCGAGGCTGACGGCGGCCGCGAGTGCCAGACCCTTGGCTCTCAACACGGTCAACAGATGCACCGACATCACGGTCGAGACGATCGAGGCGAGCGTGATCGTCGTCGCGATGAGGAGAAACAGTTCCCACCGCGGCGGCTCCGGCTCAAGGCGCTGGTACGCCGATGGCTGCGCTGACGCCGGCACATCCACGGCAGCCCGCGGCTCGCGCGGCAGCACGAACAGATAGATCGGCAGCGCCATGCCGAGCTGCAGCCCGGCATAGATGAGACAGGTTCCCCGCCAGCCGTATCGCGCTTCGAGCAAGGCGGACAGCGGCCAGCACACCGTGCTGGCGAAACCGCCAAACAGCGTCAGCGTGGTGATGGCGGAGCGGCCGCCCTGTCCATACAGGCGACCGAGCATGGCAAAGGCCGGATCATAGAGGCCGGCGCCCATGCCGAGCCCGATGACCACCCAGGCCACAAGGAAGCTGGCGAGCGACTGCGCCAACGACAGTCCTATCAGGCCGGCCGCCATCAGGCCGGCGCTCGCCGCCAGAACCGGGCGGCCGCCGCGCTTGGCGATCGTCCGTCCCACACGCGGCGAGACGATGCCGGCCGCCAGCAGGCCGAGCGACAGGCCGCCGACGACCGAGGTCAATGGCCAACCGGTGTCGGCCGCGATCGGCTGGGCGAGAACTGCCGGCAGATAGTAGCTCGTGCCCCAGGCAAAGATCTGGGTGATGCCGAGCGCCGAGATGACGATCAGCCGGTTGGGCGGACTGGAGGGAGCGCTGGCCGCATCGGAGATCGGGGTCACGCGACGTCGCCTTTTGTCTCCGGCACGTCGCCGGCGTCGACGCAGCACTCATCGACCAGAAAGCCGACGAGGTTGTCCATCGCCGGATAGTTGGCGCGGCAGATCAGCGTTGTCACCTGCCGCTCCTGGCTGACCAGACCGGTCAGGATCAGCCGGTGCAGATGGTGCGACAGCGTTGAGGCTGCGATCCCGAGCCGTTCTTGCAGCCGCCCGACCGGCATGCCCGCATCGCCGGCCCGCACAAGCGCGCGATACAGCTGCAGCCGGGTCGGGTTTCCCAGCGCTTCGAGTTGCTTTGCGGCTATTTCGATATCCATGGAAATATACGTATATTTGATGACCGTGGATGTCAACCTCTACTTCGACGATGATCGAAATAGCCGAGCGGCTGGCGATCGCATGCCAGTCGGTGGACTGGCTGCCGACACCGGCACAAGGCAGCAATGCCCGCCGTTGCGCCGATACGCGAATATCCTGATAAGCGGTTGCCAATCCAGCCCAAGCCGACATAGCATTCGCCTTAAGCTCGAAAACGGCGGCATTGAACCAACCGGGCGAGACTTGGAGGAAACATGGCGTTGCTCCGGCTCCCCAGTCGGCGCGCGGTGCTGCGTGCCGGCCTTGCAGCTGCAGGTACCACGGTGCTGCCCGATCCCGGGCGGGCGGCAGCTGCGGAGTTGCGGTTCGGGCTGACGCCGGTGTTCCTCACGTCG
This sequence comes from Ancalomicrobiaceae bacterium, assembly GCA_031291595.1. Taxonomy (GTDB): domain Bacteria; phylum Pseudomonadota; class Alphaproteobacteria; order Rhizobiales; family Ancalomicrobiaceae; genus CAIYYN01. Next base: position 12,860 of record JARLIU010000169.1, on the reverse strand, counting down.
GATCTCGAACTGCTCGCACGCTTGAAGGCCTATCTCGAGCGCGCGACCGGGCGCCCGGTGCGGCTGGTGACGCGACGGACGTATCAGGAAATCACCACGCTTCTGGTCACCGGGCAATTGGACGCGGCCTGGATCTGTGGCTACCCCTTTGCGGCCTATCGCTCGCAATTGGCGCTGGTTGCGGTGCCGGTGTGGAAGCGACGGCCGCTCTACCAGTCCTATCTGATCGCCGCCGCCGATCGCACCGCTTCGGGGCTCGCCGACTTGCGCGGCGACGCGCACGCCTTTTCCGATCCGGATTCCAACTCCGGCTGGCTGGTGACCGCGGCGGAACTGGCCGATATGGGGACGGATCCCGGACGGTTCTTCCGGCAGAGCTTCTTCACCTACGGCCACCGCAACGTCATCCGCGCCGTCGGCGCCGGGCTCGCCATGTCGGGCAGCGTCGACGGCTATGTCTACGAGGTGATGCGCGAAACCGAGGCCGAACTGGTTGCCGCCACCCGCATCGTCCGAGCCTCCGATTGGCTCGGATTCCCGCCGGTTGCCTGTTCGGTGGCGCTTGCCCAGGCGCCCGAGACCGAGCGGCTGCGGCGAGCCCTTGCCGAAATGGGAGACGACGCAGATGGGCGGGCGGTGTTGGCCATGCTGCAGCTCGACGGCTTCAGCATCGAGGAGCCGAGCCTGTTCGATCCGATTGCCGCATTGATGCACAAGGTGAAGGGAGCGGCGGGATGAGAACGCGCGCGCCACTTGCCCTCAAGGTGCCCGTCGTCGTCGCGGCGTTTCTGGTCGCGGTCTCGCTGTTCACCTCCGAGCAGGTCCTCACGCGTTTGGAGGAGATCCAGACCCGGCATCTGGAGACCTTGGCACGGGTGCATCTCGACGGATTGGCCACCGCGCTGGTCGACGCCGTGTTGCGCGAGGACGTCTGGGAGGTCTTCGACGTTCTCGACCGCACGCGGCAGGGCAGCCCCGATCTGATCGCCACCGAAACCATTGTGACAACGCAGGATGGCCGAGTGATCGCTGCGACCGATCCGCGTCGCGTACCGTCCGGCGCCGCGCTGCCTTCCGAATACCAAGCTTCGCCGACGGATGACCTCAGGATCCGCGTCAGCGAAGCGCGCGCCTTCGCCCACCGGGCCATCGTCTACAACGGTCTGCCGGTCGGAGCGATCTACGCCCGGCTCGATATCGCGCCGCTGTTGGCGGAGCGCCAGCGCGTGCTCGACGCCCTCGTCTGGACCAACGTCGGGCTGACCATTCTCGTCGTCATCGCCGCGTGGATCACGGTGAGGCGGATGTTGCGGCCGGTGCAGATCCTCGCTGCCCATCTGGAGGAAGGCGTGGCCGGCCCGGTCGGTACGATCCCGGAAGCCCTGGTCAGCCGGGCCGGTCCCGAATTCCGCCGGCTGTTCCTCGCCTTCAATACCATTGCCTGCGCCTATCGCGAGCGCGAGGATCTGATCCGGCGGCTGGCCGAGGAGGAGAAGCTGGCGAGCCTCGGACGCCTGGCCTCCGGCATGGCGCATGAGATCAACAATCCGCTCGGCGGGCTGTTCAACGCGCTCGATACGCTGAAGCGCCACGGCGACCGGCCATTCGTTCGCTCCGACGCGCTCAGCCTCATCGACAGAGGCTTGTGCGGCATTCGCGACATCGTCCGCTCCGCACTGATGACCTATCGCGCCGATCGGGATGGGCGCCTGCTCGACGGCAGCGATCTCGATGACCTCAGAGTGCTGGCCGGACCCGAATTGCGGCGGCATGGCCTGACGCTGTCGTGGCGCAACGGCTGCGACGAGCGCGTCGATCTGCCGGCGTCGCATGTGCGCCAGATCGCCCTCAATCTCTTGCTCAATGCCTGCCAGGCGGCGCCGGCCGGCGGCGCCGTCGAGGTGACGATCGAAATGGCCAAGGGGGCGCTGACCCTCAGGGTGGACGATTCCGGGCCGGGCCTGCCGAGCGATGCCGCCCGCATTCTGACGGCGCCGGCAGCGGTGCCGCATGTCGGTCCGGGGTCCGGCCTCGGCCTGTGGATGACCGCCCGGCTGATCGCCGACCTCTCCGGAAGAATCTCGGTTGCCAGCAGCCCGCTCGTAGGCGCCTCCGTCACGGTCACCCTTCCGCTCAGTCAGATAGGAGCGCTCCCCGATGTCGCTTGAGAACCGCACCATCGGTCTCGTCGAGGACGATCCGATCATGGGCGAATCGCTCATGCAGGGATTGTCGCTGCAAGGCGCCGACGTCGAGTGGTGGCAGACCGCCGGCGAGGCGATCCGGGCGATGTCGCGCAAGCGGCCGGACGTGGTCGTCTGCGACATCCGACTGCCGGATGCCTCCGGCGAGACCGTGTTTCAGCAGGTGGTGGGTCAAGACGGGCCACCGCCGTTCCTGTTCATGACCGGCTTCGGCGACATCGATCAGGCGGTGCGGCTGCTCAGGGCCGGCGCTGGCGACTATCTTACCAAGCCGTTCGACATGGACGATTTCCTGAAACGCATCGACCTTTTGATGGGCGCGGCCCGCTCCGGCGAGACGGCTGTGCTCGGCGTCTCGGAGGCGATGGGGCGGCTCGAGCGGATGCTGGTGCGGCTGGCTCGGGTATCCTCCAACGTGCTGATCACCGGCGAGACCGGGGCCGGCAAGGAGGTCTCGGCGCGGTTTCTCCACAGGCGCTCGGGCCACGCGTCCGGGCCGTTCATCGCCGTCAACTGTGCCGCCATCCCGCAGGACCTGATGGAAAGCGAGCTGTTCGGCCATGAGCGGGGCGCCTTCACCGGGGCAAGCGCGCGTCACCTCGGGCTTGCGGAGCGGGCGGCGGGCGGCACCCTGTTCCTCGACGAGATCGGCGAACTGACGCCGCGGCTGCAATCCAAGCTGCTCCGGCTGATCGAGGACCGCAGCTTCACCCGCGTCGGCGGCGAGCAGGCAATTCCATTCCGCGCCCGGCTGGTGTCGGCGACCAATGCCGATCTCGACAAGGCGGTTCGCCTCGGCACCTTCCGGCAGGACCTGCTCTATCGCATCCATGTGGTCGGCGTCGTCGTGCCCCCCTTGCGCGAGCGCCCCGATGATCTCGCCTGGCTGGCCGACCGCTTCTTCGCCGAATTTGCCGCCTTGCAAGGCAGTGAGTTGGCCGGCCTGTCGCAATTGGCCGTCGACGCCATTCACCGCCATCCCTGGCCGGGCAATGCGCGCGAGTTGCGCAACCGCATCGAGCGGGCCGTCGCGCTGTCGCTCGGCCCCTGGATCATGCCGGGCGACCTGTTTCCGGAACGCTATCCGCCGGGGGGTTCTGGGGAAACCGGCGACCACGGCCTGCAGCCGCTCGACGCGGCGCGTGACGACGCGGAACGCCGGCACATCCTGAGGGCGCTGCATCGCACCAAGGGCGCCATCCAGCCAGCCGCCCGCCTGCTCGACGTCTCCCGCACCACCTTGTGGGAGAAGATGCGGCGCTACGGCATTTCTGCCGCAGGCGAGTAGGGGCAACCGAGCGCTTTCCGCATCAAGGGCGGCGGCTTCGCCCCGGTCTTGCCGACACCTGGGGGCGCCGGCCAGTTGTTCGGACTGCCGAACATGACTGGAGGCGACGTCAGGATTCCCGAACATCATGACATCGCGCAACGGAACATCGGCTGTTGATTCAGTGATTTAACGTACGCATTTTCCTGGCATACGGCTTGCGATGGGTTTCCCGCCAGACCAACAAGACTTGGAGGGACTCCCATGAAGAAATGCGATGGGCTCGTGGAAGCGGGCCGACGGCAATTCCTGCGAACTGCCGGGTTTTCCGTCGCCGGCGTGGCGGCAGCGACGGTCATGCCGACACCGGCGAAGGCGGCGACCGCGACGGCGCGGGTTGCCTATCCGTCCAGCCGGCTTGCCAATCTGACGGAGCTGAAGCTCGACGACCCTGTCAATGTTGCCTATCCGGACAATGACTCCCCCGGAATCCTGCTGAAACTCGGCGTCAAGGTCGAAGGCGGCGTCGGGCCGGACGGCGACGTGGTCGCCTACTCGGTGCTGTGCCCGCACAAGGGCTATCCGCTCGCCTACAACCAGAGCGACCGCACGCTCAGCTGTCCCGGTCACTACTCCCGCTTCGACGTCGAAAAGGCCGGCCAGGAGATCTGGGGCCACGCCACCCAGAACCTCGCCCAGTTCGTGCTGCGCGTGGACGCCAAGGGCGACATCTATGCCGAGGGCGTCGACGAGTTGATCTACGGCCGTCTTTCCAACGTGCTCTGAAGGGAGAAACGTCATGACTTTCAAGCGTCAAGTTGACCGGCTGCCGATCATCCCGGCCGATGCCGTGGAGCACAATGTCACCTGCCACTACTGCATCGTCGGCTGCGGCTACAAGGCCTATACCTGGGACATCAACCGCCAGGGCGGCACCGACCCCAAGCAGAACAAGTTCGGCGTCAATCTGGCGCAGCAGCAGGGCGCGGAAACCGTCGCCTGGTATGCGCCGTCGATGTACAACATCGTCAAGAGCGACGGGCGTGACGTGCATCTGGTGATCAAGCCGGATGTGGACTGCGCGGTCAATTCCGGCCTCGGCTCGGTGCGCGGCGCCCGCATGGCGGAAAACCACACCTCGCAGGCGCGCAACACCCAGCAGCAGCGGCTGACCGATCCGATGGTCTGGCGTTACGGCGAGATGCAGCCGACCAGCTGGGACGATGCGCTCGACCTCGTCGCCCGCGTCACCGCCGCCGTCATCGACGAGCAGGGCGAGGACGGGCTGTTCGTCTCGATGTTCGACCACGGCGGCTCGGCTGGCGGCTACGAGAACACCTGGGGCACCGGCAAGCTGTACTTCGGCGCGATGAAGGTGAAGAACGTCCGCATCCACAATCGCCCGGCCTACAATTCGGAAGTCCATGCCACCCGCGACATGGGCGTGGGCGAACTCAACAACTGCTACGAGGACGCCGAACTCGCCGACACCATCATGGTGGTCGGCGCCAACCCGCTGGAGGCGCAGACCAACTATTTCCTCAATCACTGGATCCCGAACCTCAGGGGCACGTCGCTCGACAAGAAGAAGGCGGAATTCCCCGGCGAACCGGTCGAGCAGGGCCGCATCGTCATCGTCGATCCGCGCCGTACGCCGACGGTTGCGGCGTGCGAGGCGGAAGCCGGCACGGACCGGGTGCTGCATCTGGCGCTCGAGCCGGGCACCGATCTGGTGCTGTTCAACGGACTCCTCACCTACATCGCCGACAAGGGCTGGATCGACAAGGAGTTCATCCAGAACCACACGGTCGTCGCCACCGCCAGCGGGCCGCAACTCATCGCCAGACCCGGTGCCGCCGTGCCGGAAAAGGACCACGAACTGACCGACTTCACCGCCGCGCTCGCCGCCAACCGCACGTCGCTGGCCGATTGCGCCAAGATCACCGGTCTGAAGGAGGCGGACATCGTCAAGGCGGCGGAATGGATCGCGTCGCCGAAGGCCGGCAACAAGCGTCGGCGCACCATGATCGGCTACGAGAAGGGGCTGATCTGGGGCAACGACAACTACCGCACCAATGGCGCCTTGGTGAACATCGCGCTCGCCACCGGCAATATCGGTCGACCGGGCGGCGGCGTGGTGCGGCTCGGCGGCCATCAGGAGGGCTATGTCCGCCCCTCGGATGCCCATGTCGGACGCCCGGCGGCCTATGTCGACAAGCTCCTCATCGAGGGCCGCGGCGGCGTGCATCACATCTGGGCCTGCGATCACTACAAGACCACGCTCAATGCCATGCGCTTCAAGCAGGTCTACAAGAAGCGCACCGACATGGTGAAGGACGCCATGAACACCGTGCCGTGGGGCGACCGGGCCGCCATGGTGGCGGCGATCATGACCGCCATTCGCCAGGGCGGGCTGTTCTCGGTCGACACCGACATCATCCCGACCCAGATCGGCCAGGCGAGCCACGTCTGGCTGCCGGCGGCGATCTCCGGCGAGATGAACCTCACCTCGATGAATGGCGAGCGTCGCATGCGGCTGACCCAGCGCTACATGGACCCGCCGGGACAGGCGATGCCTGACTGCCTCATCGCGGCCAGGCTTGCCAACGCCCTGGAGCGCGTCTTCCGCGACGCCGGCAAACCCGGCTATGCCGACCAGTTCAAGGGCTTCGACTGGAAGACCGAGGAGGACGCCTTCGTCGACGGCTATACCAAGAACGCCAACGGCGGCCAGTTCGTCAGCTACGAGCGCCTCAAGGCTATGGGCAACAACGGCTTCCACGAGCCGGCGGTCGCCTTCAAAGACGGCAAGATCGTCGGCACCAAACGGCTCTATGCCGACGGCAAGTTCTCCACCAAGGACGGCAAGGCCAAGTTCCTCGCCGCGCCGTGGCGGGGCTGGGCGGCGCCGGGCAAGGCCGACCAGAAGGCGAAGTACGCCTATCTCATCAATAACGGCCGTACCAACATCGTCTGGCAGAACGCCTTCATGGACCAGGACAATGACTTCGTCATGGGCCGCATGCCCTATCCGATCATCGAAATGCACCCGGACGACATGAAGGACCTGGAGGTTTCGGCCGGCGATCTGGTCGAGGTCTACAATGACGCCGGTGCGACCCAGGCGATGGCCTATCCGACGCCGACCGCCCGGCGCAAACAGACCTTCATGCTGTTCGGCTTCCCCAAGGGCGTCGAGGGCAATGTGGTCAATGCCGGGGTCAACGAGTTGATCATTCCCGACTACAAACACAACTGGGCCAATATCCGCAAGATCGCCTCGGCGCCGGCCGCGGCGAGGGGCTTGAGCTTCAAGTCGACCGAATACAAGGTCTGAATGAACGAGACGGGGCGGGCCGGAGGCACATCCGGCCCGCTTCGACGCAACCATATGATGACACTGGGCTTGCCATGAATCCAAGCATTTGCGCCATCCGCCGCGGCGATCCGGTCGCCGCCGATGCCTTGCTGGCCGAAGCCGTGTCGCTCGCGCGGACCAGAGGGCTGCGGCTCGCCGGCGTCATGCAGCGCGACGAACAGCGCCCGGGGCGGCGGCGCTGCGACATGGACCTCGTCGACTTGGCGTCCGGACGGATCATCCGCATATCGGAAGACCGCGGCAATGAGGCGCGCGGCTGCCGCATGGATGCGAGCGCACTCGTCGAGGCCGCCGCGCTGGTGGAGCAGGCGATCCGAAATGGGGGTCCGGATCTCGTCGTTCTCAACAAGTTCGCCAAGGCTGAGGAGGAAGGCGGCGGCATGCGCGACGCCATCGCGGCGGCGCTCACCCGCGACATTCCGGTGCTGATCGGCGTTGGTGTGCTCGCCATCCCGGCACTGGAGGCCTTCGCCGGCGATTATTGCACCATCATCGATCCAGATAAGGCGGCCATGCGCGCCTGGCTCGATGCGCACCGCCGCACACGCCCCTCGTATGAGATGGCGTCCCCGATGCTGGGCGGCTGACGACGCGCAGTCGTCTCGCTGGTTCCCTCAGTCGCCAGTCCGGATGCTTCGGTTTCGCGGCAGCAGCCGACGGGAAGCGTCAGCTTCCGCGTCAGCAGCGGACCGGCTTCAGACAGGCTTGGACAAGACTGCGGGCTGCCGCGCTCCCCGGCGCCGAGAGGATGCGGTCGGCCGGACCCTGTTCGACCAGCCGCCCGTCGGCCATGACGGCGATTTCGTCGGCGATCCAGCGGACCACTTCGAGATCGTGGCCGACGAACACCAGGGCGAAGCCCCGCTCCATCTGCAGCCGGCGCAACAGGTGCAGGATCTCGGCGCCGACAGTGGCGTCGAGCGCGGAGACCACCTCATCACAGACAAGCAGATCCGGTTCGCTGAGCAGCGCGCGGCCGATCGCCACCCGCTGGCGCTGCCCCCCGGACAGTGCATGCGGATAGCGGGCGAGGAAATCGGCATCGAGGCCGACCCGGTTCAGCGTCTCGACGACGCGATCCAGCCGATCGCGGCGGGTGCCGATCCGCAACAGATCCAACGGCTCGCGCATCGCGGTCGCGATCGTGTGGCGCGGGTTGAGCGCGCCGTGCGGGTTCTGGAAGACGATCTGAACCCGCCGACGCAGCGCCCTCGGCATCGCGAAGTCATGGCCTGCCATTGAGGTTCCGAACAGCCGGACGTCGCCGGCAACAGGCCGCTTCAGCCCCGCGATGATCGCCGCCAGTGTGCTCTTGCCCGACCCAGATTCGCCGATCACGCCGAGCGAACGGCCCGCCGTCAGACTGAAGGATACCTCGCTGAGCGCCGGGAACGGCCGGTCGAGGAAACGGCGCGGCGGATAGTCGAAGTTGATGCCCTGGACATCGACGACCGTCTCGCCCGCCCGGGCGCGCGGCGGCGGCGGCTGCTCGAGCATGCGGCGCACCGAGATGAGCGCGCGCGTGTGTTCGTGCCGCGGGGTGGAGAAGATCGTCGCCGGCGCGCCGAAATCGACCACCCGGCCGTGCCGCATCACCATGATCTCGTGGCCGAGGCGCCGCGCAGCGGCGAGGTCATGGGTGATGAACAGGATCGCCATGCGGAATTTCGACTGCAGGCGTTCGAGCAGGGTGAGAATTTCCGCTTGGACGCTGGCGTCGAGCGCGCTGGTCGGCTCGTCGGCGATCAGCAGGCGCGGCTCGGCGGCCAGCCCCATGGCAAGCATGATGCGTTGCTGTTGTCCGCCCGAAAGTTCGTGCGGCAGACGCCGGCGCAAGACCTCCGGCGACGGCAGCTCGACCGCCTGCATGAGGTCGAGCGTGCGCTCCCGCCGGCGCGCCGCATCGGCCATGCCACGCCGCCACAGCGCCTCGTCGATCTGGGCGCCGACCGTCATGAATGGGTTGAGGCAGCTCATCGGGTCCTGGAACACCATGGCCAGCGCCGATCCGCGAAACGCCCGCATCGCCCGGTCGTCGTGGATCGGCAGCCGTCGGCCATCGAGCTGGATGCCGGCACCCGCAGACAGACTGACGCCCGGCGGCAACAGCCCCATGATGGCAGCGGCCGTCATCGACTTGCCCGAACCGGACTGGCCGATCAGCGCCAGCGTGCGGCCGGCGCCGATCGAGAAGGTCACGTCGCGGACGAGTTCGCGTGTCCCCGCCCGGATGGTGAGATCGCGCACCTCGAGGATCGGACAAGCGAACGGATCGCTGCCTGCGGCGTCCTCGCCCGGCGGCGCATGCCGGCTCACGGCCGCACGGACCGGCATGTCGGGAAGGTCGGTGCTCGTACTCATCGGTTCACCCTCGGATCGATCAACCGATGCAGCGCGTCGACCAACGTGTTGATCGCCACCAGCGCGACGGCGACGACGGTCACGGCCGCGAGCACCACCGGCAGATCGCGGCCGTGCACGGCATTGAGCATGAGGCTGCCGATGCCGGGCAGGCCGAACAGGATCTCCATCGTCAGGGTGCCGGCGACGAGGCCCGAGAGCACCAGCCCGGACAGAACCAGCACGATCGGAGCTGCGACCGGCAGAACATGGACGACGGCGATCCGCCAGGGCGACAGCCCCTTGGCCCGGGCGGTACGCACATGCGGCAGCATCACGGCCTCGGCCAGATCCTCGCGGACGAGCTTGACGATCTGACCGGCGTTGTCGAGACCGATGATGATGATCGGCAGGATGAGGCTGCCGATCACCGGCAGCCAGCCGAGCCAGAGCGAAAACACGATGATGCCGAGGACGCCGGCGCAGAAGGTCGGCACCGCGATCGACCAGATGTTGAGGCCGTCGACGGCCGCTTCGAGGAGGCGAGACTTCATGCTGGTCGCCGCAATGGCGAGGCCGAGGGCGAGCGCGACGCCGACCACGAAACTGCCCAGCGCCAGTTCGATGGTCACCGGCGCAGCGCTGGCGAGCATATCGGCGACGGGACGATCGAAGCGCACCGAACGACCGAAATCGCCGGCGAGCGCGTGCTGCGCCCAGTCGAAGAACTGCACGACGATCGGCCGGTCGTAGCCGAGGCTCACCCGCAGATCGGCCTGCTGAGCCTCGGATAGTCCGCCTTCGAGGCCGAGCACGTCGACGACGTCACCCGGCATGACCCGGCACAGAAACCAGGTGACGACGACGATGCCGACCGCGCGGGCCAGACCGGCGAGGAGGGCGAAGAGGACGGGCAGCCAGCGGCTCATGACTCGGCCCCTTCCGCAGTCCAGGCGGTCGCGATCGGCGAAGCCTCCGCCAGATCCGCCGGCATCGCTGCGGCCCGGGTTGGATCGAGCCGGCGCCGCAACTGGTCGCCGAGAACCGAGAGCGCGGTTGTCAACACGATGAGGGCAATGACCGGCGCCAGGATCGCGTGCGGCGCCTGTTCGATGAAACGGCTGGCGTCCGCGATCATCCGTCCCCAGGTCGGTTCGTCCGGCGAGGAGCCGAGACCGAGGAAGCTCAGGACCGATTCGGTGACGATGCAGCGCGGCAGCACGATGGCTCCTTGCGTCACCAGCGTGCCGATGAGATTCGGCAAGATGTGGTGCACGAGCACATGCAGGCGGCCGCCGCCGAAACTGGCTGCCGCAGCCACATAGTCACGCGCCACTTCGCGCGCATGCGCCGTGCGCACGACGAGCGCGACGAGTGGCGAGAAGGAGAGGCCGAGCGCGATGATGACCGGAACCGTGCCGCTGCCGAGAGCGACGATCAGCAAGACCCCAAGCAGCGTCGCCGGCAGCGCACGGATGAGGTCGATCACCGCGAACCACAGCATCTCGGTGAGCCGGCCGGCCACGATCGCCATGAGGCCGACGCCGGCACCGAGCGCGAAGGCGAGCGCCGTGCCGAGGGCACCGACGACCAGCGTCGTGCGGGCGCCCCACAGCAGACGGACGAGGACGTCGCGGCCAAGATTGTCGGTGCCGAGCAGGTGCTCGGCCGTGGGACCGCCGTTCATGGCCGTCAGGTCCTGGTCGAGCGGCGACTGGTCGCTCAGGATCGGTGCGCCGGCTGCAGCCAGGAGGATGACGATCACCGCGACGAGCGCCACGAGCGTGCCGGGAGCCACGAAGCTCCCGGCCGCCCGCCGGATCCCGGCCTTCGGGCTCATGCCGAGATCAGCGCGGTGCGCGCGACGCCGCCGCTCGCCCAATGGCAGGCCCAGGTGAAGCCGGGCTCGTAGCCGCGCACGGTCCTGGCGACCGCGATCAGGTCCGGCGCGTGGCCGATGACGACGAAGTAGACCTTCTCGGCGACCCGGCGGGTGGCGTCGAGATAGATGGCCTTGCGACGGGCGAGATCGGGCTGCTCGACCGCGGAGGTGATCGTCCGGTCGAGCTCCGCGTCCTGGATGCCGCCCCACAACACCGGGTTGGGGCCGTCGCTCATCAGCCGCACCCAGCGCAGGAATACGTCGGCGCGCGGGCCCGACGACATGGCGTTCATATCCCAATCGTACTGGCCGAGGCGCTTCTGCGCGCCGATGTCGTCGAGCGCGACGTGGTTCACCTTGAAGCCGAGCTTTCTCACCATCTGCACGACGATCTGCGGATAGGGTTCGACCCAGGAGACGAACTCGATCGTGTGGTCCTCGGGCTTGACGCCGGCGTCAGCGAGCAGCGCCCTGGCCTTGGCCAGATCGGGCTTGGCGAAGGGATCGGCGTCGTGCAGCGCCTTGTCGAAATAGACGTTGCCCGGCGCCACCAGCTGGTTGGTGACCACGCCCTTGTCGCCGCCGACGAATTTCATGACTGCCGCCTTGTCCACGGCGAGCGCGATGGCGCTGCGCACGCGGGGATCGTCGAACGGCGGGCGCGGCTTGCGGTTGTTGAAGGCGATCGAGAACCAGGCGGTGTCCTTGAGCGTCTTGATGTCGACCTTGCCCGAGGCGACGAGAGCCTCGACCGTGTCGCGCTGGATGTTGGCGATGTGGAGGTCGCCGGCCCTGAGCGCCAACGACTTGTCGGTGCCGTCGCTGAGATCGAACTCGACCGCGTCGACGATCGGCTGGCCGGCGCGCCAATAGCTGCGGAAGGCCGGCGCGGTGAGCTTCACCTTGGGCACCCAGGTGCCGAACGTGAAGGGACCGGTGCCGATCGGCGTCTTGATGGTTTCGGTCCAGCCCTCCGACTTCGGCGACAGGATCCACAGCTCGGAGAACAGGTTGAGGAGCGGGGCGTAGGGTTTGGAAAGGGTCAGCGTCACGATGCCGGAGCCTTCCGCGCTCGCGCCGTCGACGAGTTTCATCGCCGAGGCGAGCCAGCCGCCCTTCACCTTGCTCTTCACGCGTTCGATGTTGGCAACGACATCGGCGGCGGTGAGCGGATCGCCGTTGTGGAAGGTCACGCCCTGCCGCAGCTTGAACCGGTAGGTGCGCCCGTCCGGCGATACGTCGAAGCTTTCGGCCAGGAACGGCTCGACCGAACCGTCGGCGGCAATCGAGGTCAGCGCCTCGACGTAAGCCTGCTGCACGGCGATCGAGCCGGTGTGGCGGTGGGGATCGGAGGTGTCGAGGCCGAGGGTGGCGTAGCGCAGCACGCCGCCCTTCGGTTCGGGTGCCGCCGAGGCGACACGGCCGGCGAGCGATACCAGGCCGAGACCGGCCGCGGAGGCGAGCAGATGTCGGCGCGTGAGCGATGAGGACGAGCGGAGCATCACGAAATCCTCGAGGGTGAGACGGCCTGGAGCGGACGCCCGTCCATACCGTCGGGCGTAAGGCCGAGATGGGTGAGGATCGTCGGCGCGAGGTCGACGATGGACGTCGGCGCGGCGACCATGTCGCCGGGAGAAAAGCCGTCGCCGTCGGCGATGAGGAACGGCGACTGCTCATGACGGCCGAGGCCGCCGTGCTGGCCGGCGCCCAGCCTGTCGGACTTGCCGACGAGCGGTTTCGCCGCGTGGGAGCGTCCGGGTATGCCCTCGGCATTGGGCTCGGTGGAGG
>JARLIU010000168.1 GCA_031291595.1 Ancalomicrobiaceae bacterium | reverse complement strand
TAACGACGCCTACAACCAGCGCTTCGGCATTCCCTTCATCTTTGCCGTCAAAGGCGCTACCAAGGATATGATCCTGACCGCCTTCGAGACCCGCATCGGCAACGACATCGGCACCGAAGTTGCCACCGCGCTTGCGCAGGTCGGCCGCATCTTCCGCTTCCGCATCGAGGCCAGAGTATTGCCATGAGTGTCGAATCATGATGTCCACCCAAGCCTTGGGCGAGCGCGTGCTCGCCCGTCTCGACGATCTCGCCGCCATCACCGACGAACCCGGCCGCATCACCAGGCTGTATCTGTCGCCCGCCCACCGTCGCGCCGCCGACGCGGTTGCCGGCTGGATGCGCGATCTCGGCCTCGACGTCAGCGAGGACGCCACCGGCACGGTCAGGGGATTCCTTGCCGCGGGCAAGCCGGGACCGCAGGCGAACAAGAAACTGTTGATCGGCTCTCATATCGACAGCGTCATCGATGCCGGCCGCTTCGACGGCTGCCTCGGCGTCGTCGCCGGCCTGGCGCTGATCGAGGAACTGACGGCGCGCGGCGAGGCGCTGCCTTTCGGCATCGAGGTACTGGCCTTCGGCGACGAGGAAGGCGTGCGCTTCCCGACCGCGCTGTCGTCGTCCTCAGCCTGTTCCGGCAGCTATCGCGGCGAATGGCTGGAACTGGCGGACGTTCATGGCGTCAAGCTCAAGGACGCGCTGAGGTCGTTCGGCTGCGATCCCGCCTTGATCCGCGATGCGGCGATCCCGCCCGGTTCGGTCATCGGCTACCTCGAACTGCACATCGAGCAGGGGCCGGTGTTGGAACACCAGGGCGACGCGCTCGGCGTCGTCGCCTCGATCGCCGGCCAGTCGCGCTTCCGCTTCACCATCAAGGGCGAGGCGGGCCATGCCGGCACCAATCCGATGCCGTTGAGGCGCGATGCCTTCGCCGCGCTCGCCGAATTGTCGGTGATCATCGAGCGCATCGCCCGTCAGGGGACGGGCAGCCTCGTCGCCACCATCGGCCGGGTGACGGTGAAGCCCGGCGCCGTCAACGTCGTGCCCGGCGAGGTCGAGGCCACTCTCGACATCCGCGCCGGTTCGGACGCTCCCCGGCTTGCGGCGATCGACCGCATCCGCCACGAGGCGGACCAGCTCGCCGAACGTCGCGGCGTAAAAATCCGCATCGAGCGCTTCCTCGACACGCCGACCTGCCCGATGAATGCCGAATTGCAGGATGGGCTGGCCAGCGCCGTGGGCTCGCTCGGCGAGAGTGCGCGCCGACTGCCGTCGGGGGCTGGCCACGATGCGCAAGCCATGGCGCGGGCCTTCCCGGCCGTCATGCTGTTCGTCCGCTCGCACGACGGCATCAGCCATAATCCGGCCGAATACACCTCGCCGACCGACCTCGGGCTGGCGGTCGAGGCGATGATCCGGTTCGTCGTCGATTTGGGGGCGAAGGTCGAGGCATGAGCCAGCTTCTCTTCGGTCGGACCTTGAGCTTTCACGCCGATCCGGCCCTTGCCGGCGAGCCGCAGAGCCACGATTACGAAGAGCGGGGCGCCCTCGTCATCGGCGACGACGGCCGCATCGTCTGGGCCGGCGCGCGCGGCGAATTGCCGGACGAACACCGCGCCTTGGCCGTGACCGACTACGGCGACAAGCTGATCAGCGCCGGCTTCATCGACGCCCACATCCATTTCCCGCAGTACCGCATGCTGGCGGCGCCGGGTAACGATCTCCTGGACTGGCTCAATCGCTTCACCTTTCCCGAAGAAGGCCGCTACGCCGAGCGCCGCCACGCCGAGACGGCCGCCGCGGTGTTCCTCGACCGGCTGATCGCCCACGGCACGACCTCGGCGCTGGTGTTTTCCTCGGTGCACAGCGTGGCGGCCGACGCGCTGTTCGCCGCGGCCGAGGCGCGTGACTTGGCGATCGTCACCGGCAAGACGATGATGGACCGCAACGCACCGGCCAACGTCTGCGACGATGCCGAGACCGGCGCGCGCGACACGGAAGAGTTGATCTCCAAATGGCACGGGCGGGGCAGGGCGCGCTACGCCATCACCCCGCGCTTTGCCATCACCTCGAGCGAGGCGCAGCTCGCGGTCTCCGGCGCGCTGTTAAAGGCGCATCCCGACTGCCTGATGCAGACGCATCTGTCCGAGCAGGCAGGGGAAATCGCCAAGGTCGCCGAGCTGTTCCCGAACGCCAAGGACTACACCGACGTCTACGACCGTTTCGGCCTCCTCGGGCCGACCAGCCTGTTCGGCCATTCCATCCACCTGAGCGAACGCGAATGCGCCCGGCTCGCCGAGACCGGTTCGGCCGCGGTGCATTGCCCGACGTCCAATACGTTTCTCGGCTCCGGTCTGTTCGATCTCGACCTGATCGGCAGGAAGGATCGGCCGATCGGCATCGGACTGGCCACCGACGTCGGCGGCGGCACCAGCTATTCGATGCTGCATACCATCGGCGAGGCGCGCAAGGTGGCGCAGATGAAGGGATGCCGGCTGACGGCTTTGCGCGGCTTGTATTTTTCGACACTGGGCAACGCCCGGCTGTTGAAGCTCGATACCGAGATCGGCAGCCTGGCGCCCGGCAAGTTCGCCGATCTCGTCGTGCTCGACGCCCGCGCCACGCCGGTCATGGCCGCCCGCGACGATCTCTCAGAGACGCTGGAAGACCGGCTGTTCGCGCTGGCCATGCTCGGCGACGAACGGGCCGTGGCTGCGACTTATGTGAGGGGGAAGCGGTGGGGAGGGGGCTAGGCCGTCCCGTCCTCGGCAGCACGATCGTGCCTGTTTCAGTTGCGATCTCAACCGGTTGTCATCCCGGCGAAAGCCGGGATCCAATCACTGTTCCTAAACCGCAGTCGCTGCGGCAGCTTCGCGATCGAGCTGCGCCGTCGTGGCAGGCGGAAGCGCTAGTGGATCCTGGCTTGCGCCAGGATGACAATGGCGGCGGACTTGGTGCCCCCAGGGCCGCCCCGCAGCGTGGCCGGCGCGAGCCCTATTCCTTGCCATCCGTCTCGATCAGCCTGACCCGCTGCTCGGCCAGCAGCGACCTGAGGCGGGCCGACGGCAGCAGGTCGGTGACGAAGGTTTGGATCTGCCCCATGTGGGCGATGCGGACCGGCGCCGAGCGGCCGAGTTTGGTGCGATCGGCGACCAGGATGACGTGGCGGGCGTTGGCGATGATCGCCTGCGCCACGCGGACCTCGCGGTGGTCGAAATCGAGGATCGAGCCATCCTCGTCGATGGCCGAGGCGCCGATGACGGCGATATCGACTTTGAACTGGCCGATCAGGTCGACCGCCTGCGCCCCGACGATGCCGCCATCGGCGCGCCGTACCTGGCCGCCGGCGACAATGACCTCGAAGGTCGGGTGCCGGTAGAGCTGCATCGCCACGTTGAGGTTGTTGGTGATGATCATCAGGTCTTCGTGCTCGGCGAGCGCTGCCGCCACTTCCTCCGTCGTCGTGCCGATGTTGATGATCAGCGACGAGCGGTTGGGGATGAGCTCGGCCGCGGCCCGGCTGATGCGGCGTTTTTCCTCCGCCGCCACGAACCGTCGCGCCTCGTAGGAGATGTTCTCGATGCCTGAGCCGATGGTGGCGCCGCCGTGCGTCCGGTTGAGGATGTTGCGGTCGCACAGCTCGTTCAGGTCCTTGCGGATGGTCTGCGGCGTCACGTTGAAGCGGCGCGCCAACTCGTCGACTTCCACCCGCCCGGCCTGGCGGGCGAGCGCGATGATGTCGTGCTGGCGGGAATTGACGTCGTTCATGCGAGGAACCTGGGGTGGGACGGCAATGCCGATAGCGAGGAGTCTCGCATCCGTCCAGACCGAATGCAAACGTAGCTCCGAAACATCTCAACCGGAGCGCTTGCCATACGGGAAATATGGTACGTTGGTCAGGCCATCGTCATCTGGCCGGGCCATCATCGCGGCCGGAATCGCCACGCAAGCGGGTTTGGGAGAACGCCTATGCAGTCGTCGAGACGCCTTTTCTTGAAACATGCCACGCTCGGGGCCGTTGCGGCCTGCGCCTGTTGCAGCGGTGCCGGCGCGGCGCTGGCGGCGGGCGTGCATTGGACCTATGAGGGCGAAGAGGGACCGGAACACTGGGGCGAGCTTTCGGCCGACTTCCAGTCCTGCAAGATCGGCATGGAACAGACGCCGCTCGACTTGAAGGGCGCGGTCAAGGCGGTGATCGGAACGCCGGTCAAGATCGACTACAAGAAGCAGCCGCCGGCGATTCTCAACAACGGCCACACGATCCAAGTGAACGCCGCACCCGGCTCGTCGGTGACGATCGAGGGCACGACATACGACCTCGTGCAGTTCCACGTCCATCACCCGAGCGAGCATCTGCTGTCGGGCAAGCCGTTCGAACTGGAAGTGCATTTCGTCAACAAGTCGGCGGCCGGCGGGCTCGCCGTCATCGGCGTGTTCGTCACACTCGGCAAGGCCAATCCGGCGCTGGAGACGGTGTTCTCCGCCATGCCGGCCACGGCAGGCGAGGCGACCGGCAAGGCACCGATCGATCCGAACGCGTTGTTGCCCAAAGGGCGCGGCTATTTCCGCTATTTCGGCTCGCTGACCACGCCGCCCTGTTCGGAAGGCCTGGTATGGACGGTGTTCAAGCAGCCGATCACCGCCTCGAAGCAACAGATCGAAGCCTTCGCCAAACTGTTCGAGAACAACGCCCGGCCGGTGCAGCAGAAGAACCACCGCTACGTGCTCGACGTTGCGGGGTGAGCGGCGTCGGCGGCTTGCCGCCGGCAAATCGCTCCGGTGGAGCGATTTGAGCCGCGAACGCGCCGAGCTTGGGCGAGGCGCCGGGGCACACGATCCCAGGGCGGCCTTCTGGTCGCCCAAGCGGTGACGCGCATAAGATCAGGTGTCCTCGGCGCTCAGACGCCGATGACCGCCCGCGCCTGCGCCAGCGTCACCTCCGGCGCTCCGCCGGCGTCGATCACGCTCCAGTCCATCGGCCCGGTATCGTAGCCGGCCTGAACGGCGATGACGCGCGCATCGGCATCGGACGCGTCGCGCTCTCGGCTGCTTACCCGGGCCTCGAGCGTGTCGCTCGCGGCCTCCAGCCACAGACCGGTGAACGGAATTTCGTCTGCCTTCGCCAGATCGGCGAACGCCGTACGTTCCTGTGGCTTCGACGCCACGGCATCGACGATCACCGGCCAGCCGGCGGCGAGCGCCGCCCGTGTCGTCTCCCGCATCAGTCGGTAGATCTTGGGCGATACCTCCGGCTCGTACGCCTCCGGCCCCAGCCGGTCGAATTCGCCGACGCCGAACAACAGCTTCCTGAGCACGTCGGTCCTGAGGTGCAGGGCGCCGGGCGCCCGGCCGACGAGGGGGGCAAGGTTGGCGGCAAGCGTCGACTTGCCGGCGCCGGACAGCCCGCCGATGGCGATCAGCCGCGGCGTCAGCGGTTCCAATTCCCGGACCGCCATCTGGAAATAGTGGCGCGCCTCGGCGCGGCCCTGGCGGGCGGCGTGGGGCTCGATATACGGCAGTTTCGCCGCCGTCACCTTGGCGCGGATGGCGGCGCGCATCATCAGGAACAAGGGCAGGGCAGCGAGCCCCTCCGCCTCGCGCTTGAGCACCGTCTCGAGGAGGCTCGCGCGGTCGATCTCCGGCGCGGCGAAGGCGGCGGCGCGCGCCGTCTCGATGATCAGCCGCCACAGGAGGACATTGGCCGCCGCGGTCTGGCCACGCCCGACCAGATCCATGATCAGGAAGCCGGAATCATAGAGGAGATCGCCGGTGGCGATCGCGTCGTCGAATTCGATGGCATCGAAGGGGACCGGCCTGCCGTCGATCGTCGCCACGTTGCCGGCATGCAGGTCGCCATGCAGCAGACGGATGCAGCCGAGCCGGCCGCGCTCGACGAGGAGATCGCGGATGCGGGCATGCGACGCCTGTGCCACCTGTCTCAGCCGATGCGCGGCCTCGAGCGGAAACAGGGCGGGATCGGCGAGAAACGCCGTATGGTTCTGCTCGATGTAATCCGCGAGGTCGGCGATCCACGGTTCGAATTCCCGCCACTCGGCGCGGGCCTGCATCCGCGCGATCGCGCCGGCTAGATCGGCGACGACGCCAGGTCTGAGCGGGCCTTCGCTGCAGAGATGATCAAGCGTCGCCGCCTCGTCGAACCGGTTCATGACGGTGAGCCATTCGACCGGCGGCCCATCGCCGGCGAAGCCAAGCCCGCCGCCAAGCGCCAACACACCGTCGGCGCGACGCGTCACGGCCAATGCGCCGAGGTAGATCTCCGGCGCGTATCGCCGGTTGATGGCGATTTCGCGCTTCACGGCGGCCTCGCGCAGGGCCAGGGTGGAGAAATCGAGAAAGGGGAATTTGACGGCTTTCTTCATCTTGAAGGCACGTGCGCCGACGAGGAAAACGATGGCCGCATGCGTGTCGATGCGGCTGACAGCGGCGGTCTCGCCGTAGCTTTCGGCAGCGCTCAGGAAAGCAATGACGGTGCTCTGGTCTTCGCTCATGGTCGGCAACGACCTCCCCAACTCCAGAAAACACTGTTCCGCCGATTTGGCCAGAGGCGTTTGACGAAGGTCAATGCTGGCAACCAGCCCTGATCAATCATCGAACCCAATGCGCGGAGCCGAACACCGCGCCAACAACGAGAACGAGCCCATGCAAAACCTCGGTCTGATGAAGATCCGCCTCACGCTCGCCCGCACCAAGGAGTTCCCCGACGGCTCGACGCTGCGCGGCTACGAGTTCAAGGCGCCGCTCGATGCGAATGGGCATATCGATGCCGATGCCTGGAAGCAATCGCGCCACCTCTGCCGTGTCCGCCGCTTCTGGGACGGCAACGACGAGACCGGGCTGTTGCTGCACCGGCCGGGCGGCAGCTGGGCTTTCGTCTACGATATTGCCGGCGGCGACGATCCGGAAGCCGGCTATCGGTTCGGCGCGCATGCGTTTCTCCCCGGTGAATATGTCTCGATCCGCGATGACGACGGCGTGTTGAACACCTTCCAGGTGGCGAGCGTGCAGCCTGCATGAAAGGGGGCTCTGCCGGCCCGTCTGCCCGGCAGCCGACGATGGCGCCACCGACGAATTGCCGGCCAGCCAGACGCCGGCACCGGTTCAGTCGCCCAACAATATGCGCTATTGGGGGGAATCCCCAT
This sequence comes from Ancalomicrobiaceae bacterium, assembly GCA_031291595.1. Classification (GTDB taxonomy): domain Bacteria; phylum Pseudomonadota; class Alphaproteobacteria; order Rhizobiales; family Ancalomicrobiaceae; genus CAIYYN01. The sequence continues at coordinate 20,154 of JARLIU010000168.1, read as the reverse complement.
GCAAGGACGCATCCGTCCGGAGCGAGCAGTCAGATGACAGTGTCGAACAGGAAGACCGGTGGCCGTTTGATTGTCGATTGCCTGGAGGCGAACGCTGTCAAACGCGTGTTCTGCGTGCCTGGCGAGAGCTATCTCGCCGTCTTGGATGCGCTTTCCGACAGTCCCATCGATGTCGTCCTCGCCCGGCACGAATCGGGGGCCGCCATCATGGCCGAGGCGACCGGCAAGCTGACGGGCACGCCCGGCATTGCCTTCGTCACGCGCGGCCCCGGCGCCACCAATGCCGCCGCCGGCCTGCACATCGCCCGGCAGGATTCGACGCCGATGATCCTGTTCGTCGGCCAGATCGAGCGCGGCTTCCGCCACCGCGAGGCGTTCCAGGAACTCGACTACGGCCAGGTGTTCGGTTCGATCGCCAAATGGGTGGCCGAGATCGATAGCGCCGACCGCGTGCCGGAGATGGTATCGCGGGCCTTCTACCAGGCGACGTCCGGTCGGCCCGGCCCGGTCGTGCTGGTGCTGCCCGAGGACATGCTGACCGAGACGGCCGAGACGGTGGCCGCTGCAGCCTCGGACCAGATCGAGACCCATCCCGGCCTCAATCTGATGTGGGATCTGCAGAAGCGGTTGTGGGCGGCGAAGCAGCCGCTGGCGCTCATCGGCGGCTCGCGCTGGACGGAGAAGGCCTGCCGGCAGTTCGCCCGCTTCGCCGAACGCTTCGACCTGCCCGTCGCCTGCTCGTTCCGCCGGCAGATGCTGTTCGACCATCTCGACCCGCATTACGCCGGCGATGTCGGCCTCGGGCTCAATCCGGCCTTGAGGCGCCGCATCGAGGAAGCGGATCTCGTCTTGCTCGTCGGCGGGCGCCTGTCCGAGGTGCCGAGCCAGGGCTACACGCTGTTGGAGATTCCCGTTCCGCGCCAGATGCTGGTGCACGTGCATCCGAGCGCCGACGAGCTGGGCAAGGTCTATCGCCCGGCGCTCGCCATCCATGCCAGCCCAGCCGCCTTCGCCGCGGCCGCCGAAAGCCTGCAGCCGCCGCATGCCGAGGTCACCTGGGCAGAGTGGACGCGTTCGGCCCATGCCGACTACCACGCCTGGAGCGACACTCCGCCGAAGACGCCCGGCGAGGTGCAGATGGCGAGTCTGGTCCAGGCGATGAAGGATCAGCTCGCTGACGATGCCATTCTCACCAACGGCGCCGGCAACTACGCCACCTGGATCCACCGCTTCTGGCGCTTCCGTCGCTATGGGACCCAAGCCGCGCCGACCTCCGGCTCGATGGGCTATGGCGTACCGGCAGCGGTTGCCGCCAAGCTCGAATTCCCCGAGCGCCAGGTGATCGCCTTTGCCGGCGACGGCTGCTTCCAGATGACCGGCCAGGAGTTCGGCACGGCGGTGCAGTTCGGCGCCAACATCGTCGTCGTCGTGGTCGACAACGGCATCTACGGCACCATCCGCATGCACCAGGAGCGCGAATACCCCGGCCGTGTTTCCGGCACCGATCTGGTCAACCCGGACTTCGCCGCGCTCGCCCGGGCCTATGGCGCGCTCGGGCTGACGGTGACGAAGGATGGGGAGGTCGCTCCGGCGTTGGCCGAGGCGCTTGCCGCCGGCCGCCCGGCGCTGATCCACGTGCGGATCTCGCCCGAGGCCATCACCCCGACGCTGACGCTGTCGGCCATCCGCGACAAGGCGTTGGCGATGAAGCGCGGCTGATCACTCCGCCGCAAACGCATAGTGCTGCGACAGATTGTCGAGCGCGGCGACGATATGACCGGCGAGCGCCTCGGTGACGGCCGAGGTCTCGCGCAACGACCGCACCAGCCCGATCTGGCAGGGAGCGAGCCGGGGGAACCCCTCCGCCTCGCCCAGCACCCGCATGCCCGGGCGAAGCGCCGATTCCGGCATCACCGAGACCGCCAGACCCGCCAGCACGGCGGCGGCGACCGCGGTCGAATTCCAGCTGGAATACAGGATGCGGTGGCGCCGGCCGACGGCCTCCAGCGATTCGAGCGCCGTCTGCCGCCAGCAGCACGACGGCTGGCCGAGCGCCAGCGGCAACGGATCGATCTCATGCGCCGGGATGCGCTGCGAGCCGACCCACAACAGCGGCTCGCGCCGCACAAATTCGCTCGGCAGTCGCTGCTTGGCCTGGGTGATGATGGCGAGATCGAGCTCTCCCGCCTCCATCAGGTTGATCAGCGTATCGGTTGGCGAGCAGACGACGGTCACTTCGGCGCGCGGATAGGAGCGCGAGAACATGGCCAGGATGTTGGGCAGGAACCGGTCGGCATAGTCGTCCGGCGTGCCGAAGCGCACCCGGCCGGTCAGTTGCGCCTCGTCGAACACCGCGATCGCCTCGTCGTTCAACCGCACCATGCGGCGGGCGTAGTCGAGAAGTCGTTCGCCATCTTCGGTGAGCTTCGACTGGCGGCCGTCGCGGACGAAGATCGGCTTGCCGATGCGCTCTTCCAGGCGCCGCATCTGCATCGACACGGCCGACTGCGTCTTGTGCACGGCGTCGGCGGCGCGCGTGAAACCGCCTTGTTCGACGATGGCGACGAAGGTCTTGAGCTGGTCGAGATCGAGAATGCCGCTCATGGGTCAATCCATCAGTTTCCGTGAAGTCGGAGATTAGAAACATTCGTTAGATTAATCAATCAGCCTACGTCATTATACTCTCGTTCCCGCCGCAACCCTCCAACGACACCGCCGCGCCCGTCGCGGCGGCGATTTGGCATCGCCGCGCCGCCGTGGCGGCGGTTTGGCATCGTCCAGGTGGCGGGTCTGCGGCCCCTCGGCCCTCCTCGGCAGACGACAGGAGAGAGACATGCTATCCGCCATTGCATCCACACTCGGCTTCCTCCGCTCCGGCCTCATCGCGGGCGTGGCCCGTGGCGCGACGTGGGCAGTCGGGGCAGCCATCAACCTCCCGCGCGCCATCAAAGCCGCCGTCAACGGCTACCGTGGCCGCACCGTCGTTCTGAAGATGTGGGCGTTCGACGACCGCATGCTGAGTGATATCGGCGTGACCCGCGGCGATCTCGGCGCGGCGCTCGCCTCCGACCTGTCCACCGACCCGACCACCCGTCTCCGGATCATGGCGGTCGAGCGTCGGGCCGGCATCAAGGCGCAGGCGCGCGAGCGTGTCGAGGCGAACCGGCTTGCCGAGATCGAGGCAGCGGCGCGCATCGCCGTCGGCGAGGCGATCGAGCCAACTACCGCCTGTGCCTCCCCCGCGGCACGGTGAGGGGCAAACGCCGCGACTAGTGGAGCGAATTTGACATTTGGGTCCCACCCGCGGCTTGCACGGTCTCAAATGTCAAATTCAAAGCTCCACTAGATTGAATGGATTGCTGGTGGTCCTGGGATTCCGACATTTGCGTATGAGCGCGCGGCACGTGGGATGCAAATGTCGGAATCGGACCACTAGTTAGTCCTGGCGCGTCCCATCAGGCGGTCGAGGATTTCCTCGACCGCCTGAATATGCGTGGCGTGCGCCTGCCTGCCGGCCTCGACCATGGTACCGAGCAACTGTTCGAGTTCGCTTGCAGGCGGTTCTGGCTGCGGTGGCGGCCTGCCACGATTGTAGCCGCGCACGAATTCGCCGAACGTGTTGTCGAACGGCGTATTCGGCCCGATGGGATTGGACAGTTTCGACGTCACCGGCGCGATCGCCTTGGCGAGATCGTGCGGATCGCCGCCGGGATTGGCCGCCGCTGCCAGGCTGGCGGCGAGCGCCACCGCCGCCCAGGGCATCATCGCCGTCGTCACCGCCTGTCCGAGCCCGGTCGTGGCCGCGACTTGGCCTGCCACGGCATCGGCCACCTCGCTCGAACCGAACAATTGGCCGATCGCTTCGGCTCCCGCGCGGGCGGGATCGGCCGACGCAGCGCCCGATGCGGGCCGCGTCGGCACCGGCGTCATCAGCGCGATCCAGTTGGTCAGCGCCTGCGGATCGCTCATCTGCCGCTGCGCCGTGGCGGCCAGGGTCGGCATGGCGACATCGAAGGCGCGTTTGACCGCCTCGGGGGGAAGCGCGAACTGCCGCGCCAATCGGGCGATGGCGTCGCTTCCGGCAGGTGAGCCGAGGAAAGCCGTCATATCGATCATCGCGTCCCTCCCCAATGGGTCCGCAACCATTGTCTGCGCCGGCCGGGCCGCGGTCAAATCCAAGTGAAGCGCCCCACCGCGCCAATGCGACGCAACGTCCCGTCTTCCCATCGGCGTCGAAGGCCGGCATCAATAGGCCAAGCCTTCGCCAACCGAGACGAGCCCGCCCGATGCCTGAACGCCGCCAACGCAACCGCCAATTGCCCGCCGTGCATGCCGGAGTTGTCGCGCTCATGGCAGCATTCCTCGCCGCTCCGGCCGCTGCGGCTGGCCCGGCCGACTGCGCGCGAATGAAGCAACCGCTGCAGTCCCTCCGGCTGACGCTGTTCACGCTCAACACCATCAATCCGCTGATGTCCCAGGACCGCTTGTCCGCCCTCGACGTCGATCGCGCCGGGGCGAGCGAGGTGGTTCTCGTCAACCATCTGAAGTCCATGACGATGAAATCGGTGATGATGAAGAACGGCCTGCCGCTTTTGGTCAGTATCCCCGAGCGCGACGTCGAGACCCGCTACGAATACGACACCGATGTCGCGCAGTATCGGTTCGCGCCCGGCGCATCCTTCTCGTTCACGGCCCGCATGATCCCGCGCAAAGGCGATGTCGGCATCATGCAAAACGACTATTCGGTCACCGGCCCGGAGAAGTTCACTGTCGCCGGCTGCACGTTCGATGTGCTCGCCGTGCACCACGTCATCCATTCGAAACAGGGCACGGTCGAGCGCGATACGATCGTCGACAGTCTCTACGCCCCGGAGTTGTCGGTCATCCTGCGCACCCACATCCGTACCGTCGGCGTCGGCAACGAACAGGTGATGCTTGTCACCGACATCGGCCTCGCCATCAGCCAGCCGGCACCGCGGTAACGCCGGAACCAACACCGGATGACAATTCATTGATCAATAGGCGACAACAGTCCGTCAATGTTCAAGTGGATTGAACACCGGGCGAAAAACGCCATTTTTGCCGCGAAGCCAGCCGGGCGGCACATGCTGTCCCGGCTCATGCCCGAACTCGCGGCCTGATGGATCTCGGGGATAGACGCCCTGACCGAACGTCCTGTCGAGCCCCTGGGCGAATCCCGTCCATCCGCCGGCGTGCCCGAGCCCCGGCGCCCAAGATCCGTGAAGGACATCTGCCATGCTTACCCTGCCCGCACCGGCCGTCAACGCCCTGCAGCTCGCCGGCCGCATCATCTTCGCCTACATCTTCATCACGTCCGGCTTCGGCAAGCTGATGGGGCATGACGCAGCCGTCGGCTACATCGCTTCCGGCCACCTGCCGATCCCGACCGAGTTCGCCTACTGGGGGTCGGTGATCGTCGAACTCGGTGGCGGTCTGGCCATCGCCCTCGGCCTGTTCACCCGCATCGCCGCCATCGCCGTCGCGGTCTTCACCGTGATCGCCGGCTACTATTTCCATCTGCCCTATGCCCACGTCGAGGGTCTCGTCGGCGTGCTGCAGGGCATCCACTTCGTCAAGAACTGGACGATTGCCGGCGGCGCCCTGTTCATCGCCGCCTCCGGGGCCGGTGCCTGGAGCCTCGACCGCCTGATCTTCGGCGCGCGCGCGTAACCAGCGTTACGCACGTCGGACTGCAAAAGCCCCGGACAGCATCCGGGGCTTTTTTGCGGTCGGTGCATGGCTTCAGGCGAACTTCCGGCCAGTCGTCAGGTCAGGGCATATGCGGCGAAGATGCGATCGATGTCGCCGCCCCAGGCCCCGTTGAAGTCGGCGAGCATGCGCTCGGCAACCGTGACGCCGGACGCAGCGATCTCCTCTATCGGTTCGAGGTAGATGCTTTCGTCGCGGCCATTGTCGAAGATCGCCCGGCGCCGCAGTCCGGCCTTGGCGATGGCGACGGCCTCGCTCGCCACGTCCTGCACGCTGCCCGTCGCCATCGGCGTCTTCAGGGCAAGGCGCGGCACTTCGGCGCGCAGCCGGTCGCGCGTTGCGGCATCCCAGCCGGCGACGAGCGCCTCGGCTGCGTCGAGGCTGGCGGCATCGTAGAGAAGCCCGACCCACAGCGCCGGCAACGCCAGCATGTGGCCGAGCGAGCCGGCGTCGGCGCCGCGCTGTTCGAGATAGCGCTTCAGCCGTACGTCGGGAAACAGCGAGCCCAGGTGGTTGGCCCAGTCGCCGATCTCCGGCGTAATGCCCGGCAGCCGATCCTTCAGTTTGCCGTCGATGAAGGCGCGGAACGGCACGCCGGCGACATTGTGGTAGGTGTCGCCGCGCTTGACGAAATACATCGGCACGTCGAGCGCCCAGTCGACGTAAGCCTCGTAGCCGAAGCCCGATGCAAAGGCGAACGGCAGGTTGCCGGTGCGGTCGACGTCGGTGTCGCGCCAGATCTCGGCACGGGTGGACAGCAAGCCGGTAGGCTTGCCGTCGAGGAACGGCGAAGCGGCGAACAGCGCGGTGACGACCGGCTGCAGCGCGAGCGACACGCGCAGCTTGCGTGCCATGTCGTCTTCCGAGGAAAAGTCGAGATTGACCTGGACGGTGGAGGTGCGGAACATCATGTCGCGCCCGCGCGTCCCCACCTTCGGCATATAGGCGGTCATGATGTCGTAGCGCGATTTCGGCATGACCGGCGTGTCGGCGAGCCGCCACTTCGGGCTGGTGCCGGCGCCGAGGAAGCCGATGCCAAGCGGATCGGCGACTGCCGCAGTATCGGCGAGATGGGTCTCGAATTCCGCGCTCGTCTGGTGCAGGTTGCTGAGCGGCGCGCCGGAAAGTTCGAACTGCCCGCCCGGCTCCAGGCTGATGGCGCCGCCGCCGGTCGGGTCGACCAGCCCGATGATATGGTCGCGGTCGAGGATGGGTTCCCACCCGAGCCGCGTTTTGAGCCCCAGGACGATCGCCTCGATGCCCGCCGCACCGAAATAGCCGACTGGCGACTTGTCGTCCCGATAAAAGCCGAACTTTTCGTGTTCCGTGCCGATCCGCCAATCTGCGGCAGGCTTGGCACCTGCCCCCAGCCAATGCACCAGCTGCTCGCGGCTTTCGATCGGGACGGCGTCGACAGTGTCGCGGGCCATAAAGTGATGCTCCTCGCGCCAACGCGCGCTCGCTGCGGTCGCGGGACTTGGTGTTGCGCCAAGTCCTTGATCCGACGCTAATCTTGACTGGCGATCAGGGCGACCGCCGACGGCTGCTCCGGTCGGACGCGGCGCACCATAGCGTTGCGCGCCGACATCGACAAACACGTTTTTGGGAGCGGCGCGACCCCGGCCCGGCGACGCTCGCCCGCCAGTTGCTACGCCCGACATCTCCTCCCCCACCGTTGGGCTTTTCATGCCCTACGGCACCGGTGTAGGTGTTGACCGGCGCAGCAGATTTCAACACCCTGACGGCAGGTTCCGTTGCCCTGCGTACAGGAAGCCCACAACGGGCTCCGACCGGCCGCGGTCCAGGGGCTTGGGGCGCATCGGTTGGGGCATTCTCATTCGGCGCCCATCGGACGGGCGGAGCGATCAAGGACTGTGCCGATGGCAATCGTCGGAATCGATCTCGGAACGACGAATTCGCTGGTCGCCACATGGACGGCGGATGGGCCGATGCTCGTCCCCAATGCGCTCGGCGAGAGCCTGACGCCCTCGGTCGTCAACATCCAGGCGCATGAGGTCTCGGTCGGCCGCAGCGCGCAGGAGCGGTTGATCACCCGTCCCGAACATACGGTCGCCGCGTTCAAGCGCTGGATGGGCACGGAAAAGGTGACCCGGCTCGATGGCCATGGCTATCGCGCCGAGGAACTGTCCTCGCTGGTGCTGGCGCAATTGAAGCGCGACGCCGAAGCCCATCTCGACGAGCCGATCGACGAGGCGATCGTCTCGGTCCCCGCCTATTTCAACGACCTGCAGCGCAAGGCGACGCTGAACGCCGCCCGGCTCGCCGGCTTGCACGTCGAGCGGCTGGTCAACGAGCCGACGGCGGCGGCGCTCGCCTATGGTCTCGGCGACGTCGACGAGGCGCAGTTCCTGGTATTTGACCTGGGCGGCGGCACGTTCGACGTGTCGATCCTCGACAAATACGACAACGTCATGGAAGTGCGAGCCACCGCCGGCGACAACTTCCTCGGCGGCGACGATTTCCGCGATATCCTTCTCGACGAGATTTGCCGGCGGCACGCCATCGAACGGGGTCGGCTTGCCGCCGTCGACGTCTCGCGCCTCCTGCGCTTCGCCGAAGCCCTGAAGATCGAGCTCAGTTCCCGCCAGACCGTCACCTACGGCTTCGAGCTGCCGGACCGGACGCTCGACGGCTCGATCGAACGGGCCGAATTCGAGGCGGTCGCCAAACCGCTGCTGATGCGGCTGCGCCATCCGCTCGAACGGGCCATTTCGGATGCCCGGCTCGATCCCGCGCAGATCGCCCAGGTCGTGATGGTTGGCGGCGCCACGCGCATGCCGGCGGTCAGGGCATTGGTCGCCCGGCTGTTCGGCCGCCTGCCGCTGACGCATCTGAACCCCGATCATCTGGTGGCGCTCGGAGCCGCCGTGCAGGCCGGCCTGAAGACGCGGTCGTCCGCGCTCGAAGACGTGGTGATGACCGACGTCTGCCCTTACACGCTCGGCATCTCGGCCTATAATTCCGGTGAGGGCCGCAAGTCGGGCGAACTCGTCACCGTGCCGATCATCGAGCGCAATTCGGTGGTGCCGATCTCGCGCTCCGACACGTTCGTCACGGTGTCGGACCGCCAGGAGCGGATCGACGTCGAGGTCTACCAGGGCGAGAACTTGAAGCCGGAAAACAACGTGCATCTCGGCACGCTGTCGATTGCCGTCCCGCCGTCGAAGGCGGGGCGCGAATCGATCGACGTGCGCTTCACCTACGACGTCAACGGTGCGCTCGAGGTCGAGGTGCAGGTCACCTCCACCGGCGAGCGGCATCGCCGCATTTTCAAGAATCGCGCCGACCTCGCCGAAGGCGACCTCGCACGCCGCTTCTCCGATTTGTCGGGCCTGAAGGTCGCCCCGCGCGACCAGGCCGAGAACCGGCTGTTGATCGCTCGCGCCGAACGCATCTACGCTGAAACGCTCGGCGACAAGCGGGAGCGGGTGGCGGAGGCGCTGACCGCGTTCTCCAAGGCCATCGAGGATCCGCGCAACGCCCACCCCGAACGCCAACGCGAACAGTTCTCCGCCCTGCTCGACCGCCTGGAGACCGACGTCTTCCGCGATTTCGACTGATCCGGCCTGCAGGAAACCCAGCAACGAATGGACAATACCCACTTTCCGCCGCTCAACCTGCCCTTCGACGCCGACGAACGCGCGGTGAAGCGGGCCTATGCGGCGGCGCTGAAGACCACCCGGCCGGACGACGACCCGGCCGCCTTTCAGGCGCTGGTCAATGCCCGCGACCGGGCGCTCGACTGGGTGCGGCGGCGTGGACCGGTACATCGCATGGATCCGGTTCGCGAGGCCATCGCGGCAGCCAGCGCCGGCAGCGCTGCCGTGGCCGAGATGCGCGTCGAAGCGGTCGCGATGGACGCCATGCCGAGCGAAGCCGCGGGCGCCGAGCCTGTCGTCTCCGCTGCCGCAGCGGAGGCAGCGATCGAAGCTCGACCCGGGCCGGAGACGGCGGACGCGCCGCTCGGGCGCCTCGTCGATCGCCTGTCGGGACCGCGCCAGACCTGGGCGAAGACGGCATCGACGGAAGCGGCGCCGTCTGCCGAATTGCCGACCGCCACGGAACCGCCGCCGGTCGTCGTCGATCGCCTGCCGACTGCGAAAGCCGAGCCGAAGCCCGCACCCGTCGTCCCGTCGTACGTCGTCCCGGATGATCCGCCGCCGGAATTCCGCGATGCCGCGCCGGTGCACCGGACGATGCCGACGCCGCCCGAGTTTCGCCAGCCGCCGCCGCTGGTGACCGAGACGGCGGAGGCGGCGCGTGTCCGGCATCTGTCGCTGCGTTTCCTCATCGATTTCGCCGTCCGCCTGACGGCAGGCGACGACGTCGCCGAGCCGGCGCGCTGGAACGATCTGTTCGAGGCGGCCGAGGAACTCGACCTTGCCGGGCGCCTGGCGCTCGAGCGCACGATCGCCATCGAACTCGACGAAACCATCCGCCTTCGGCCCTGGCTCAATCCGGCGGATTCCCTCGTACTGGCGCCGGTGATGGCGCGGATCGACGCGCATTTCGGCTGGTCGGGCGACGTCCGCCGGCTGGTCAGGATGCTCGGCGAACCGAGCGGCGCCCATCCGCTGATCTTCGCCGTCGAGCGCTTCGGCGACCGGGCGCTGAAACTGCACCGCACGCCGGGGGGCTTTCCGATCATCGCCGCCGGCGATCTCGATGCCTACTTCGGCCCGGCAGGCCGCGCCACCATCAGGCTGTACAACCGATCCGGCGGCAACGGCAGCGTCGGCTTCAGCTGGTCGTGGTTCGCCTGTCTGGTTCCGACCGCCTGGCTCGCCGGTATTGGCCGGCCCTGGGCCGCGATCGGCCTGACCGCCTTTGCGGTCACGGTCGTGCTGACGATGTTCGAGCCGATCGGCAACATCTGGACCGCGAATGCCTACATCACGTTCCTTGCCACCGTGCTGCTCGCCCGCCTCGGCCTTGCCGCTGCGGCACGGCCGTTGGAACTCGCTAGTCTCGTCCGGCTGTTGGAGGCGGTGGACGCGGAAATGCCGACGCTGGTCGAGCGCCGTCGCATGATCGGCGCGGCCCGCTCCGGGCTGCGCATCCCGAGCGTGCTCGCCGGCCTGGTCTTCCTCGTCCTGGTCGACGGCTATGCCCTCGGCCTGGTCATCGAGGGTCTGGGGCTGCCGTCGCCGACCGTCGCCGCCATGATCGGTCCTGCCGACCGCACGTCGACGAGCGTCAGCTTCGCCGAACGGCTGGTGGCGCAGAGCTTCATCGACAAGGCGCGCGAGTTGCTGGAGTCGATCGACCAACTGGCCGTGGACCCGGCGCTGGTGCCGAAGTCGCCGCGTGCCCAGAAGATCGAGGCACTCAGGGCCGAGGTGCGCCGCGTGGTCACCACCGCGCCGATCGGCGACTTCGCCCCCGTCTTCGATGACCTCCGCCATCGGATCGCGCAGCTGAAGCACAGGACTTGAGCCCCATGCCGGACCACGGCCGCTACGCCTATTCCGCCATTCCGCAGCGCCCCGTCTACGACTGGCCTGGGCGGCGGCGGCTGGCGATCTACGTCGGCCTCAATCTCGAATGGTTCTCCTTCGGCGAGGGGCTGGGGGCGGAACTGGCCTCGGGCGGGCCGCAGCCGGACGTCCTCAACTACGCCTGGCGCGACTACGGCAACCGCGTCGGCGTGTTCCGGCTGCTCAAACTGTTCGAGGAACTCGGACTGCCGGTGTCGCTCCTCGTCAATTCCGACATGTGCGTCCGCGCTCCGGAAGCGATCGCGCCATTCGTCGAGCGTGGCGACGAGATCGTCGGCCATGGCCGGTCGAATTCCGAGCGCCAGGGCACGCTCGACGAGGCGTCCGAACGGGCGTTGATCGTGGAATCGCGCGACACGCTCACCGCCCATACCGGCAAGCCCCCGAAGGGCTGGCTCGGCCCGTGGATCTCGCAGTCGGCCGTGACCCTGGATCTGCTGCAGGAGGCCGGCTTCACCTATTGCCTCGACTGGTGCCACGACGACCAGCCGACCTGGATGAAGACGCGGTCGGGCCGCATCCTCGCGGTGCCCTATCCGCAGGAACTGAACGACATCCCGCAGATCGTCGGCAGGAAGCGTGAGGGCGAGGAATTCGCCGACATGATCGTCGATGCCTATGACGTGCTCGCCGAGGAATCCGCCGAACGGCCGCTGGTGATGGGGATCGCGCTGCACGCCTATCTGGTCGGTGAGCCGCACCGCTTCAAGCATCTGGCGCGGGCGCTGCGCCATATCGTCGCCGGCAAGCACGTCTGGCTGACCACCTCCGGGGCGATCGCCGCGCATGCGATGCGGCTGCCGGAGGGGACGGTGCCGGGTTGACTGGCTGGGGGGGCGCCGATCGGAGCCGCGCCTCACCAGTCCCCGATCGTCGCCTGAATGACCGCCAAGGCCGCCACGGCGGCGGTATCGGCCCTCAAGACGCGGGGACCGAGTGGGATCGGCGTGACGAACGCATAGCCCCTGAGGAGTGCCCGTTCGTCCTCGGCAAAGCCGCCTTCGGGCCCGATCAGCACGGCGAGCGGTCCGCGCCCGAGCTTCGTCAGCGCTTCGAGCGGATTGTCGCTCTCCTCGCCCTCGTCGCAGAAGATCAGCCGCCGGCCGGGCTCGATCGCCTCCCAGGTCTCCAACAGCCGGACGAGATCGATCGGCGGCTTGACGGCGGGCACGGCGAGGATGCCGCATTGTTCCGAAGCCTCGATGACATTGGCCTGCATGCGCTCCAGGTTCACCCGCGTCACCTGGGTGTGGCGGGTGATCACCGGACGGATCGTGCCGGCCCCCATCTCCACCGCCTTCTGCACCATGTAGTCGAGTCGCGCCATTTTTAACGGCGCGAACAGATAGACGAGATCGGCGGCCGGCGTCTGGTCGCGGATGCGGTCGGTCAGGACAAGCGTGCAGGTCTTGCGCCCGACCTCGGCGATCTCCGCCCGCCATTCGCCGTCGCGGCCGTTGAAGACGAGGATGGCGTCGCCGGCCTCGAGCCGCAGCACGTTGAGGAGATAGTTCGCCTGCTCGCGGCTCGGTTCGATGCGCCCGTCTCGATCGAGGTCGGCATCGATGTACAGGCGCTGCATGCGGAAGTCGGAACGGGGCATCATCGGAACTCGGAATCGGCGACTGCGCGCGGCCGCGGCAACGGCGGTGACAGGGGAAAGCGGCGAAAGGGGCTTGGTCTTGTAGCCGGAATCCGCTCAATATGCGCGGTGAGAATCGTCTGAGAGCGATGAGCAATGGGGTATTCGTAGCCCCGACGTCCCCCCCTTGTGGGGGAGGGACAGGGAGGGGGGGCAGTTGTCAAAATGTGCTCTTCGCCCCCCACCCGACCTTCGGTCACCCTCCCCCACGCGGGGGGAGGGGGCCAGCCTCGGCGCTCCTTCATTCGGCGCCGCATGAGGAGTTGATCAATATGGAGCCACGCGCCTGAACAGCCAAGACACCGAACCGCGGCTCGCCAACGTCGCCGAATTCACCGTCTCCGAACTGTCCTTCGCCGTCAAACACACGGTGGAGGAGGGCTTCAGTCATGTCCGCGTCCGCGGCGAGATCTCCGGCTATCGCGGCCCGCATTCCTCCGGCCACGCCTATTTCGCCTTGAAGGACGATGCCGCCAAGATCGACGCGGTCGTCTGGCGCGGCACCTTTGCCAAGCTCCGCTTCCGCCCCGAAGAGGGCATGGAAGTGATCGCCACCGGCAGGCTGACAACCTACCCCAATTCGTCCAAATACCAGATCGTCATCGAGGCGCTGGAGCCGGCGGGCATCGGCGCGCTGATGGCGCTGTTGGACGAGCGCAAGAAGCGGCTCGGTGCCGAGGGCCTGTTCGATGCGGCGCGCAAGCGGCCGATCCCGTTTCTCCCCAAGGTCATCGGCGTCGTCACTTCGCCGACCGGCGCCGTCATCCGCGACATCCTGCACCGGCTTGCCGACCGCTTCCCCTGCCACGTTGTCGTCTGGCCGGTCAGAGTACAGGGCGAGACCTCGGCGGCGGAAGTCGCCGCGGCGATCGACGGCTTCGACGCCCTCGATCCGGCCGGTCCGATCGCGCGGCCGGATGTGCTCATTGTGGCCCGCGGCGGCGGCAGCCTCGAAGATCTCTGGAGCTTCAACGAGGAGATCGTGGTGCGCGCCGTCGCGCGCTGCTCGATCCCGCTGATCTCGGCGATCGGGCACGAGACTGACTGGACGCTGATCGACTATGTGGCGGATCTGCGCGCTCCGACCCCGACGGGGGCGGCGGAGATGGCGGTGCCGGTCAGGGCCGATCTGTTGACGCGGGTCGAGACGATCGGGGTCCGGCTGTCGGCGGCGCTCCGGCGCGGCATGGAGGAGCGGCGCCAGGGCTTGAGGAGCGCCATGCGGGCGCTTCCCGCCGCATCGGATCTGCTGGGGTCGCGCCGCCAGCGGCTCGACCTCGCCGCCAGCCGGCTGGGACAGGCGCTCGGGCGGGCGACGCGGCTCCATGCAACGCGATTTGCCCGCCTCTCCGGCCGGCTGACGCCCGCCGCACTCACGCGCGGCCTGGCGACGTTCCGCGAACGGCTCGCCCGGCTCGGCGAGCGGCAGCTGCGCGCCATCGCCGTCGTCTCCGACCGCCGCCGCCAGCGGCTGACGAGCGCCGAGCAGCTGTTGCGCACGCTCTCCTACCAGAATGTGCTCGCTCGCGGCTTCGCCCTCGTCCGCGATACCGACGGCCTGCCGGTACGCCGGCGGGCGGGGGTGGCCGAGGGGGCGGTCCTCGATATCGAATTCCAGGACGGGCGGCTGGCTGCGGTGGCGGGATCGGGGCCAGCGCCCGACGCGCTTTCGCCGGAACCGGCCGAGCGTCCCGCCCGCAAGCGCGCCGCAGGGGGAAAGAAGCCCGGGCCGCCGGAAGGGCAGGGCACGTTGTTTTGAACTCGTTTGGGTCGGCCGATTGCGGCCGGCTGCGAAAGGAACCTGTCCATGGATCTGGGTCTCGTCGGCCGCAAGGCCATCGTCTGCGCCGCCTCCAAGGGGCTCGGGCGCGCCTGCGCCGCGGCGCTGGCGGCGGAAGGTGTCGAACTGCTCATCACCGCGCGCGGCGCCGAGCAGCTGGAGGCCACGGCATCCGACATCCGCCGCATGACTGGCGCCAAGGTGACGGCACTGGCCGGTGACGTGACCAGCAAGGACGGCCGCGCCGCGATCCTGGCCGCCATGCCGGATCCCGACATCCTCGTCAACAATGCCGGCGGCCCGCCGCCCGGAGACTTCCGCGACTGGGACGAGACCGCCTGGGAGAAGGCGGTCGGCGCCAACATGATTGCGCCGATCATGCTGATCCGCGGCGTCGTCGACGGCATGGCGGCGCGGCGCTTCGGCCGCATCGTCAACATCACCTCGGGTGCGGTGAAGGCGCCGATCCCGGCCCTCGGTCTGTCGAACGGCGCCCGCACCGGGCTCACCGGCTTCATCGCCGGCCTGTCCCGTCAGGTCGCCCGCCACGGCGTCACCATCAACAACCTGTTGCCAGGCCAATTCGACACCGACCGGCTCAACACCACGCTGGCGGCCGAAGCCGCGCGCACCGGCAAGCCGGTCGAACAGGTGAAGGCCGAGGCCGCCGCCGGCAATCCGACCGGCCGCATCGGCGTGCCCGACGAGTTCGGCCGTGCCTGCGCCTTCCTCTGCTCGGTGCACGCCGGCTTCATCGTCGGCCAGAACATCCTGTTGGATGGCGGCCGCTTCCCCGGCACCCTGTAAGGCGGGCGAAACGCCGCCAGAGGTGGCGATTTCAGGCGAAATTCGTCGCGGCTTGACGGGCGTCAACGGCGGCCGGCGTGGCTCAGTGCAGGCTTTCCAGGCGGCGCAAAACCGACGCTCCGGAAACGGTTAGCCCGGTGCATCGATCTGGTCGCGACCCGACTTGGAGAGTGGAAATACCCGCGACAAACGACCACATTAGATCCCGAGGCAGCAGATCATCCGGTGAACCCTCCCGGCCTTCAGACAAGGAGCTTCCCATGAAAAGCAAAGACATCCTGCTCCTGATCGATCTCGCCCACCAACCGAGCCCAGCGCTCCAAGTCGCCGTCGACCTGGCCCGCCAATGCAACGCGCATCTGACCGGTCTGGCGCTTGCCGTCGATCCGATCGTGCCCGGTTTCGTCATCGCGCCCATTCCCGTCGAAATGATCGAGGCGGCGCGCGACGAGGCGATGAAGTCGGCCGAGGAGGCGATCGCCCGCTTCGAGGAATACGCCCGCCGCGCCGACATCTCGCGCGAATCGCGCGTCGCGGAAGTGCTGCTCGGCGGCATCCCGCAGTCCTTCGTCGCGGCCTCGCGCTTGAGCGACCTCGTCGTCATCGGCCAGGACGACCCCGACAATCCCGAACCGTTGCGCGACGTGCTGGTTGAGACCGCGCTGTTCGACGGCGTCGCACCCCTGCTGATCGTGCCCTATATCTGCAAGGCGCCGCTGAAGCCCGATCGGGTCCTCATCGCCTGGGACGGCAGCCGCCCGGCGGCCAGGGCGGTGCGCGCGGCGCTGCAATTCCTGTCGCCGTCCTCGCAGGTGACCGTGCTGATGGTCGGTGCGGCCGGTGACCAGCCCGGCGAACCGGGTGCCGATCTCGCCACCTGGCTGGCGCGCCACGGCCTGGACGTATCAGTCAAAAGCCTGCCGGCCGGTACCATCTCGGTTGCCGACACCATCCTCAACTACGCCGCCGACAACGGCTTCGACCTCGTGGTGATGGGCGGCTACGGCCATTCCTGGATGCGTGAGGCGCTGATCGGCG
This sequence comes from Ancalomicrobiaceae bacterium, assembly GCA_031291595.1. GTDB lineage: Bacteria > Pseudomonadota > Alphaproteobacteria > Rhizobiales > Ancalomicrobiaceae > CAIYYN01. Next base: position 3,638 of record JARLIU010000168.1, on the reverse strand, counting down.
GCGCCACCCGCGACATCCTCAGGACCATGACCGTGCCGGTGCTGATGGCGCATTGAGGGGCGATGGCGCAGTGCGGCAGGACGTCGTCTGCGCCGGGGTGCCGTTCGGACCCCTTCCGTCCTTCGGGCGCTGCGGGCAGAGCCGCGCGGCCTGCGCGTACTCTGCCCGCCAAGGCGTCCAGCGAGAGCAATGCGCCAGGAGCGGTCATCGGCCGTTGAATAAATCAAGGCTTTTGCAGCAAAAATACGGTGCCCCTTATTGCCCCATGTGCGCACTTCGGCTCGCTTTCGGCGCGGGCCAAACGTGGAGCAATAACAAACCTTGCCAAAGTCTGTTATTGCTCTTATGCTGGAACAAAAGGAGACCACCGGAATGAGCAACTTGAATGTGTCGCTGCCCGAGGAGTTGGTCAGCTACGTCAAAACGAAAGTGTCCACTGGCCGGTACACCTCTTCCAGTGAGGTCATCCGGGAAGCGTTGCGCCTGATGGAGAAGCAGGAACAGGCCGACGGCGAGCGGCTGCGCCTGTTGCAGCAGGCTTGGCGGGAAGGCATCGACAGCGGAAACTTCCAGCCGCTGGATATGGCGGCCATCAAGGCGGAAGGGCGGAAACGCCTCATGGAAGAAGACTAAGCCATGGGACTTGTTACGTATTCCGCCATGGCGCGGGAAGACATGGCCAGTATATGGCTTTGGATTGCTACAAAGACGGGAATTACAACGGCTGACATGATCGCCGACCGCATAGAGCATCGTATTGCCCAGTTGGCGGATACCCCTCTGATGGGGCCAGCTCGCCCGGAGATTGGAGAAGGCGCTCGCCACCTTGTCTGTGAAAGGTGGCTTGCTCTTTACCGGGTAGCGCCCGGCGGCGTTCAGGTTGTCCGCGTTGTGGATGGGGCACAGGATTTGCGGAACGTCACCCTGCCGGATGACCTGTAGTTCCTCCTAGGCAGGCCCAAACTTAGCCGTGTTGTTCGCAATCTCGGCTTCATCGTTTATGCCTTCCTCTACACAAACAAAGCGCGCTGTCCGCTGGATATGCACGTTTGCTGCCTTGATCTTCTCCCAGTGGCCCTGTTTCTGCGCCCATTGATGCGTAAGCCGCGATCTCTAAAGGGGCGCTTATACGTATCAGTAATTGTGCAAATAGTTCTGTGCGTCTTTTTAGGCAATTCTCCTCGTGAGTTCCCAAGTTCCGATTTGGACTTGCCAAAAGGATTTATGCCATGCCCCGCATCCTAGCATTGGCGACTGTGGCTGCCCTTGCGTTTGCCCTCGCTCCACTCGTCTCCGTCCCGGTCGCTGCCGACAACCTGAGCGATGTGTGCACGAATGTGCACGCCGATAATCCTGTTCCCCATACCCCAGGCTCGGCCTGCATGGCCAAAGGGGAGAACCCGGCACCGCACGCAACGTCGCCAGACGATTTGAAACCAAGTAATGTCAACGACATAGCAAAATCAGGTCAGAGTGGTGGAGAAAAAGCTGGCCAGTAATGACGCAGGTCGCTCTTGCAAAACGCTTCATCCCTGTGGGTAAGCGAAGAAAGAGCTATTTGCATATTGCAAGACTTGCGCAACGCTGCGTGAGCCGAGCAGCTTCAATGGCTTCGACCGTGCAGAAGTTGCGCGCATCATGACCGTCCCCTTCGGGTCAAAGCCGGCCGGAAGCGACGAGCGCAAACGCGCCGAAAAACCCGGCCATTGCACCTGCGCCCCTTGCAGGGAGACGTGGCCGAAGCCCGGTTGAGCGGGGAGAACCGCGAGATCGGCGAACTGCTCCCGCCTCAGTTCCCCGCCTTCGGTCCGACGATGGCGACGGTCAGATCGTGCGACAGGATGTCCTTCGCCGCCGCCTTGACCTGATCGAGGGTGACCGCCTCGATCAGCTTATTGCGCTGATCGAAATAGTCGATGCCGAGATCATCGAGCTGCACGGCCATCAGCTGCGTGGCGATCTTGCCGGAGGTATCGAAGCGGAGCGCGTAGGAACCGGTGAGGTAGGCCTTGGCCTCGGCCAGCTCGGTCTCGGTCGGCCCGGTTTCGGCCATGCGCTTCAACTGCGAGCGAACGATATCGAGGCTCTCCGCCGCCTTTTCCGGCCGGGTTCCGAGCCCGCCGATGAACAGGCCGGAGTGGTCGCGCGGCACCAGTTCGGTGTCGACCGTATAGGCGAGCCCGCGTTTCACCCGGACTTCCTTGACCAGCCAGGAGGAGAAGCTGCCGCCACCGAGGATGTAGTTAATCAGGTAGGCGGGCATGAAATCGGCGTCGCGCCGCTTCGGCCCGACAGTGCCGAAGCGAATGAGCGTCTGCGGCGTATCGAGCGCTGCCTCGACCTGACCGGGCTTGGGCTCGACCTCGGCGATCGGCGTCAGCCGCGCCTTCTGTGGCAGGCCGCCGAACACCTTGTCGAGCAGCGGCGCCAGCGTCGCGGCATCGATGTCGCCGACGACACCGATCTTCAGCCCGTCACGCGCCAGCACGCGGCCATAATAGTCGACGACATCGGCGCGGCTGAGGTCGGTGATCGTGGCTTCGGTGCCGTTGCCGTGCCGGCCATAGGGATGGTTGGGGAAGGCGGCACTCGCCCAGACCGCGCCGGCCAGGCTGTCGGGGTTCCGCGTCTCTTTCCGGACCTGGGCGATCACCTCGCGCTTCATCCGCGCGACCGCGTCATCGGTGAATTTGGGCTTCTCGACAGCAAGCGCCAGCAGGTCGAACGAGGCATCGCGGTTTTCGGACAACGCCTTGAATTCGCCGAACAGATCATCGCGATCCTGCTCGAACGACAGCTTCATCGCCAGGTCTTCCTCGCGTGCCTGGAAGGTCTGGCCGTCGAGATCGCCAGCCCCCTCGTCGAACAGCGTGGTGAGGAGATTGGCGGTGCCGTCCTTGCCGACGGGATCCTGGGCGTTGCCGCCCTTGAAGGCAAAGCTCATCGAGATGAGCGGCACGGCGTGTTCCTCGACCAGCCACGCCTCGATGCCGCCTGGGCTGATGACGCGCTGTACCTTGGTCGCCGCCACGGCAGGTTCGGCGCCGACGGCCGCGATCCCGGCAATCAGCACGACAGGGATGAGCGCCTGTCCGAGGCGGCGGGCGAATGCGAGAGGGAAGCGGGCGTCGATCATGGGTCCTACCTGCCGCAGGGTTTGGGGCGAGCAAGTCCGGGACAGCTACATCGGGTGTTCTGTCGGGACATGCGAAAACGCGGAGAGTTGGGATGGTTCGGCGAAACGCCCCGGCTAGTCGTCGTCCAGCCGGAGCGCTGTCCGTCCACGGACGGGGAAGAGCTCTACCATTTTGTTTCTACACACAGTCTCATCCGAAGCGCCGTCGACGTTCAGGCGCTGCGCCGCGGCTGCCGATCAGCGGATCGGTCCCGCGGGGAACGGCATGCGCGATGCGGTCGCCGCCAGCTGCTTGGTCGCCGGGTTGGGACCGTTGACGAGAAATCCGCTGACGCCGCGCTCCGCCGTCAGGTATTTCTGTGCCACGGCCCTGACCATCGCCGGATCGACCGCATAGATGCGGGCCGGCCATGCCTGCACGTCGCGCACGGTTTCGCCGGTCGCCAACGCTTCGCCGAAGATGCGGGCGAGCGTCGCCTGATTGTCCTGCGCCTGCACGGCC
>JARLIU010000167.1 GCA_031291595.1 Ancalomicrobiaceae bacterium | reverse complement strand
GTGGAGCTTTGAATTCGACATTTGAGTTCGTCTCTCCCCGCGCTGGGACTCAAATGTCGAATTCGCTCCACTAGTTACTGACTATCGAGACAGACGATCGCCGGCAGGCCGTGACGCGCCGCGGGCGATCCCGACGTTCGCGCGACAGGAGGACCTGGCATGACCATCCACGCCCGCATCGGCGAGGTGACCGACCGCATCGCCAAACGCAGCCGCGACAACCGCTCGCGCTACCTCGACCGGCTCAACGCGCTGGCTGCCAAGCAACCGACCCGCAAGAAGCTCGGCTGCGCCAATCTCGCCCATGGCTTTGCCGCCTGCGTCGCGAGCGACAAGGCGGAGCTCAGTGCCGGCGATGCGCCCAACATCGGCATCGTCACCGCCTACAACGACATGCTGTCGGCGCATCAGCCCTACGAGCGCTTTCCCGAGCTGATCCGCTCCAGGGCGCGCGACCTCGGCGCGGTGGCGCAGGTCGCCGGCGGCGTTCCGGCGATGTGCGACGGCATCACGCAAGGCGAGACCGGCATGGAATTATCGCTGTTCTCGCGCGACGTCATCGCGCTCGGCACGGCGGTTGCCTTGTCGCATCAGATGTTCGATGCGGCGCTGTATCTCGGCATCTGCGACAAGATCGTGCCGGGACTGGTCATCGGCGCGCTGTCGTTCGGCCACCTGCCGGGCATCTTCGTGCCTGCCGGACCGATGGGTCCGGGGCTGCCGAACGAGGAAAAGTCGCGCATCCGCCAGCTCTATGCCGAGGGCAAGATCGGCACGGCCGAACTGCTTGAGGGCGAGGCCCGCTCCTATCATTCGCCGGGCACCTGCACCTTCTACGGCACGGCCAATTCCAACCAGATGCTGATGGAGATGATGGGGCTGCACCTGCCCGGCGCCTCCTTCGTCAACCCCAACACGCCGCTGCGCGATGCGCTGACAGCCGCCGCGGTCAAGCGGGCGCTCGAAATCACCGCCGGCGGCAACGACTTCACGCCGATCGGCGAGGTGCTCGACGAGCGTGCCTTCGTCAACGGCGTCGTCGGCCTGCACGCGACCGGCGGCTCGACCAACCACACGATGCATCTGGTCGCCATGGCGCGGGCCGGCGGGATCAAGCTCACCTGGGAAGACTTTTCCGATATCGCCGAGGTAGTACCGTTGGTCGCCCGCGTCTATCCGAACGGCTCGGCCGACGTGAACGGCTTCCGCGATGCCGGCGGCATCCAATTCATCATCCGCGAGTTTCTCAAGGAAGGGCTGCTGCACAACGACGTCCGCACGGTGTGGGGCACCGGGCTCGACCGCTATCTGGTGACGCCGTCGCTCGATGCCGACGGCGTCCTCACATTCACTCCGAGCCCGGAGGTGTCGCAGAACGACACGGTGCTGCGGCCGGCGACGGCGCCGTTCCAGGCGACGGGCGGGCTCAAGGTGCTCTCCGGCAGTCTCGGCCGCGCCGTCATCAAGACATCGGCGCTGAAACCTGAGCGCCACGTCATCGAGGCGCCGGCAAGAGTGTTCCATTCGCAGGAAGCGATGCAGACGGCGTTCAAGGCGGGCGACCTCACCGGCGATTTCATCGCCGTGGTGCGTTTCCAGGGCCCGAAGGCCAACGGCATGCCGGAGCTGCACAGGCTGACGCCGCCCTTGGGCGTCCTCCAGGACCGTGGGCAGAAGGTGGCGCTGGTCACCGACGGTCGGATGTCGGGAGCTTCGGGCAAGGTGCCGGCGGCGATCCACGTGACGCCGGAGGCCGCCGACGGCGGTCCGATCGCCAAATTGCGGGATGGCGACATCATCCGGCTCGATGCCACCACCGGCACCCTCGAGGCGCTGGTGCCGGCGGCGGACTGGGCGAGCCGCCGACCTGCGACCGCCGATCTTTCGGAGAACGAGTTCGGTATCGGCCGCAATCTGTTCGCCAACTTCCGCCGCGTCGTCGGACCGGCCGACGAGGGCGCCTCGGCGCTGTAAGCGCTTGCAACGCCTCGGCGCCGCGACGGCGCCGGTTCACTCCCCGACCACCTCGATCGCCGTTACGGCGTCGATGACGACGTCGGCGTATGGCGCCAGCACATGCCGCCCGGCGACGCCGGACAGCACCGCGACGGCGAGCGCGGCCTCGGCACGGCGAGCGGTGACGAGATCGCCGATGGCGTCGCCAACCATGGCGACGCGAGCGAGCGGCACGCCGAGCGATCGGGCCAGCGCCACCAGCCCGTGCGGCTCGGGCTTCGGCCCATGATGATCGTCGGCGCAGCCGAGCGCGGTGACATGGTGGGCAACGCCAAGATGGACGAGCGTCGCCTCGGTGCCCAGCCGGTCGTCGTTGGTCAACACGCCGATGGCGACGCCGGCCTGCCGGAGCCTCGCGAACAGGCCGGCGATATCGCCGACCGCGCGCAATTCGGCGGCGGCGGGCGCCGGAACGAAGAACGGCCTGAAGATGCGTTCGGCCGAGCTGGTCGCCTGGGTCCAGCTCTCGCCCGCCTGATAGAGTACGGTGGCGGCGACGATCGTGATCTCGGCGAGCGAGCCGACCACCAGGGGGCTTTCCGGTATGGCCCGGCCGGTCGCCGGGTCGACGCCGATCGAGGCAAGCAGGCTTGGGCGCAGGGGCGCCCGTTCCGGCCAATCGGCCATCAGCGCATCGACCGCCCGCGCGCAGCGACCGCTCCAGGTGAAGTCGAAATCAATCAGCGTCCCGTCCTTGTCGAAGACGACAAGGTCGATATCGCGGATGACGTCGGCAAACCGCAAGCGAGCCACGGCATTCCCTGACTTGAGCAGCATGCTTTCAGATGGAACCGCCCGGCGATCCATCCGAAAGCTGAATCACTGCTCTATGAATAGTTTAGAGCGCTGATTCAGCTGTCACATGATTCCATGTGACAGCATCGCGCTCTAGTCGCGCAGCAGGTCGTTGATCGAGGTTTTGGCCCGCGTCTTCTCGTCGACGCGCTTGACGATGACGGCGCAATACAGCGACGGACCCGGCGCCCCGTTCCGCAGCGGCTTTCCCGGAAGGCTGCCGGAGACCACCACCGAATACGGCGGTATCTTGCCGTAGAACACTTCGCCGGTCTCGCGGTCGACGATCTTGGTCGAGGCGCTGATGAACACGCCCATGGAGACGACCGAGCCCTGGCCGACGACGACACCTTCGACCACTTCCGAGCGGGCGCCGATGAAGCAGTCGTCCTCGATGATGGTCGGGCCGGCCTGCAACGGTTCCAGCACGCCGCCGATGCCGACGCCGCCGGACAGATGCACGTTCTTGCCGATCTGGGCGCAGGAGCCGACGGTGACCCAGGTGTCGACCATGGTGCCCGAATCGACGCGGGCGCCGACGTTGACGAAGGAGGGCATCAGCACCGCCCCCGGCGCCACGTAGGCCGAGCGGCGAACGATGCAGTTCGGCACGGCGCGGAAGCCGGCGGCCTCGAACTCAGCCGGGCTCCAGCCGTCGAACTTCGACGGCACCTTGTCCCACCAGCCGGACGAGCCGGGACCGCCGGAGATCAGGCTCGTCGGATGCAGGCGGAACGAGAGAAGGACCGCTTTTTTCAACCACTGGTGCGTTACCCATTCGCCGTCGATCTTCTCGGCGACGCGCAGGCGCCCGGCATCAAGCTCGGCGAGCGCCGTCTCAACCGCATCGCGCAGTTCGCCGAAGGTCGAAACCCCGACGGAGGCGCGAGCTTCCCAGCCGGCGTCGATCGAAGCGGCGAGTTGGGCAATTGCGGCGGATTGAACGGACATCGACGAACTCCGGCTGGAACTTTTTTTGAGGCCGCCGGACCTTAATCGCCGTCGCTTGTCTGTCAACGGCGATTGCGCGGTGTAGTCATTCGCCCCGCCACCAGCGTTTCGAGAAATCCGGCGAGATCGTCGGTGACGAAATCGACGTGCGGCGCCTTGTCGCCCGTCTCGTCCGACGCATCGCGGAAGGTGGCGGGGCCCCCTTGCGGCGTGACCAGCACGGTGCGGATGCCAGCCGCATGCGGCACGGCAAGATTGCGGGACAGATCCTCGAACATGGCGGAGTGGGTCGGCTCGATGCCGTGCAGCGCAAAGAACGTACCGTACGCCTCGGGGCTCGGCTTCGGCACGAGGTCGGCCGCGACAATGTCGAAGATGCCGTCGAATTGCTCGCCGATCCCCAGCTGCGCCGCCGTCTTCTCGGCATGCGCCCTGGTGCCGTTGGTCATGATGAAGTGGCGGCCGGGGAGCGCCCCGATCGCCTTGGCCAGGCGCGGGTCGGCGTCGAGCACGGAATGGTCGATGTCATGCACGTAGTCGAGGAATGGCTTCGGCTCGAACCCGTGCTCGGTCATCAGCCCGCGCAGCGAGGTGCCGTAGCGGCGATAGAGATCCTTCTGCAGCTTGTGCGCCGCTTCGAGGCTGACCCCGAGTTCGCGCGCCACAAACGCGCGGATGCGATCGTCGATCTGGCCGAACAGACTGGAACGGGCGGGATAGAGCGTGTTGTCGAGATCGAAGATCCAGGTGTCGACACGGTCGAAGGCCGCATTCCGCTCGATGTCAGCCTCGATATGCGCTGGATTTCCGAACATCACTGTCATCCTTAGGCCCTGTCAGCTGGACGGCTTGCGACAATAGCCGATAACTCCGGCCGGTGGTCCGGCCGGAGTTCCCGCGAGCTAGTTAGCATGACAGCGATTTATTGAGAATTAATGGCGATTTAACGAGCGGGCGGCGAAAACCGACTCATCCCGCGTCAGCCGGTGATCAGCGTGCCTGCGCCGTGTTCGGTGAACAGTTCCAGCAGCACCGCGTGCGGCACCTTGCCGTTGAGGATCACGGCCGCCTCGACGCCGCGGTCGAGCGCTTCCAGGCAGGTTTCGACCTTGGGGATCATGCCGCCGGAGATGGTGCCGTCGGCGATGAGTTCGAGCGCCTCCCGGCGCGACAGTTCGCGGATCAGCTGCTTGTTCTTGTCCAGAACGCCCGGCACGTCGGTCAGGAACAGCACGCGGGATGCACCGAGCGCGCCGGCGATGGCGCCGGCAAAGGTGTCGGCATTGACGTTGAACGTCTCGCCGTTCTCGCCCGGGCAGACCGGGGCGAGCACCGGGATGATCTCCGATTTCTTCAGGACTTCCAGCACTTCGGTGCGCACGATCTTCGGCTCGCCGACAAAGCCGAGGTCGAGTTCGCGCTCTTCCCCGGTCTCGGGATCGCGCACCTTCCTGACCATGCGCGAACAGATGACCATGTTGCCGTCCTTGCCGGTCAGACCGATGGCGCGGCCGCCGGCCTCGCCGATCGTCTGCACGATCTCCTTGTTGATCGAACCGGCCAGAACCATCTCGACGACGTCAACCGTCGCCTGATCGGTGATGCGGATGCCGTCGGCGAACTCGGACTTGATGTTGAGCTTCTTCAGCATGGCGTTGATCTGCGGCCCGCCGCCATGCACCACCACCGGGTTCAAGCCGGCGAGCTTCAACAGCGTGATGTCCTCGGCAAACGCCTTGCCGAGCGCCTCGTCGCCCATGGCATGGCCGCCGAACTTCACCACCACCGTCTTGTCGTCGTAGCGCAGCATGTAGGGCAGCGCCTTCGACAGGATCTCGGCTTCGGCAATCAGTTCGGATTCCGGCTTCTCGGGCGCATCGGTCATGGCAAGGATCTCGGCCGTCACAAGCATGGTCGGGGCCGCCGTTCTGCGGGACGGTCCGGGGCATGGCAGCCGGGCGCAGCGAGCGCTGGCCTCGGCACTTGGCGACGCCGTATAGCCGAAGGGGCCGAAAAGTCCACCGCAATTCGCGTTATGGCTTCCATCCGCGCGCCCCCGCAGCCTCGCCACGGCCGGCCCGCTGCGGCGATCCCGGCGTCGGCCGGATGGCTCAACCCAAGACGCTGTCGTAGAATCTGGCGACAGCCGGGTAATCGATCTTGCCGGAGCCGAGCAGCGGCAGCTTCTCCACCGTCACGACCTCGGCCGGCAGCATGATGTCGGCAGCGCCCAATGCCCTGGCCTTGGCAACGAAGTCGCTGCGGTTGGCACCCGGCATCTGCGTGAGCAGAACCAGCCGTTCGCCCTTCCTCGGATCGGCGCGCGCCACCACCGCCGTCAGATGGCCCGGCCATACGCTTTCGGCGATGGTCTCGACCGCGGCGAGCGACACCATCTCGCCGCCGATCTTGGCGAAGCGCTTGGCGCGGCCCTTGATGGTGATGAAGCCGATGGGATCGATGTCGACGATGTCGCCGGTATCGTGCCAGCCGTCGTGCGGCGGCTGCAGCACGCCCGGCCGGTCCGGCTTGAGATAGCCCAGCATGATATTGGCGCCGCGCACGTACAGGCGGCCACCGCCGGCAATCCCCTCGACCGGCTCCAGCCGCGCCTCGATGCCCGGCAGAATCCGGCCGACCGTGCCGGAGCGGTAGTACATCGGCGTATTCACCGCCACCACCGGCGACGTCTCGGTGACGCCGTAGCCCTCCAGGATGCGGGTGCCGAACTTTTCCATGTAGACCTGCCGCGTTTCCGGTCTGACCGCCTCGGCACCGGCAACGACCATGCGCAGCGAGCGGAAGTCATAGGCGTGCGCCGTCCGGGCATAGCCGTTGAGGAAGGTGTCGGTGCCGAACAGCATGGTGGCATTGGTCCAGTAGACCAGTTCGGGCACGATGCGGTAGTGCAGCGGCGAGGGATAGAGGTAGACCGGCACGCCATAAATCAGCGGCAGCATCAGCCCGGCGGTGAAGCCGAAGGAGTGGAACACCGGCAGCGCATTGAACAGCTTGTCGGTACGGCCGAAATCGATGCGGGCCTGCGCCTGGGCCACGTTCGACAGCACGTTCCGGTGCGACAGCACCACGCCCTTCGGCACGCCCTCCGAGCCGGAGGTGAACAGGATGACGGCGGGTGTATCGGGCGTCGGCTGGGGATGCAGCGGCCGCTGCCAGGTGAGCAGTCCGGCGAGCTTGTCGACGAGGCCGAGGCGGGCGCGGATGTCTTCGAGATAGACGATGGTCACTTCGCCGGCGATCGCCTCGACGAGGTCGGTCAGATAGGCCTTTTCGATGAAGGCACGCGAGGTCAGGATCATCTCCACCCCGGCGGCGCGGGCTGCCGACAGGATATTGGCGACGCCGGAGGTGAAATTGATCATTGCCGGCACGCGCGCCGCCGACAGCAGCGCCAGCACCGTGACCGCTGCCCCGTTGGCATTCGGCAGCATGACGCCAATGGCCCCGCCTTCGGGCGCCAACGGCATCAGCTTGGTACCGAGCACCCGCGCCGCGATTAGCAGCTTCTTGTAACTGAGCGCGCCGCCGATCGGATCCTCGACCGCCGCATGCACGGGGCCTTCGCGCCGGGCGGCGGCGAGGATCGCCTGGAACAGGCTGCGGTCGGTGCGGGCACCCTGGTAGACGGCATCCGACATGACGTCGTAGAGCGCATGGCCGGCCGCCTGATGGCGGTGCTTGCCCTTCAGATCGGGATCGACGAGGAGCGGGCGCGGCGGCAGGATGGTCACCGTCACCTTGGGGAACCATGCCTTGCGCACCTGGTTCGGCCGCATGAACGACAGCGGCGTGCGTTCCAGCCCTTCGATGCGCACGGGGAGCACCAGCGCGTTGCCGCGATCGGCGATGAGCCCGGCGCCGTCGTAAACCTTCATCAGCGCGCCGGTGACAGTCAGCCGGCCTTCCGGGAAGATCACCAGATGGCGGCCGTCGCGCACCGCCTGGATCAGCGAGCGGGTCGACATCGGCTCGAACGGATCGATGGTCATGACGCTGGTGAACACCAGGAACGGCTTCACCCACCACTTCTGCGACATGCCGATGTCGATGGCAAACACCGGGTCGCCGTCGAGCAGCGACATGATCAGCCCGGCATCGAGGAAGCTCACATGGTTGGGCGTGATGACCGCGTTGTGGCCGACGATCGCCTTCAGGTTCTCCTGACCGATGATCTCAACTCGGAACAGCACGCGATAGATCAGCGCCAGCAGGTCGTGCACGGCGTTGACCGGCAGGGTGCGGAAGATCCAGACGGCGACGGCAAGCGTGGCGAGGCCGAGGCCAATCAGCAGGCTCGGCGTGCGGATGCCGGCCGACTGGATGAGCGCGACGCCGATGCCGCCGACGGTCATGTAGAAGGCATTGAGGATGGCGACCGCGGCAATCGCCCGGGCGCGGCGGTCGGGGTGCGCCCAGGCCTGCAGCGCCACGAAGGTCGGCACGACGTAGAGGCCCCCGGCGATGGCCAGACAGAACAGATCGATGGCGACATGCAGGCCGCGGCCGGTCGCCATGAACTGCAGCGCACCGACCGGCACCGTCGCCGGCGCGGCGAACAGAGCGGCAAAGCCAAGATCGATCGAGAACAGCCCGATCAGCACGGCGGCGATGGGCGTCGGGATCAGGGTGACGCGATGCGCCGACAACAGCGACGCCAAGCCGGAGCCGAGCGCGATCGCCACGGCGAAAATGGCGGAGAACAGCGTCACGACGTTTTCGTTGCCGCCGAGAACCTCGGTGACGAACTGCGGCAGCAGCGACAGGATGACGGCGCCGATCAGCCAGAACCAGCTGTTGACATGACCGAGCCAGAACAGCCGCTTGTCGGCATAGAGCGCCCGCAACTCCACGAAGGTCGAAACGAAGATGTTGGGCGTGATCTTCAGGGTCGGGGCGGCCTCGCCGGTCGAAGGGATGTAGCGCGACGATGCCCAGGAGACCAGGGCAAGGGCGATCATCAGCCCGGAGAGCGTCGCCGGGCTGCCGCCGCCCGAGGCCGCAAACCCGGCGCCGATGGCCCCGAGCAGCACGGCCAGGAACGTGCCGCCCTGGACGAGGGCGTTGCCGGCCGGCAACTCGCCCTCCTTCAGGTGATCGGGCAGGATGCCGTATTTCACCGGGTCGAACAGCGCGGCGATCGTGCCGTAGAGCGCCAGCACGACGAACAGCAGGCCGATCGAATGCAGCCAGAAACCGGTGACCGCCAACGCGGCGACGCCGATTTCGGCGAATTTCAGCCGGCGGGCGAACAGCGCCTTGTCGTAGCGGTCGGCGATCTCGCCGCCGAGCGCCGACAGCAGGAAGTAGGGCGCCATCAGCGCGGCGCCGGCCAATTGCGACAGCGGTCCGCGCAATTCGGCCGCGAGATGGAAATTGATGAGGAATAACAATGACGTTTTCAGAAAGTTGTCGTTCAGCGCGCTGAAGAACTGGCAGAGAAACAAAGGCAGGAAACGGCGGGTCGAAAGAAGCGTGGCTGACATCTGAAGAATCTCTTCGCCTGAATTGATCGGGACTGTGGCGCGATTTGACGGACGCTGGCAAGACGATGGTGCGGATTCGCTGCGGGTCGAGCGCCTAACGGCGGGATTCAAGCCCTCGCGACGACCATTGCGGCCGACGGCAGCTGCGAACCAAAATTGAACAACGTTCAATTTCTCTATGCCACAGTTTTGAACGTCGCTCAAGCATGCTTGCTCGCGCCGCCGGGCGGATGCGCGTCGGACGGGCTTGCCGGCCGGCCCGAGGTTGCCGACAATGAGGCAGAGCCAACACCGAACCGTCCGCAAGCCAAGCCGTGGGGCGGCTATCCATATCCCCCGGTTCCACGCCGACCGCACCCACACCGAGGCCGCCCATGCGTTCCGTCCGACTGCCCGATGGCGAAACCGTTCCCCAGCTCGGCCAGGGCACCTGGATGATCGGCGACAGCCGGGCCCGCCGTACCGAGGAAATCGCCACGCTGCGCGAGGGGAT
>JARLIU010000166.1 GCA_031291595.1 Ancalomicrobiaceae bacterium | reverse complement strand
AGCATTTTGGCGCCGTTGTTGACGCCCAACATCAGCCCGGCGCCGAGCACGGTACCAACCAACAGAAGCGACAGTTTCCGCATTATCCGCGAACCTTTTCGTCGTGTGCCTGAACCCACCAGGGAGTGGGATCGATCGAGGAGGAGTCTTTGCGAAATTCGACATAGAGAAGCGGCAGGGCCGCATTCGCCTCGGTCGCGGCGCTGGCGACCCGCCTTGCGCCCATCAACCCCACAGGCTCGCCGGCCAATACGAACTGCCCACGTTCGACATCGACCCGATCGAGTCCGGCCAAGACGACATGATATCCGCTGCCGGCATTGATGATCAAGACCTTGCCATAGGAGCGGAACAAACCGGCGTAGGCAATCGAGCCGTCGCAGGGGCTGGCGACGCGCGCTTCGGGCCGCGTAGCTATACGGATGCCCTTCAAGGCGCTGCCGGTGCCATCATCATCGCCGAAATTCTTAACGATCGCGCCGGCAACTGGCAAGTTGAGCTTGCCCTTGGTTTCGAAAAACGGCATTGCCGGCTGCAGGCGGCCGGGATCGAGCACCGGCGGCGTCACGTTCTTTTGATCCGGTTTGACGTCTGTCCGAGGGTCTGTGCGGGCGATCCGCTCAGCTGCCGAGGGGGGCTTTGCCTCGATTCCGTCGGAATTGGGCTGGGTCTTGATCTCGGCGTCGAGCTTCGAAATCAGATCCTTCATGGAATCCGCCTTGGCGGCGAGTTCGTCGGCCTTGCGCTTTTCGTCGTCCAGCATCTTCTGCTGGTCGGTCTTGGCCTTGCGGCGCTCTTCCATCAGGCCTTCGAGGCGGGCGGTCTCGACCTTGAGGTCGGTGGCGTCCTGGCGGAACTGCTCGCGCTCGGCCGACGACCGGTTCTTCAGATCGACGAGGCGCTGCAGATCGGCCGCCACCTTCTCCGCCTCGCCGCGCAGTTCGGGCAGCAACGAGCCGATCAGAATGGCGCTGCGGATGGAGGCGAGCGCATCCTCGGGCCGCACCATCACCGCGGGCGGCGGGTTGCGGCCGATGCGCTGCAGGGCAGCGAGCACGTCGGCGAGCACGGCGCGACGGTCGGCCAGCGACTTCTTCACCTTGTCGGCGTCGGCGTCGATCGCCTCGATGCGTGCCTCGGCGGCGGCGAGCGAGGTTTCCAGCGTCTGCGCCCGGGTGGTGGCGGCGATCATCTGCTCGTTGATGCGGGCACGATCCTTGTCGAGGGATGCGATCTCGCGGCGAATGTCGGCCTGGCGATCCTCGCCGAGCTTCAAACCGCGGACGACCGTCTCCAGCGACTGCTCGGTCGCCCGGCGGCGTTCGGCCGGCGACGCCGGAGCGGCCGGCGTCGACGCCGTGGTCGACGGCACGGGCGGGGAGGGGGCCGCGGCCTGCGGCTTGTCGTCGGCGTGGGCGATCGCCATGGCCGGCACACCCAAGACGGGCAGACCCAACAGCGCGGCAACAAGACCGGCGTTCAGTCGTCGGGCAGCGGGCGCAACTGGGTCTGGCTTCATGCGCAGGTGGATCACGCCTTCAAGGAATCAGGACGGGCGGCGCCACAGGAGCCGCACGGATGTGGCGAATGTGCGGAGATTGTCGGGCCGTGTCCAGCCGGCACGCGAAAAATGCGCTTCCGACCGTCAGGCGCGGTGGTAGGGGTGGCCGGAAAGGATGGTCGTGGCGCGGTAGAGCTGTTCGGCGAGCAGCACGCGGACAAGCTGGTGCGGCCAGGTCATGGCGCCGAAGGCCAATGTCGAGCGTGCTCGCGCCTTGATCGCCGGGCCGTGGCCGTCCGGCCCGCCGATGGCGAAGACGAGATCGGCAACGCTGCGGTCGCGGGCGGCGGCGATGATCTGGGCGAAGTCTTCCGACGTCGGGCTCAAGCCGCCCTCGTCCAGCACGATGACCTCGGCGGCGTCGGGAACGAGGGTGAGGAGTTCCGCCGCCTCCTCCGCCTTGCGGTCGTCCGGCCTGGTGGCACGACCTTCGCCGATCTCGCGCACGTCGAGACGGGATATGCCGAGGGGGCGGCCGGATTTCTGGGCCCGGTCGAGGTAGCGCTCGGCCAGTTCGCGCTCCGGGCCGGACTTCAACCGCCCGACTGCGGCGATGAGGATGTGCAAGGACGTATTCCCGTCAACGATGCGGTCGGCGCGAGACTAGAGCAGGATGCGATCCGATGGAATCGCTGCAGCGATCCATCCAATAGCTGAATCGCTGCTCTATAAATAGTTGGAGAAGCGCTGATTCAGCTGTCACATGCTCTCATGTGACAGCATCGCGCTCCAGGCGGCCGGGGAAGCGGGCGCAATCATCCCCGTTCGACGCAAGGCCGCAGCGACGAAATCTGAAACGCCCGGCCTGGCCCCGGCTCAGGGCATTTTCGGCGGGCGCGGTGCCGGCAGCTCGGACTGCCACATCTTCTCGAGATTGTAGAAGCCGCGCACTTCTGGCCTGAACAGATGCACCATCACATCACCGGCGTCGACCAGCACCCAGTCGCAATGGGGCAGCCCCTCGATGCGCAAGTTGCGCACCCCGATGTCATGCAGCTTCTTTTCAAGGTGATCGGCTATGGCGCCGACATGCCGGTGGGAGCGGCCCGAAGCGATGACCATGGCGTCGGCAAGCGACGAACGTCCGACGATGTCGATGGTCACGGTTTCTTCGGCCTTGGAGTCATCGAGGCATTCGAGGATGGCAGACAGGATCGCCGTGGTATCCAGACCTGCATCGCTTCTGGCGACGATGGGAAGGATCGGCCGGGTAGTGGCCGAGATGTCTCGGGACGACAGCGTGTCGTCGATCGAATAGGTGAGCAGAGCGACCTCCAAATCGATGCGGCTCGGTGCCGCCAGACCTGATGCCGGCAGACTCGACCAACCGCATCTAACTCGTAACAGTGCGGGCAGTCGACGACGATTTCAAGACGCGACCGGCGAATTTCGCTCAGGAAGGTGAAGAGACGGGCCAATTTGTCACGATCTCGGGATTTGCCGGGCGGCTGGGCTGGGCTGGGCTGGGCTGCGCAAGTCGGGCGGGGTTTTTCGCCCTTGCGAATTTCTCAGGCGGAGAAAGTGCGCTATACGGCTGTCGCAGCTGAATGGTGTGACATGTCGGAGGTCCGATGCAGCCTGACGAATTCATGAACCTGCCGTACCGGCCTTGCGTCGGCATCATGCTGCTGAACGCCAGCGGGCTGGTGTGGGTCGGCCGGCGGTCGAACGTCGGACTGGTCGAGCACGTCGCGCCAGGGCACGAGTGGCAGATGCCGCAGGGCGGCATCGACGCCGGCGAGGAACCGATCGAGGCGGCGATCCGCGAACTCAACGAAGAGACCAATGTGCGCTCGGCGACGGTGATCGCCGAGGCGCCGGAGTGGTACTCGTATGATATCCCGCGCAGCGTCGTCGGCGAGCGCTGGCGCCACAAGTGGCGGGGGCAGATGCAGAAGTGGTTCGCCTTCCGCTTCGAGGGCGACGAATCCGAGATCGATATCGTCAATCCGCCGGCCGGCGAACAGGAATTCGAGGCGTGGCGGTGGGAACGGATGGAGCGGCTGCCGGAGATGATCATCCCGTTCAAGCGGCCGGTGTATGAGAAGGTGGTCGGGGCGTTTCGCAGTCTCGGAGCATAGGGGTCGGACATGACGGGACAAGGGGATTTCGCCGAGAAGCTCGACAAGCTCGCGCGTCTTGCGGTGCACGTGGGGCTTGGCTCGGTTGCCGGCCAGGAAGTGGTGATGACGGCGCCGCTCGACGCGGTGGCGCTGGCGCGGCGGATCACGCACCACGCCTATGCCGCCGGCGCGACGGTGGTCACCGTCCTCTACAACGACGATCAGGCGGTGCTCGATCGCTACGAGACGGCCGGCGAGGCGAGTTTCGATGCGGCGCCGGCTTGGCTGTACGAGGGCATGGCGGCGGCATTCCGATCCGGGGCGGCACGGCTCGCCATCGTCGGCGAGGATCCGTCGCTGTTGTCGGGGCAGGATCCGGCGAAGGTGGCGCGTGCCAATCGCGCCCGCTCGATCGCCTACCGACCGGCTCTGGACCTGATCGCCCGTGCGGCAATCAATTGGACGATCGTGGCGGCGGCAACGCCGGCCTGGGCGAAGGCGGCATTCCCCGGTCTCGCCGAAGACGCGGCGGTCGATGCGCTGTGGCAGGCGATCTTCAAGGCGTCGCGCGCCGACGGCGCCGATCCGATCGCCGACTGGGCGGTGCACAATGCCAATCTTCGTGCCCGCTGCGATCTGATGAACGCCAAACGCTATTCTGCGCTCAAGTTCCGCGGCCCGCGTACCGACCTGGAGGTCGGACTCGCCGACGGCCACATCTGGTCGGGCGGGGCGTCGAGGTCGGAGAACGGCATCATCTACAACGCCAATATCCCGAGCGAGGAGATCTTCACCACGCCGCACCGCGCCGGCGTCAACGGCACGGTGACCGCGACGAAGCCATTGTCCTACCAGGGCACGCTGATCACCGACATCTCCGTCAGGTTCGAGGGCGGCGCGATCGTCGAGGCGCATGCTTCGGCCGGCGAGGACGTGCTGCGACGGATCCTCGAAACCGACGAGGGCGCCCGACGGCTCGGCGAAGTGGCGCTGGTGCCGCACCATTCGCCGATCTCGAACAGCGGGCTGCTGTTCTACAACACGCTGTTCGACGAGAACGCCTCCTGCCACATCGCGCTCGGCCAGGCCTACGCCAAGACGGTTCAGGGGGCCGACATGATGGACGGGCCGGGGCTGATCGCCGCCGGCATCAACCAGAGCCTGATCCACATCGACTGGATGATCGGCTCGGGCGACATCGACATCGATGGCATTGCCGCCGACGGCGCGGCGGAAGCGGTGATGCGAAAGGGCGGCTGGGTGTGACGGAGCGACCGCCGGCATCGGATGGTGCGCGGCTGTCGGGTGCCTTGCCCGTATCAACAAAAAACCCCGGCCGCGTGGCCGGGGCTGTGCCCTTCGGCAGGACTGACGGGTCCGATCAGCGATCGTCGCCCGTGGCGCTGATCTCGGCAATCGCTTCCTTGACGTGGTCGAGCTTTTCTTGGGCCACGCGCTTGGCCTCGTCCGACTTGGCGCTCGCCACGCCGGCCTCGGCGTCCGCCACCTGCTTGGCGATGACCTCGGCACTGAGTTCCTCGGCAGCGATTGCCTGCTCGGCCAGAACCGTCAGGCCGGCCGGAGAGACGTCGGCGAAGCCGCCGGCGACGAAGATCTTCGCCACCTTGCCGCTCTGGCTGGTCACCTGCAGCACGCCGGGCCGAATCGTCGACATGAACGGCGCGTGGCCCTTCAGCACGGTGAAATAGCCCTCGGCGCCCGGCACCACGACCTGATCGACCACTTCCGACAGGACGAGGCGGGCAGGGGAAACGAGTTCGAACTTGAAAGCTTCGGCCATGATCCCAGTCCATCGGTGCCGGTGAGGTCGGCAGTGCAGGCAACGGTCGGTCGCGCCCGGTGATCCGGGCGCGACAGCATTACGCCGCGGCAGCGAGCATCTTGGCCTTCTCGACCGCTTCCTCGATCGTGCCGACCATGTAGAAGGCCGCCTCGGGGAGATGGTCGTATTCGCCATCGCACAGGCCCTTGAAGCCGCGGATGGTATCCTTCAGGTCGACCAGCTTGCCGGGCGAGCCGGTGAAGACTTCGGCGACGTGGAAGGGCTGCGACAGGAAGCGCTCGATCTTGCGGGCACGGGCCACCACCAGCTTGTCCTCTTCGGACAGCTCGTCCATGCCGAGAATGGCGATGATGTCCTGCAGCGACTTGTAGCGTTGCAGGATCGACTGCACGCGGCGGGCGACATTGTAGTGCTCCTCGCCGACGATTGCCGCCGACAGCATGCGCGAGGACGAGTCGAGCGGATCGACGGCCGGGTAGATGCCCTTCTCGGCGATGCCGCGCGACAGCACGGTGGTGGCGTCCAGATGGGCGAACGAGGTGGCCGGGGCTGGGTCGGTCAGGTCGTCGGCGGGCACGTAGATGGCCTGCACCGAGGTGATCGAGCCCTTGTTGGTCGTGGTGATGCGCTCCTGCAGCGCGCCCATCTCGGTGGCAAGCGTCGGCTGATAGCCGACTGCCGACGGCATGCGGCCTAAGAGCGCCGAGACTTCCGAGCCCGCCTGAGTAAACCGGAAGATGTTGTCGACGAAGAACAGCACGTCCTGCCCCTGGTCGCGGAAGTATTCGGCCACCGTGAGGCCGGAAAGCGCGACGCGCGCGCGGGCGCCCGGCGGCTCGTTCATCTGGCCGTAGACCAGGGCGCACTTGGAGCCCTCGCCGCCGCCCGGCAGGTTCACGTTGGACTCGATCATCTCGTGATAGAGGTCGTTGCCCTCGCGGGTGCGCTCGCCCACGCCGGCCAGCACCGAGTAGCCGCCGTAGGCCTTGGCGATGTTGTTGATCAGCTCCTGCATGGTGACGGTCTTGCCGACGCCGGCGCCGCCGAACAGGCCGATCTTGCCGCCCTTGGTGTAGGGGCAGAGCAGGTCCACGACCTTGATGCCGGTGACCAGCACTTCGGCGCTGGTCGACTGCTCGGCGAAGGAGGGGGCCTCGCGGTGGATCGAGGAGGTGAAGGTCGTCGCGATCGGGCCGGCCTCGTCGATCGGGTCGCCGATGACGTTCATGATGCGGCCGAGCGTCGCCGGGCCCACCGGCACGGTGATCGGGCGGCCGGTGTCGAACACCGGCTGGCCGCGGGTCAGGCCCTCGGTGGTGTCCATGGCGATGGCGCGCACGGTGTTCTCGCCCAGGTGCTGGGCGACCTCGAACACCAGGCGGAAGGGCTGGCCGGTCCGCTGGTCGGTGTTGGTGGTCTCCAGCGCGCTCTGGATCGCGGGCAGGTGGCCTTCGAACTCCACGTCGACCACGGCGCCGATGATCTGCACCAGTTTGCCGGTGGCGACGGCCTTGGCGGCGACGGCCGGGGTCTTGGCGGCGGACTTCGCAGGCGCCTTGGGGGCCGCGGGCTTCTTCGCGGCGGGCTTCTTGGCGGTGGTGGTGGCCATGGCTGTCTCTTTCGACTTTCGACTAGAGCGCTTCGGCGCCGGAGATGATCTCGATCAGCTCCTTGGTGATCTGCGCCTGGCGTGAACGGTTGTATTGCAGGGTGAGCGCCGAGATCATGTCGCCGGCGTTGCGGGTCGCGTTGTCCATCGCGGTCATCTGGGCCGCGTAGAATCCGGCCTGGTTCTCCAGCATGGCGGAGAACAGCTGGGTGGTGATGTTGCGGGGCAGGAGTTCCTCGAGGATCGTCTCCTCGTCGGGCTCGTACTCGTAGACCGCGCCCTTCAGGTCGATGGGCTTGGCGGCGGTCTTCACCTCTGCCGGGATCAGTTGCACCCCGGTCGGCGTCTGGATGACCACCGACTGGAATTTCGAGAAGAACAGGGTGACCACGTCCACGTCGCCGGCGTCGAACAGCTCGCGGATCTTCGCCGCGACCTCCTCGGCCACCGCGAGCGAGGGGTTGCCGCCCGCCTCGAAGGCCGCGACCGAGCGGTCATAGCGCTTCAGCTGGTCGCGGGCCTTGCGGCCGACGGTCAGGATGCGGACGTCCTTGCCTTCGTTGATCAGGCGGCCGATCCGCTCGCGCGCGGCGCGGACGATGGAGGAGTTGAAGCCCCCCGCCAGGCCGCGGTCGGAGGTGGCCACCACGATCAGGTGGCGTTGCTCCGAGCCCGTGCCGACCAGCAGCCTGGGCGCGCCCTCGCCGGACACGCCGGCGGCCAGGTTGGCGATGACGGACGCCATCCGCTCGGCATAGGGACGCGCGTTCTGGGCGGCGTCCTGGCTGCGGCGCAGCTTGGCCGCCGCCACCATCTGCAGCGCCTTGGTGATCTTCTGCGTGGCTTTCACGCTTCCGATCCGATTGCGCATCTCCTTGAGGCTGGCCATCGCCTAGGTCCCGATCCCCTTGCGCGCGCTTAAGCGAAGGTCTGGGCGAAAGCGGCCAGCACGGACTTCAGATCGTCCTCGACGTTCTTCAGGTCCTTCTCGACGCGGATCTTGTCGAGCAGGGCCTGTTGCTTGCCGTGCAAGTGGGCCAGCAGCTCGCTCTCGAAGCGGCGCACCTGGTTGGTGGCGATGCCGTCGAGATAGCCGCGGGTGCCGGCGTAGATCACCGCCACCTGCTCCTCGACCGCCAGCGGCGAATACTGCGGCTGCTTCAGGAGTTCGGTGAGGCGCTCGCCGCGCGCCAGCTGGCGCTGGGTCGTGACGTCGAGGTCGGAGCCGAACTTCGCGAAGGCGGCCATTTCCCGGTACTGGGCGAGCTCGCCCTTGATGGGGCCCGAGGCGGTCTTCATGGCCTTGATCTGGGCCGAGGAGCCCACGCGGCTCACCGAGATGCCGACGTTCACCGCCGGGCGGATGCCCTGGAAGAACAGGTCGGTTTCCAGGAAGATCTGGCCGTCGGTGATCGAGATCACGTTGGTCGGGATATAGGCCGAAACGTCGT
>JARLIU010000019.1 GCA_031291595.1 Ancalomicrobiaceae bacterium | reverse complement strand
CCAAATTCGTGTTGACCAGGGCGCCGCACTGGTCCATTCCGGCTGCCCTCCCCTGCGGTCCCGCATTGAAAGGTTTCCCGATGGCTCGCTCTGCCCTGTTGAATGTCATGGTCGATGCCGTGCGCAAGGCCGCACGTTCGCTCACGCGCGACTTCGGCGAGGTGGAGAACCTGCAGGTTTCGATCAAGGGACCGGGCGATTTCGTCTCCGCCGCCGACAGGCGCTCGGAAGAGATCCTGAAGCAGGAATTGACCAGGGCGCGCCCCTCCTACGGCTTCCTGTTCGAAGAGCAGGGCGTCGTCGAAGGCACCGACAGCCAGCAGCGCTGGATCATCGATCCGCTGGACGGCACCACCAACTTCCTGCACGGCATGCCGCAATTCGCCATCTCGGTGGCGCTCGACCGCCACGGCCAGTTGGTCGCCGGCGTGGTCTACAATCCGATCGCCGATGAACTGTTCGTCGCCGAGCGCGGCGGCGGCGCTTTTGTCAACGACCGGCGCCTGCGTGTCGCCAACCGGCAGAATTTGCACGACAGCGTCATCGCCACCGGCATTCCGTTCATCGGTCACGGCGACCATCAGAAATACCTGACGCAGCAGCGCGCCGTGATGGCCGAAGTCGCCGGCATCCGCCGCTTCGGCGCCGCCTCGCTCGACCTCGCCTGGGTCGCCGCCGGCCGCTTCGACGCCTTCTGGGAGATCGGCCTGCATCCCTGGGACGTTGCCGCCGGCATCGTCCTTATCCGCGAGGCCGGCGGCTTCGTCACCGACATCAACGGCGGCGACAAGATGCTGGAGACCGGCAGCATCCTGTGCGGCAACGAGGTCATGCACCGCAAGCTCGGAGCGCTCCTCGCCAAGGCGGAATAGCGTCGGCACGCCTCGCGCTCGACGCAATTGCCCGTTTTTCTGTTGCGCCAATGGCGTATCATGCCGCAGTGAACGCGCCGAAGCCGGAGCGGCGCAGGGTTTTCGGGGCGAGAGCGACATGGCGAGGGACTACGATCCGCTGAAATTGTCGAGCCCGCAGTTGTTTCTGTGGCGGATGATGATCTTTCTCGTCATCGCGGGCTTCGTCGTGCTGATCCTCTATTCGCGAATCATCATTGCCTTCATGGCCAACCCGGGGCTCAACGGGCTGATCATCGGCGTCCTGACCATGGGCATCCTGCTGGCGATCCAGCAGGTCGTCCGCCTCTTCCCCGAGGTGCGCTGGGTCAACTCCTTCCGCCGCCGCGATCCGGGCCTCGCCAATTCCCGCCAGCCGCGCCTCCTGGGTCCCATGGCGGCGCTGCTGCGCGACCGTTCCGGCCCGGTCGAGATCTCGCCGGAAGTGATGCGCTCAATCCTCGATTCGATCGGCATGCGGCTCGACGAGACCCGCGATATCACCCGCTACATCGGCGGCCTCCTGGTGTTCCTCGGCCTCCTCGGCACCTTCTGGGGCCTGACCGAAACCGTCGGCGCCGTCGGCCACACCATCCAGTCGCTGAACATCACCGGCGGCAATCTCGGTTCCGCCTTCGAGGAACTGAAGACCGGCCTGGCTGCACCGCTCGGCGGCATGGGGATCTCCTTCTCGTCCTCGCTGTTCGGCCTGTCCGGCTCGCTCGTCATCGGCTTCCTCGACCTGCAGGCGAGCCAGGCGCAGAACCGCTTCTACAACGAGCTCGAAGACTGGCTCTCCAACGTCACCGAACTCGATCTCGCCAATGGCCTTGCTGGCGAGAACCCGCTCGGCACGGTGGAAAGCCTGCGCGTCGCCATCGAGCGGCTGTCGCGCATCGTTGCCGACGGCGCCCCTGGCGCCAACAAGACCTCCGCCAATTCGGCGCTCGCCAATATCGCCGAGGGCATCCATGGGCTGGTTTCACACATCCGCTCCGAACAGCAGCTGTTCCGCCGCTGGATGGAAGATCAGTCAGAAGAGGGCCGCATCACCCGCGAGCTGATTGAACAACTGCTCGAAGAACGCCGCGTCGAACGCTCGGTGGAGCGGTCGCACACGCGGCTCCCCGATCGCGCCGGGGAGTGAGAGATGGCAATCGCCCGCATGCGCCGCCGCGAGACGCGCATCGACTATTGGCCGGGCTTCGTCGACGCGCTGGCGACACTGTTGCTCGTCATCATCTTCCTCCTCTCCGTCTTCATGCTGTCGCAGTATTTCCTGTCGAAGGAATTGACCGGCAAGGATTCGGCGCTGACCCGCCTCAATGCCCAGATCGCCGAACTGACGCAGCTGCTGGCGCTCGAACGCGCCGGCAAGGGCGAGGTGGAAGACCAAGTCGCGGTGCTGAAATCCTCGCTCGCCGACAGCCAGGCCGAAAAGGGCCGGCTGCAGGGTGTCGTCGAAGCGGAGAAAGGCGCGGTCACCTCCAACGATGGCCAGGTGCAATCGCTGACCGGGCAACTGGACGACGAGAAGCGTGTCACCCAGCGCGCGCTGGCCCAGGTCGAGCTGCTGAACCAGCAGATCTCTGCGCTGCGCCGCCAGATCGCCGCGCTCGAATCCGCCCTCGACGTCTCCGAGACGCGCGACAAGGAGTCCCAGACCAAGATCTCCGACCTCGGCCGGCGGCTGAACGTGGCGCTCGCCCAGCGCGTGCAGGAACTGCAGCGCTACCGTTCCGACTTCTTCGGCCGCCTGCGCGAAATCCTTGGCAACCGCTCCGACATCCGCGTTGTCGGCGATCGCTTCGTATTCCAGTCGGAAGTGCTGTTCCCGGTCGGCCAGGAGACGATCAACGACAACGGCAAGCGCGACCTCGACAAGCTGGCGACCGCCATCGCCGAACTCGAACGCGAGATCCCGCCGGAGGTCAATTGGACGCTGCGCGTCGACGGTCATACCGACACGCGACCGAT
>JARLIU010000165.1 GCA_031291595.1 Ancalomicrobiaceae bacterium | reverse complement strand
GGGCGGCTGCCCGCTGTGGGCTGCGGCCGGAGAGTGACGCCGCCGGCGCCTGCCGGCGTGAGACGCGCCAGGTCGAGCGGGTCGTCCGGCCCGAACCAGCCAAACCAGTGTTGCATGGAATCGAACCGCAGGGGTGGCTCCCCTGCGGCATCATATTGTTGGACCAACTCGGCGAATTTGGCGAATATGCCCGAGAAAATCAAGCGCCATTGCGTGCTGACGGGACAAATGCAGGGCAATAGATGCGATTCATGGCGGCGAATTGGGCAATTCCCGCACCGTGGCGCTCGGGGTGTTGACAATTCGCCAAATCTGGACCAACAAATAGGGACGACTTCAACGGGGGTGGGCGACGGTCGTGAGCGAGCACGGGCCATTGGATGCGCAGGATCTGCCGAAGGTGTCGGCTGTCGACCGTCTGGTCGAACAGATCCGCGACCTGATGGCGGAGCGCGCGCTGCAGATCGGCGATCCGCTCCCCACCGAGCGTGAATTGGGCGAGATGTTCAAGTCGTCGCGCAACACGGTGCGCGAGGCGCTGGTCGTGCTGCGGGCCTATGGGCTGGTCGAGACGCGTCCGAAGGTTGGAGCGGTGATCTCTGGCGGCCATGGCGAGGCGATCCGCCGGCTGTTCTCGTTCCACAGCGGCATCTCGCCGGACAGTTTTCTCGATCTGCAGGGGTTTCGCCGGCTGGTCGAGATCGGCGTCGGCGAACACATCATCCTGCACGCGGCGGAAGCGGACTTCGACGGCCTTGAAGCGGTGAACGATCGCCTGCTCGTCGCGCCGTCGGTGCAGGAGGCGGCGCAGGCCGACTACGAATTTCACGCAGCGATGATCGCGCTTTCGGGCAACCGCACCACGCTTGCCGCCTACCAGCTGCTGATGCCGGTGATCGTCGAACTGATGGAGATCGGCAAGGCGTCGCGCCCGGTGCAGGCCAACACGCATCAGGCCCATCGCGAGATCATCGCGGCGCTGCGCAGCCGCGACCGGATCGCCTATGCCTACCTCATCAGCCGCCATCTCGAATTCGGCTTGCGCTTCGTCTCGGACGCCGCGCCGGCGGATCGGCATCGCGGCGGCAGTTAGGCGCGCGCGCATATCAGTGGCAAGCCCGCTTCGGCAATCGTCGGGCACCAAACTCGACCGGGAGGAAATCATGAAGCTCAGCAAACGTCGCATTCTCGGCTACGGCATTGCCGTCGCCTGCTCCGCGCTCATCGTCACGCCGTCGCTGGCGGCCGGCCGCACCATCGCCGGCATCGTGTTCCAGCAGGACCAGTTCTTCCGCACGATCCAGCTCGGCATGCAGGCGGCGGCCAAGGCGGCCGGCGCGCAGCTGTTCGAGGCCAATTCCGAATCGAAGGCCGAGAAGGAGGCCAGCCTCATCGACACGTTCATTGCCCGCAAGGTCGATGCCATCGTCATCTCGCCGTTGTCGGCGACCGCCTCGGCTCCGGCGCTGAAGCGTGCCGCCGACGCCGGCATCAAGATCGTGACGTACAATTCGGCCGTCAACGGCGACTTCCCCGTGGCCTATCTGAATTCGAGCCAGCGCGACCTCGGCAATACCACCGGCAAGGCGGCGGCGGCCTTCATCAAGGAGAAGCTCGCCGGCAAGGCCAAGATCGCCACGCTTGGCTTCAAGTCGCAATTGCCGGAGATCTCGGGAGATCGTGTCGACGGCTTCCTCGACGAGGCCAAGAAAGGCGGCGACGTCAAGATCGTGTCGCAGCAGGATGCGTGGCTGGCGGAGAAGGCCGTGGCCGTCACCGCCGACATCCTGACCGCCAATCCGGACGTCAACATCATCTATGCCGCCAACGAGGGCGGCACCGTCGGCGCGGTGCAGGCGATCCGCAATGCTGGCCTCGCCGGCAAGGTATTCGTCTTCGGCATCGACGGCACCGAGCAGCTGGCGAACTTCCTCATGGACAGCGACAACGTGCTGCAGGGCGTGACGGCGCAGCAGCCCTTCGTCATGGGCAAGAGCGCGGTCGAGGTGGCGCTCGCCGCTCTCGACGGCAAGCCGGTCGAGAAGACCATCATCGTGCCGGTCATCGGGCTCAACCGCGCCGACAAGCCCGGCGTCGAGAAGTTCCTTGCCGACCTGAAGTCCACGAAGTGACCCTCGCCGCCGGCCGGGCTCTCCGGCCGGCGGGCCACGTCCGCACATGCACCATCGAGGGCTGGCCGGGTTGCGGCCGGCCCTCCCGATTGCGACGAGTTGGAACCCGTTCGGGCCGCAGCTCATGACCGCGATCGATATCGAAGCGTTAGGGCGGAATGCACCGGATGACGACCACCAGCGCCAGGATGGCCGACGCACGCAGCGAGCGGCTGGAGTTCCGCACCGTCAGCAAGCGGTTCGGACCGACGCTGGCGCTCGATCGGTTTTCCCACGCCTTCGAGCCGGGCCGCGTGCATGCGTTGATGGGCAAGAACGGCTCGGGCAAATCGACCCTGATCAAGATCCTTGCCGGCGCGATCGCGCCATCCGCCGGCGATTTCCTCATCGGCGGCGAGGTCTGCGGCTTCCACCGCCCGCAGGACGCGTTCGACGCTGGCGTCGTCACCGTGCATCAGGAACTGTCGCTGGTTCCGGGACTGACCATCGGCGAGAACATCTTTCTCGGCCGCCTGCCGCATATCCGCCGGTTCGGCCTGTCGATGGTCGATTGGGCGGATCTGAACCGCCGCGCCGGCGATCTCTTGCATGAGATGGGCCTCGATCTCGACCCGCTGCGTCTGGTCTCCAGCCTGTCGGTCGGCCAGCAGCAGGTGGTCGAGATCGTCAAGGCGATGTCGAACGAGCCGCGCATCCTTCTCCTCGACGAGCCGACCTCGGCCTTGGCGACGCGCGAGGTGAAGCAGTTGTTCGGGCTGATCGAACGGCTGCGGGCGCGCGGCGTGACGATGCTCTACATCACCCACCGGATGAGCGAACTGTTCGAGATCGCCGATACCTGCACGGTGCTGCGCGACGGCGCCCACGTCGGCACCGTGGAGATGGCGGGCACCGACCATGCGAAGATCGTCGCCATGATGTTCGGCGAAGCCGCCCACGCGAGGCGGCCGCCGCGCCGCGCCGTGACGCGCGGGAAGCCGGTCTTGCAGGTCGCCGGCTTGCAGCGGGTGGGCCATTTCCACGACGTCAGCTTCGATCTTCACGCCGGCGAAGTGCTCGGCCTTGCCGGGCTGCTCGGTTCCGGCCGCACAGAGATCCTGCGCGCCATCTTCGGCGCCGACGCCAGCGATGCCGGCAGCGTTCGCCTGCACGGCCGCGAGGTGCGGGGGGCGACTCCGCGGCAGATGTGCGAGGCTGGCCTTGGCTACACGCCGGAAAACCGCAAGGAGGAGGGGCTGGTGCAGTTGCTGCCGACAGCCGACAACCTGTGCATGGCCAGCCTTTCCCGCATCGCGCCGCACCACATCGTGACGCGTGCCGCCGAGGCCGAGCCCGTTCGCCGCCAGATCCACGACCTCAGCATCAAATGTGGCGACCCGGAAAACCCGGTGCAGTCGCTGTCCGGCGGCAACCAGCAGAAGGTGGTCATCGGCAAATGGATGAACACCGAGCCCTCGGTGATCCTGTTCGACGAACCGAGCCGCGGCGTCGACGTGCAGGCCAAGCGCCAGATCTTCGACATCATCTGGCAGAAGGCGGCCGATGGGCTGGCGGCGGTATTCGTGTCGACCGAACTCGAGGAAGTGCTCGAGGTCTCAGACCGCATCCTGGTGATCCGCGACGGTACGATCGTCGGCGAAGTCGACCCGGCCGCGACCACGCTCACCGAACTCTACCGGCTGTGCATGGAGGGGCCGACGCAATGAGTGTTGAAGACGCAGGGGCCGCAGCGGTCAATCCGATATCGCGGCTCGTCAAATCCTATCCGATGGAACTGATCCTCCTGGTGCTGATCCTGTTCCTGGTGGCGACCGCGCCCGGCTTCGCCTCGCTCGGCAACATCCTCAATGTGCTGCGCACCGTGGCGATGCTCGGCATCATCGCCTTCGGCATGACGGCGGTGATCATTTCCGGTGAGATCGACCTGTCGGTCGGTGCAGGCGTGGCACTGGCCGGCTGCATCGTCGCGTGGTTCGCCGAGACGCTGTCGGGTCGTCTGGGCGGCGCGGCGGCCGTGACCATCGGCTTCCTGGTCGCCATCGGAGTCGGCTTCGCCCTCGGGGTGTTCACCGGCAAGTGCCGCCAGCTCTACCGCGTGCCGACCTTCATCACCACGCTGGCGTTGTTCACCACGCTCAGGGGCGTCGCCAACCTGATCACCGGCGGCTTTCCGCTGTCCAATCTGCCCTCGGGCTTCGGCTTCTTCGGCGGCGGCTATCTGCTGGGCATTCCCTTCCCGGTCTACATCTTCGCCGCGACCTTCGTCCTCATGCATTTCCTCATGAAGTTCACCAGCTTCGGCCGCTCCGTCTATGCCGTCGGCGGCAACCTCGAAGCGGCGCGGCTCTCCGGCATCGACGTCTGGCGGGTGAAGAGCCTGACCTTGGGACTGACCGGCGTCCTGACTGCGATCTCGGGCACGCTGATCGCCTCGCAGATCGGCTCGGGCATCGGCACGACCGCGACCGGCATGGAACTCGACGTCATCGCCGCCGTGATCATCGGCGGAACCTCGCTGATGGGCGGCACCGGCCGCATCTGGGGCACGCTGGTCGGCGTCATCTTCCTCGGCTGCATCGCCAACGGCATGACGCTGCTGAACGTGTCGGAATACTGGCAGTACGTGGTGCGCGGCGCCATCATTCTCGGCGCCGTCCTGCTCAATCAACTGCTCGAAAAGGTGCGCTGATGATGGAACGCCTGTCACAGGAATTTTCGGCCAAGGTAGCGCTGGTCACCGGCACGACCGGCATCGGCCGGGCTTCGGCCATCCGCCTGGCATCGGCCGGGGCGAGCGTCTATTGCTGCGGCATCGATGCAGCGGCGAACGCCCGGCTCGCCGAAGACGCCCGGGCCGGCGGCTGGCAACTGGCGACGCGCCGGGCCGACGTCTCCCTCGAGGCGGAGGTTGGAGCGGCGGTCGCGGATTGCGTCGAACGTTTCGGCGGCCTCGACATCATCGTCAACGCCGCCGCCGTCCACCCCTACGGCACCGTGGTGACGACCGATCTCGCCACCTGGTCGCACTGCATGGCGGTGAACGTCGGCTCGATCTTCCTGACCGCGCATTTCGGCATCCCTGAGATGATCCGGCGCGGCGGCGGGGCGATCGTCAACCTTTCCTCGGCGCAGGGCCACGCCAGTCAGCAGAACGTCGCTGCCTATGTCGCCACCAAGGGTGCGATCCACGCGCTGACCCGCGCCATGGCGGTGGACCATGCGGCCGCGCGGATCCGGGTCAACTCGGTATCGCCCGGTTCGGTCAGGACGCCGCTGCTGGCCTACGCCGCCCGCACCTATGGCGGCGAAGGCGTCACCGAAGCGGAGGTGTTCGCCCGCTTCGGAGCGGCTCATCCGCTCGGCCGTATCGGCGAGCCGGAGGAGGTGGCGGAGATGGTGGCCTATCTGGCGTCGGACCGCGCCGGCTTTGTCACCGGGGCCGACTTCCGCATCGACGGCGGTCTGTCGGCGGTGCTTGGGGTGAAGTGAGGGCGGAATGAAGATCGGTCTCGGGCTCTATCGCGAGCAGCTTACGGACGACAATTTCCGCTTCGCCATTCAGGCGGGTGCTACCCACATCGTGGCGCATCTGACCAACTATTTCGGCGGGCGGGATCCCAAGATCTACGGCGGCAGGCCCAGCGACGGCTGGGGGGATTGTTCCGGCGACCACCTGTGGAGCTACGACGATCTCGCCGCGCTGGTTGCCACCGTGCGCAAGGCCGGGCTGGAACTGGCGGCGATCGAGAATTTCTCGCCGCGGTTCTGGTACGACGTGCTGTTGGGCGGGCCGCAGCGTGACGGTCAGATCGCCCAGCTGAAACAACTCGTCCGCGATGCCGGCCGGGCAGGAGTCCCCTGCATCGGCTACAATTTCTCCATCGCCGGGGTCTACGGCTGGACGCGCGGTCCCTACGCCCGCGGCGGGGCGCATTCGGTCGGCTTCGGCATCGACGAAGCCGAGATCGATGCGCCAATTCCGGATGGCATGGTCTGGAACATGCGCTATCGGCCGGAGATGCCCGATGCCGGTCCGGTGATGCTGTCGAACGAGGACCTGTGGCAGCGGCTGCAGCATTTCTTGCAGGAACTCGTACCGGTGGCGGAAGCGGCAGGCGTCGTCTTGGCCGCCCATCCCGACGATCCGCCGGCCGAAACCATCCGCGGCACGCCGCGCCTCGTCAACCGGCCGGAGAAATACGATCGGCTGATGGATCTGGTGCCGTCCCGCTCGAACGGGCTGGAGCTGTGCCTCGGCTCGCTGCAGGAAATGCCTGGCGGCGACATCTACGCGCATGTCCGCCGCTTCGCCCGTTCGGGCCGTATCGGCTACATCCACTTCCGCAACGTTCGCGGCAAGGTCCCGCGCTATGTCGAGACCTTCGTCGACGAAGGCGATATCGACATGGCCGAGATTGTCCGCATCCTCCGGGACGAGAATTTTCAGGGCGTCATGATCCCCGATCATACGCCGGAACTGACCTGCGCGGCGTCCTGGCATGCCGGCAAGGCTTTTGCGCTCGGCTACATGCGCGCGCTGGTGCAGAACGCCGATGCGCTCGGGCCGTCCCGCTCTTCGGCAACCGCCGCAGCGGCTGAATAGGAGGCCCGTATGTCGTTGAAGATCCGCTGTGTGGCGCCGGTCGGCGATCGTTGCGGCGAGGGCGCGGTGTGGTCGGCGGCGGAAAAGGCGGTCTACTGGACCGATATCAACCGGTTCCTGGTGCATCGCTACGACGAGGCTTCTGCGAGCGTGCGCTCCTGGCTGTTTGGCGAGCCGGTGGTCGGCCTGTCGCTGACGACGGATCCGGCGCGCATGGCCGTTCTGCTCGCCTCCCGCCTGATCTGGTGGTGGCCGGCGACCGACCGCCGCCAGGATCACGGCTTCCGCCTGCCGGGCTATCCCGGCGTCAGGCTGAACGACGGCCGCGCCGACCCCGCGGGCAATCTCTGGATCGGCACGATGAAGAACAACGTGTTGCCGGACGGGGAGATCGGCGAGACGGCTCCCGGCCTGGGGTTGCTCTACCGCATCGCGCCGGATGGCGGCGTCAGCGAATGGTGCCGCGATCTCGGCATTGCCAACACCGTCGCCTGGTCGCCCGACCGCGCCACCTTCTACTTCGGCGACACGATGCAGAACTGCGTCTGGGCATTCGACTACGACGCGGCCGACGGCACGATCGCGCGCCGGCGGCCGTACTTTGCCGGCTACGAACGCGGTCTGCCCGACGGCTCGGCCGTCGACAGTGCCGGCACCTTGTGGAACTGCCGGTTCGGCGGCGGCTGCATCGCCCGCGTCGGCGCCGGTGGGCGGCTCATCGACGCCGTCGACCTGCCGGTGCCGAACGTCACCACCTGCGTCTTCGGCGGCGACGACCTCAAGACCCTCTATGTCACCTCCGCCTCGATCGTCTCACCGCCCGGCTACCGTCTGGCCGGCAGCCTGTTTGCGCTGCGCGTCGAGGTGCCGGGACTGCCGGAGAACCGGGTGATGGTGGCGTGAAGCGAAGTCCATCGGCGCCGTGTTGCTTCAGCCGGACATCGCCTGCCATATGGTCACGACAGCCTTGATCTGGATGCGACAGCCTTGGCCGGCGCATCGCTTGCGGCGGCGGGACCCTGCTGGGTCGGCGAACGCGCGCGATGCAGCGCCACCCGGTCGCGTCCGTCGCTTTTGGCGGCGTAGAGCGCGCTGTCGGCGGCGCTGAGCAGCGTCTGATAGTCGGAACCGGACTCGCCCACTCCGGCGACGCCGCAACTGACCGTCAGACAGACATCGCCGACAGTCGTCGGGATGCGCATCTCGCCGATCCTGTGTCGGATCCGTTCCGCCACCTCGACGGCCTCCGCGGCGGTGCCGTCGGGCAGAAACAGCGCGAATTCCTCACCGCCGATGCGCGCGGCGATGCTTCCGGCAGGCGCTGCGCCCGACAGCGTCGCGGCGAATTCGATGAGGGCCCGATCGCCGATCGGATGTCCGAAGCTGTCGTTGACCTGCTTGAAATGGTCGATGTCGAGGATGATCAGCGCGCCGCGCCCGCCGGCCGGCACGAGGCGCGGCAGAATGCGATCGAGGAACCGCCTGCGGTTGGCGAGCCCGGTCAACTGGTCGGTTTCCGCCGCGATGCGGAAGCGCTGCTCCGAGCGCTGTCCGATCAGCACCAGTTGCAGCAGGCCGAGAAACACCGAGAAGACCGACGATTCGATCAGGCTGAGGCCTATGAGCAGGGTGTTCGGCATCACCACGGTGGACGGATCGGCCGGCGCCGGGTGGGAAAATGCCAGCCAGATGATGAGCTTGGCCGCATGGAGGGCGACGAGGGTCGCCGTCAGGCCGATGGTCGGCAGCGGGTGTTCGCGGTACTCGCGAACGAGTTCGTAGATGATCGACACGAGGTAGAACACCTCGATCGAGGAGTTGACGGCGAGGCGAAGGTTGACGTCGGCATAGGCGCCACCTGCCAGCACGAACACCAGCCAGGCCAGCACGCCGGCGGCCGCCCACAGCCGATCGTGCCGGCCGCTGCGGCCGGTGAACTGCCGGTATCCCAGCCAAAGCGCGCCGAAGCTGGCCAGAAGCCCAGCGCCCGGGATCATCGCCGCCAGCACGGCGGGGAGATGGCCGCGCAGCGGCATCAGCAGCATCGTCGATGCGGCAAGGCCGTAGCAGATGCTCCAGGAGAGCACGAAGGTCTCGCTGCGCGCCGATCTCCAGATCAGTGCCAGACCGACGCAGATGCAGAAGCACGCTGCCGCCGTGGCGATCAGGAGGGTTGGAATGTCGAGAAACGAACCCACGACGTACCCTCCTTTTCAAAGGTGAACGCATGTCAGGCAAGTAAAAACGCATATAAGATGGTACGTCGCATGCGATTGAACAGATGATAGGCCGCATCACCAATAGTGCGCCAAGAAACACGATTAATCGTGAAAATGAAATGAATCGAAACGGCCACAGATGAACCAAATCGGCCGCCGCACGAAAGTCGCCCCATGCTGCAATGGCTTGCTGCCGTGCCGTACTCGTCAAACGACGGATTTGGCTTCGGAGGCTGGTGCCGGCGGAGGGGATCGAACCCCCGACCTTCGGTTTACAAAACCGCTGCACTACCGCTGTGCTACGCCGGCGAGGCGGCTGAGATAGCATGCGAGCCGGATCGGGAAAAGCCCGTTCACGTGGGGAAATCCGGAGCGATCGGGTTCCTGCGCCGGATCGGGCCGGCCGGGTGGTCCGCGACCGCCGGCGCCAACTGTCCGGTTTGGCCGGCGCGCTCGCCGCCGGCAAAGGCTTCAGCCGATGCCGAGCTTCTTGCCGACGATATAGAGTGACAGCACCGCCGCATTCGAAACGTTGAGCGACTTGATTTTCCCCGGCACATCGACGCGGGCGAGCGCATCGCAGGCCTCGCGCGTCACCGGCCGGAGGCCCTTGCCCTCGGCGCCGAGCACCAGCACTGCGCGCCTGCCGGCATCGGTGTCTTCGAGGGCTACCGAACCGGCGCTGTCCAGCCCGATCACGGTAAAGCCCTCGTCCCGTAATGTCGTCAAAGCCTTGGCCAGATTGACCACCTCGATGTGGGTGAGAAGGTCGAGCGCGCCGGAGGCCGCCTTGGCCAACACGCCGGTTTCCTCCGGACTGTGGCGGGTCGCTGTCAGCAGCGCGTCGGCGCCAAGCGCCACCGCCGAGCGCATGATGGCGCCGACATTGTGCGGATCGGTCACCTGGTCGAGCGCCAGGATCAGCCGCGCCCGGCCCAGATCGTTGAGCGACACCGCATCGAGCGTCTCGGTCTCGATCAGCACGCCCTGGTGCACCGCATCCTCGCCGACGCGGCCGTCGATCCACCTGACCGCCACCTCCTCCGGCTCGACCGGAAACGCGACGCCGCGTTCCTCCAGCCGCGCCCGCGCGTTGCGCGTCGCGTAGATCGCGTGCACCCGCCGTTTCGGGTTGGCGAGCGCCAGTTCGACCGTGTGCAGGCCGTAGAGAAAGACGCGGCCGTCAGGGGCGCCGGAGCCGGGCCGGCCGCGCTGCTTGTGGATGAACTTCGGCGTCGACGGGCGCTTTCCCGCGCGGGCGGCGGAATGATCGGGGCGGGGCGCGCGCTCGCGCGGCTTGTCGGAAGGCGTATCGTTGGACATGCGCCTTCTTAGCTCAGCTCGGGCGCGAACGGAATTGCCGGCCGTGGCCGGCAATCATCTTTCGACGCCGGCGCCGATCGCGCTAGAGCAGGATGCTTTCAGATAGACTCGCCGAGGCGATTCATCTGAAAGCTGAATCACTGCTCCTTTAAAAGCTTAGAGCGCTGATTCAGCTGTCACATGATTTCATGTGACAGCATCGCGCTCTAGTGGAGCGAATTCGACATTTGAGTCCCATCGCGCTGGGGAGGGACGAACTCAAATGTCGAATTCAAAGCTCCACGAGAGTCAATAAGTTGCTAGTGGTCCTTTGACTCCGACATTTGCTCAAACACGTGCGGCAAGTGGGACGCAAATGTCGGAGTCGGACCGCTAGCCGCCCGTCACGCTCATGTGGCGGGAAACGGCCGGCGCGCTGGTGGAACGGTCGATGACGAAGTCGTGGCCCTTCGGCTTGCGCGTCATCGCCTCGCGGATGGCGGCGATCACCGGTTCGTTGCCGTCGGAGGCGCGCAACGGCGTGCGCAAGTCGGCCGAATCGTCCTTGCCGAGGCACATGAACAACGTGCCGGTGCAGGTGACGCGCACGCGGTTGCAGTTGTCGCAGAAGTTATGCGTCATCGGCGTGATGAAGCCGAGCCGACCGCCGGTCTCGGCGATGCGCACGTAACGGGCCGGCCCGCCGGTGCGATAGTCGATCTCTTCCAGCGTCCAGGTGTGGCCGAGGCGCTCGCGCACCAGCGACAGCGGCAGGTACTGGTCGGTGCGGTCGCCGATGTTTTCGCCGAGCGGCATCGCCTCGATCATCGACAGATCCATGCCGCGGCCGTGCGCGAAGCGGATGAGATCGTCGAATTCATCCTCGTTGAAGTCCTTGACCGCCACGCTGTTGATCTTGACCTTCAACCCGGCGGCGAGCGCCGCGTCGATGCCGGCATGCACCTGTTTGATGTCGCCCCAGCGGGTGATGTGGGTGAAGCGGTCGGGCTTGAGCGTATCGAGCGACACGTTTACCCGCCTGACGCCGTTCTGATACAGCTGGGCGGCGAAGCGCGACAGCTGCGAGCCGTTGGTCGTGACCGTCACCTCGTCGAGTTCGCCCGCCTCGATGCGGCGGCCGAGCGTCTCGAACAGCGACATGACATTGCGTCTGACCAAGGGCTCGCCGCCGGTCAGCCTGACGCGCCGGGTGCCGAGCTTGGAGAAGGCGCCGATCAGCCGATCGAGTTCTTCGAGGCTTAAGAGGTCCTTCTTCGGCAGGAACGTCATGTCTTCCGACATGCAGTAGACGCAGCGGAAATCGCAGCGGTCGGTGACCGAGACCCTCAGGTAGGAAATGGCTCGGCCAAAGGAATCGATCAGTGGCCCCCCGGGCGGGGAGGCTATTGCGCGCCTCTCGAAGATCGTCATTCCGGTCTCTTTCTTGGTGTTCTGTTGTCATCGTCCGGAAGGACGCGCACCCTTGCGGATGGTCTCCCGCGCCGCTCCCGGTCCTCCAATGCTGCCGTCCGATGCCTTTGGCCGGTCGTCGTCTTCTTCGGTTTTCCTGTGGAACTTCGCATGATAGGACGAGTTGGTGACAAGCAACAAGGATTTTGACATGACTGAAACCGCCGCATGGCCGACCGAACTGCGGCTGAAGCAGGATCGCCGCACGCTTGTCGTCAGCTTCAATTCCGGCGAGCAGTATGATCTGCCGGCGGAATTCTTGCGGGTATCGAGCCCGTCGGCCGAAGTACAGGGCCATTCACCCGCCGAGCACAAGCTGCAATACGGCAAGCACGACGTCGAGATCCTCGGGCTTGAGCCGGTTGGCAACTATGCCGTCAAGATCAGCTTTTCCGACCTGCATTCGAGCGGCATCTACATGTGGGACTATCTTTTGCTGCTCGGCCGCGATCAGGCGCGCCTGTGGGCGGACTATCTGGCCGAACTCGAGGCCGCCGGCCGGTCGCGCTGAACGCCGGGCCGCCCGGTCGAGCCGGATGCGTCCGGATGGAACGCCGAGGGCGATCCATCGATCGGCTGGCCCGCGGCTCTATCGAAAACTGACATAGCGCTCCCGGCCGCACGGCCGAGGGCGGCGACCGCACAAATGCGTGAGCCGCCTCGTGCCGCCCCGGAAACGACGTCGGGCCGGTGCTGTGGCAGCACCGGCCCGGCAAATCGAATGCATCTTGAGTGACGTCAGTTGACGACGATCACCTTGGCGCCGACATGAACGCGCTCGTAGAGATCGGTCACATCATCGTTGGTCATGCGGAAGCAGCCGGACGATACCGCCTGGCCGATGGTCCAGGGCTCGTTGGAGCCGTGGATGCGATAGTAGGTCGAGCCGATGTACATGGCGCGCGCCCCGAGCGGGTTGTCCGGTCCGCCGTTCATATGGGCCGGCAGGTTGGGAACGCGCCGGCGCATTTCTGGCGGCGGCGTCCAGCCGGGCCATTCCGCCTTGTCGGTGACATGGTGCACCCCGGCCCACTGGAAGCCCGGACGGCCGACGCCGATGCCGTATTTCAGCGCAGTACCGTCGCCCTGCACCAGATACAACCGACGTTCGGCGGTGTTGATGACAATCGTACCCTTGCCGTAGGGGCCATGGTAATCGACCGTTTGGCGTGGAATGGGCGTATACGAAATGCCAGCAGGATTGCTCTGGTGCAACTTGAAGAACTCGACACCGTCGGTCGGATTGCCGCTGGCGTCGTAACGGGTTTCTACTGCGGGATTAAATTCGGCGCTTGCTGTCGGGGCAAAGGAAATGAACCCGACAAAACCAAGCGCCGCGATGAGCACAGACCTGCGCATACCGCGACCTCTCATTGGAATGTCTGCGTGGTTAGTCGAACTTCGGTAGCAGCTTACCTACCAAAAAATCCATTCCATATTCTTCACTCGGAACGAATTCGCAAGTGCCGGGCCGATGGTCGGTCCGGTGCGCACGTCAAATTCCCGTGTGCTGTGACCATCGTGACACGACCCCGCACCTTGGCGCCGTTCAGTCTGACGGCGAGCTGACATCCGCGGACGGATTATCCAACAGCCGCCGCGAATCGCCCGTCAGTTGAACAAGATGATGTTGATGTATCAAGTTTTACGAGAATTGCGCACACTATTTCGGGTGGACTACTTAGCTGTAAGAGCCGGAGCGGAATTAACATTTAGGAAATATTACACATGCTACAAAGCTCCCAAGAGCAGTGACCTCGTCTGCCGGCATCGATCGGGCGGGCAGGCCATTGTGCTTGCATCGGGATCGGATCGAAACCTCCACAAGACATACCAATCGGGGAACTGATGGGCCAGGTCGGGGCTGCGTTGTATCGGATGGGACTGGAGGAAATCGCGCGCGATGCATCGGCCGAGTCGCGCGGCCGGCTGCTGACGTCCCTGAGCGATCTGGTGTTCGACCAGCGCCGGCCGAGTTGTGAAGAGGTTACGCTGCTGTGCGACGTCGCCCGGCTGCTGCTGAAGGTGGTCGATGCCTCCGTCCGGACGTATTTCGCCTCGGTGATTGCGCCGAGCGCCTTCGTGCCGCGGGATGTGGTGTTCCTGCTGATCGACGACGAACCGCCTGTCGCCACGCCTATGCTGCGCTATTCGCCGATCCTCACCAACGCGGATCTTCTGGAAATTGCCGAACAGAAGCCGGATCCGTATCTGGCGGCCATCGCCGCGCGCAGCCGGCTTGGCGAACATCTGGTCGAGATCCTGGTGCGCCGCGGCAGCCGCTTCGTGCAGATCGCGCTGGTCGAGAACTCCGGTGCCTATCTGGCGTCGGGGGCCCTGACCGTGCTGGTCGCCAACGCCGAGACCGACGAGGACATCTGCCGCTCGCTGATTCGCCGCCCGGAAGTGCCCAAGCTGGATGCCGAGCGTCTGGTTCGCCGCATCGCCGAGATGCTCAAGGCGCGCATGCTGGAGAACAATACCGTCTGGAAGGCGCAGCGCGAAGCCCAGACGCAGGCGGCGGCGAAACGAGCAAGGCTCGCCAATGCGCAGGTCGCCGAGATCACTGCGATGATCGAAACCGGCTCGGAAGGGATCGACGAGGCGGTCAAGTCGCTCGCCGAGCAGGATCGCATCAACGACCTGTCGATGCTGGTCAGCAATCTGACCCATGTCGAGAACATGTACGTCATGCGGCTGCTGGTCCGCGTCGACTCCAATGGCATCGCCATCCTGCTGAAAGCCCTCGGTGTCGGCTCGAAGGGGTTTGCCGCCGTTGCCCAGGCCCGCCGCCGCCGGCTGAAGCACGCGGAGAACCAGGTCCGCTTCGAGCAGGAAGACTACATGAAGCTGAGTCTGGACGAATCCCAGCGGATCC
Source organism: Ancalomicrobiaceae bacterium (assembly GCA_031291595.1). Taxonomy (GTDB): domain Bacteria; phylum Pseudomonadota; class Alphaproteobacteria; order Rhizobiales; family Ancalomicrobiaceae; genus CAIYYN01. The sequence continues at coordinate 29,721 of JARLIU010000165.1, read as the reverse complement.
TGGCCGGCTTGATGAGCGGCTGCCCCGAGCCGATCTGACCGACCGCCAATCGACCCTCCGACTGCCCCGAATGCACATTCGGCCCGCCTGCCATCGTTGTCCGGGCCGTCGAGGCGCGTGCGGACGCGCGTTGGCGTGATTGCGCGCCGCGATCGGACGATCATGCCCCGACCTCAGTAGTCATCGCGAGTTGACCTGGCTGGTACGCATCGGTACCAGATACCCCGATCCGCATGGAAGCGCCTGCAGCAGCCGCGCCGGCGTAAACCGGCAGCTTATCGGACCGGCGCATGTCCGGATCGGCCGCGTCAGAGGCGAACCCGGGAGGTTCGGATGGGATCGGCAGTCCTGGTCGCCGTCGCCGGCGCCCTGTTCACCGCAGTGCATATCGCGTCGTCGAACCTGGCACGCCCGGCGATCGTCGCCCGGGCTGGCGAGCCGGCCTTCCTCGGCCTGCACTCCCTCGTTGCGGCTTCGCTCGTCGGCTTTCTGTCCTACGCCTACTACGTCGCCGAGCCGGGTGAGCCGCTGTGGGAGGTGGGGGACGGACTGTGGGCGGTCGCATCCGTCGTCACCGCCTTCGCCTCGGTGCTGCTGATCGGTTCGCTGGTGAAGAACCCGGCCGCGATCCCCCCGGCTGAATTGCCGGACGCCCCGCCGCCAGCCTTGGGCGTCTATACGATCACCCGGCATCCGATGATGTGGGCAATCGCGCTGTGGGCGGCGAGCCACATTCTCACCTACCCGTCCTGGCCGCAGGTGTACCTGTCCGTGTCGATCGCCACCCTGGCGCTCGTCGGCAGCGCCTTCCAGGACGCCAAGAAGCGCCGCAGCCTGCCGGTGTTCTGGCCGGAATGGCAGGCGCGGACCAGCTTCTGGCCGTTTCAGGCGCTCGCGACCGGCCGGGCGCGCTGGGGTGGCTGGCGGCCGATCCCGCTCCTCGTCGCCGCCGCGTTCTGGCTCGGCGCCAGTTGGGTGCACATCCCGCTTGGCAACTGGCCGGCCGGCATCTGGCGCTGGATGTGAGCTGGCGGAGCCTCAGCCGAGGTTCAGCTCCTTGAAGAAATCGTTGCCCTTGTCGTCGACGACGATGAAGGCTGGGAAATCCTCGACCTCGATCCGCCACACCGCCTCCATGCCGAGTTCGGGGTATTCCAGCACCTCAACCTTGCGGATGCAGTCCTGCGCCAGCCGTGCCGCCGGACCGCCGATCGAGCCGAGGTAGAAGCCGCCGTGCCGCTGGCAGGCGTCGGTGACGGCGCGCGAGCGGTTGCCCTTGGCCAGCATCACCATCGAGCCGCCGAACGACTGGAACTGGTCGACGAAGGAATCCATGCGGCCGGCGGTGGTCGGCCCGAACGAGCCGGAGGCATAGCCCTCCGGCGTCTTGGCCGGGCCGGCGTAATAGACCGGGTGGTTCTTCAAGTATTCCGGCATGCCGCCGCCCGCCTCCAGTCGCTCGCGCAGCTTGGCGTGCGCCAAATCGCGGGCGACCACGATGGTGCCGGTCAAGGACAGCCGCGTGCGGATCGGATGGCGCGAGAGTTCGGCCAGGATCTGCGGCATCGGCCGGTTGAGGTCGATCCTGACCACGTCGCCGCCGAGCGTCGCCTCGTCGACATCCGGCAGGAACCGACCCGGGTTCTCTTCCAGTTGCTCGAGGAAAATGCCGTCGCGGGTGATCTTTCCGACCGCCTGCCGGTCGGCCGAACACGAGACTCCAAGCCCGATGGGCAGCGACGCGCCATGGCGCGGCAGCCGGATGACGCGCACGTCGTGGCAGAAGTACTTGCCGCCGAACTGCGCGCCGACGCCCAAGTCCTGCGTCAGCTTGTGAATCTTGGCCTCCATCTCCAGGTCGCGGAAGGCCTGGCCAAGTTCGCCGCCATGGGTGGGCAGGGTGTCGAGGTATTTTGTCGAGGCGAGCTTCACCGTCTTCAGCGTTTGCTCGGCCGACAGACCGCCGATGACGATCGCCAGATGGTACGGCGGGCAGGCGGCGGTGCCAAGCGTCAGGATTCGCTCCTGCAAATAGGCGATCATCCGCTCTTCGGTCAGGATCGACGGCGTTGCCTGATAGAAGAACGTCTTGTTGGCCGAACCGCCGCCCTTGGCGAGAAACAGGAACTTGTAGGCATCCTCGCCCTCGGCCGCGATGTCGATCTGCGCCGGCAGGTTGGAGCGCGTGTTCTTCTCCGAGAACATCGACAGCGGCGTCAGCTGCGAATAGCGCAGGTTCTTCTTGAAGTAAGCGTCGCGGATGCCTTCGGCGAGGGCGGATTCGTCGCCGCCGTCGGTCCAGATCCGCCGGCCCTTCTTGGCCACGACGATCGCCGTGCCCGTATCCTGGCACATCGGCAGCACGCCGCCGGCGGCGATATTGGCGTTCTTCAACAGGTCGTAGGCGACGAACTTGTCGTTCGACGTCGCCTCCGGATCGTCGAGGATGTTGGCAAGCTGGGCAAGATGCGCCGGACGCAACAGATGGTTGACGTCGACGAAGGCCTGCTCGGCGAGCAGTCTCAGGCCCTCCGGCGCGACGGTGAGGATCTCCTCGCCCCTGAACGTATCGAGCGAGATGTGATCGCCTGACAGCTGCTTGAACGGCGTCGCGTCGTGGCCGAGGGGAAACAGCGGATCGAGGTGGTAGGGCGGCGGCGTTACGATCGTCATGGTGACCTCGCGTGAACGTTACGCGCTTTTACGTCGATCGGCCGATGACCGGAAGAGCGGAAAGCGCGCGCTCGACCAAGGACGGATGCGGGAAGCGGACGGTGGCAGCGCGGTCAGAGCCGCTCGCTGTCGAGGTTGGCCATCTGCGGCGGGGCATAGCGCTCGCCGGCCGCTGCATCCCTGGGCACGGCCGCTTCCAGCCGGGCGAGATCGTCCGAATCGAGCCTGACTTCGGCGGCCCGCAGTGATTCGTCGAGTTGCCCCCGCTTGCGTGCGCCGATCAACGGCACGATGTCCGGCCCTTGCGCCATCACCCAGGCGGTGGCGATCTCGGCGACGCTGGCGCCCTTGTCCCGGGCGATCGCCGCGATGGCCGCCACAAGTTCGAGGTTCTTGTCGAGATTGGCGCGGGCAAAGCGCGGATAATGGCGGCGCGGATCGCCGTCGCCCGCGGTCTTCGACCAATGGCCGGAGATGAGGCCGCGGGAGAGGACGCCGTAGGCGGTGATCGCAATGCCGAGTTCGCGCACCGTCGGCAGGATCCTCGCTTCCAGACCGCGCGAAATCAGCGAGTATTCGATCTGCAGATCGCAGATCGGGTGCACGGCCACGGCGCGGCGGATGGTCTCCGGCCCGACCTCGGACAGGCCGATGTGGCGGACGTAGCCGGCCTTCACCATGTCGGCGATGGCACCGACCGTCTCTTCGATCGGCACATTCGGATCGAGCCGGGCAGGGCGATAGATGTCGATATGGTCGGTGCCGAGCCGCTGCAGCGTGTAGGCCAGCCAGGTCTTCACCGCCGCCGGCCGCGCGTCGTAGCCGACCCAGCTGCCATCCGGACCGCGCTGCGCCCCGAATTTCACGCTGAGCTGCACCGAATCGCGTTTGCCGCCCTTGAGCGCCTCGGCGATCAACAGTTCGTTGTGCCCCATGCCGTAGAAGTCGCCGGTATCGATCAGCGTCACGCCGGCGTCCAGCGCGCGATGCAGGGTGGCGATGCTCTCGGCCCGGTCGGCCGGCCCGTAGACGCCGGACATCGCCATGCAGCCGAGCCCCATGCGCGAGACGAGCGGACCGGCGCTGCCGAGTGGGATTTTCTGCAGGGACATGGCGATCTCCTCAGCAATCTGATGCGGGTTGATTCCGGGCCTGCGATTGCCGCCTGATCGTCGCCCGTGTCGAAATGGGCGAAGCCGATCGCGCGGAGGGCCGAGCCCGAACGCCTGAACCGTCGCGCGCGCCGGTGGGGATTCTAGAGAGACATATAGATGGTGCTCGCGGCTCCCGCTTGCCATTTCTCTGGCCAGCTTCGGCCGTTCGGCCGAGAATTGGCGCCGGATCGCCGATGGAGCGCTGCGCCGATCGCACCTGCTCAGTTGACTTGCGCGCCCTCGTATTTCTCCAGGAACGCCTCGACCGGCAATTGGCGGAAATCGTCGAGCGCCCGGCGAAGCGCGCGATGCGGCCAATCCCACCATTGCAGTTGCATCAGCCGTTCGCAGATCGGCTCGGCGAAGCGCCGTTTCACCACTTTGGCCGGATTGCCGGCCACGATCGCATAGGGTTGGATATCGCGTGTGACGACCGCGGCCGCCCCGACGATTGAGCCGATGCCCACCTTGCGTCCCGGCAGCACGATCGCCGCCCGGCCGATCCAGGCATCGTGGCCGATTTCGACCCGCGCCACCCGGCGCCGGTCGAACAGGTCCGCCTCGTCGGTCGCGTCCTCGAAATACTGCCAGCTGCGATAGGTGAAATGCGACTGGCTGGTCCGTTCCATCGGATGGTTGCCGGGATTGATGCCGGCGAGCGGCCCGATGGAGACGAATTTGCCGATGTCGGCATAGACGATCTCGGCATCGTTGACCGCGTAGGAATAGTCGCCGAACGCGCTCTCGATCACGGTGGTACGGGCGCCGATCTTGCAGAACTTGCCGAAGCTCGACTGCCTGACCACCGCCGTCTCATGGATCAGCGGTTTGGCGCCGAGGCGCTTCTTGCGGACGTGGGCGGGAAGGTCGGCATCGTCGTGCGCCGGCATCGGGCGGGTCCTGTGGCTGCTGCGTTCGGGCTGGCGCCGCGATCGCCGCGCTGGCCGGGTGGCCCGTTCTACGCCATCGGTCGGGTTTGTAAATTCGCCCCTTGGCACCAAAGGTACGAGCGGGCAATGTCCGGCAATCGGGGCGTGCGAATGGGGCAGGCCGGACGGGCGGGCCAAGCGGCAAGGAGCGAACATGGGTGAATGGGCGAGACGATTTGGCGCGCTGGTGCTGGTCGGCGGCTGCCTCTCTGCCGGCCTCGTTCCGGCCGCTGCCGACGACTATGGCCTCGACCAGAACTGGACGCGGCAGGATCGGCTGAACTGGTATGAACTCAGCCAGGGCTCGCGGCTGATGCCGCTCTCCTGGTTCCTGGCACTCGAACAGGCCGGCAGCCAGACGCTGCTCCTCGATGATGCCTTCGTCTCCAGCTTCGGCTACATCCCGCACGATACCTCGACCGGCCTGCACCTGCCGCTTGGCTTCGCCGTCGATACCTCCGACGACACGGCATTCGTTTCGACGAAATTGCGCTGGAAGGACGGGCAGGGCAGTCGCGAACCCTGGGTCGGCATGAATTGCGCCGGCTGCCATTCGAACGAGATCCGTTACAACGGGCACGCCTTCCGCATCGAGGGCGGCCCGACCATGGCCGATTTTCAGGGCTTCATGGATGCGGTCGACGCCGCGCTCGTCGCCACGCGCAAGGACCCGGCCAAATGGCGACGGTTTGCCGCCCGCATCCTCGGATCCGATGCCGAACCGGTCGCGGTGGACAGGCTCGCGGCGAGCGTCGACGGGCGCACCGCCGAATTGCTCGCTCTCGCCCACATGAGCACCACCGAAGTCGCCTACGGGCCCGGTCGGCTCGACGCCTTCGGGCACATCTTCAACAAGATCATCTATGCCACCGGGACGAAGTCCGCAGCCGTTCCCGCCGATGCGCCGGTGAGCTATCCGTATCTCTGGAATGTGCCGCAGCACGAGTGGGTGCAGTGGGACGGCGTCGCCGAAAACGTCAAACTGCCGATCAGCGGCTTCGACATCGGCGCGCTCGGCCGCAATGCCGGCGAGGTGATCGGTGTGTTCGGCGAGTTGGTGTTGCGGCCGCGCAGCGGCCTCGGCCTCATCGACGGCTACGTCTCCAGCCTTGATATCGCCAATCTGGCCGTATTCGAGCGGCAGTTGCAGCTATTGAAGCCGCCGGCCTGGCCCGCCGCCTTGCCGCCGATCGATCCGGCGAAACAAGCGAAGGGCGCCGCGCTCTACGCGCAGCATTGCCAGGGCTGTCACCAACTGCTCTCCAGCCGCGACGACCTCACGACGAAAATCCCGCGCCACATGGGGCTGTTGCGGCGTGATGGCAATTGGCAGGGCATCGGCACCGATCCGTGGATGGCCTGCAATGCCTATACCGACACCGCCGAGACCGGGTCGCTGGAAGGCGTTCCGATCGGCTATGCCCAAGTGCAACTGAGGACGCTGGAGAAGGTCGACAGTCTGGCGCCGCTGCTGGCGACCGCCGTCGGCGGCGCCTTGTTGGCCAAGCGCCAGCAGGTGTATTCGGCCATGGGCACGGCATTGTTCCGGCCCGAACAAGTGCCGAGCTTCGAACTGAAGCCGCTCGAACTGCCCGATCCGCACATCACCCGCCCGATCACCGAGCGGGCCGAGCGGCTGCGGCGCTGCATGAGCGACGCCGTCGACATCCTTGGCTATCGCTCGCGCCCGCTGAACGGCATCTGGGCCACCGCCCCCTATCTGCACGACGGCTCGGTGCCGACGCTCTACGATCTCCTCAAGCCGGCGGCCGAACGGCCGAAGTCGTTCTACCTCGGCAGCCGCGAGTTCGATCCGGTGAAAGTCGGCTACGTCACCGGGCAATCGGCGGAGAACCGCTTCCTGTTCGAAACCCGCGATGCGTCCGGCAGGCCGCTCGACGGCAATGCCAACGCCGGCCACGATTTCGGCTTCGGCGCATTCTCCGACGAGGATCGGTTTGCCATCATTGAATATTTGAAAAGTCTATAGACCGCGCGCCCCACCGTCGAATCGTCTTGCCGCCGCTTCGGCTGCAGGTGGCAGAACTCGGTCAGCCGCACGGCGACGGGCCGCCGTGCCGCCATAGGGTGGAATAGTCGAAGCAGCGCTGAATTCTGCGGTTGCACGACCGCCTCGCCAGCTCGCTTAAGTCATAATTAACGGCATTTATGCACCATCCCATTCTAATATTTGGTCCTCTAATGGCTTTCGGCGGGATCGGAAATGCTTGCAAGATTGTTTGCGCGGCGCCCCGCCGCGGCACCCGACCCCGCCTCCTCGGCGCTGCCCGCGCCGGCTGACGCGGCGACCCCGCCGTCACACCAGATGGACCCCTATATCGTCGCCATGATCGACCTGATCGACGCCGACCTGCGGCGCGCCGCCGGACGGCTGTCGAGCGCGGGCGGCGAGATGCGGTCGTCGATCCAGTCGAGCCGTCAGGCGATCTCCAGCATCGGCACGGAGACCGACCTGCTGGTGCAGGATACCGGCACCGCACTCGATGGCATTCGCCGCCTCGCTCAGACGATCGACTGCCTGGCCCAATCCAATTCGGAGATCAGCCGGCGCACCGAGACCTCGGCGCGACTTGCCGCCGAGGCCGAGACGGTCGCCGCCGATGCCGGCCAGTCGATCGAGGAGTTGAAATCCGCGATCGCCCAGATCCAGGCGATCGTCACCCTGATTTCCGAGATCGCCGGCCAGACCAACCTGTTGGCGCTCAACGCCACCATCGAGGCGGCACGCGCCGGCGAGGCCGGACGCGGTTTCTCGGTGGTCGCCAGCGAAGTGAAGGCGCTGTCGGTGGAGACCAAGCGCGCCACCGAGGATATCGGCCGCACCATTGCACTGTTGAGATCGACCGCCGCCAACAATGTCGACGCCGTCGGCCGCATCGTCGGCATCGTCGCCCAGATCCGGCCGGTGTTTTCGGAAGTTGCGGCCTCCGTCTCCGAACAGAGCCGCGCCGCCAGCGAGATCCAGGCCTCGGCGCAGTCGACCGAGCGCTTTGCCGAGAGCGTTGCCGCCAAGGCCGGCGCGATCCATCAGGCGACCGTCCAGGCCGGCGATCTCAGCCGCACCGTCGAGGAGACCTCGGGCCGCATGAACGGCTCGGTCGGCGACATGACGCGCCAGTTGATGACGGTGTTGCGCCAGACGCCGGAAGGCGAGCGGCGACAGCACGATCGCTGGCCGGTGCGCATTGCCGCCAGGCTCGCCCATGCCGGCCGGCACATCGAGGCACGCACCACCGACGTGTCGCTCGGCGGCGTGCTCATCGATTGCCCGGAGGCGGACCGGCCTCCGGTCGGTGTCCGCGCCAGTCTCGATCTCACCGGCATCGGCCAGCTGGAGTTCACCGTCGTCGCCTCGAGCAGCATGGGACTGCATGCGAGGTTCTCGCAGGCGCAGACGCCGGACGGCATCGTCCGTCTGGTCGCACGGCTCGCCGATGCGGCCAAACCGGAAATCGCCAGGGCCGAAGCGGGCGCCACCGCGATCGCCAAGGCGCTGGAGGCGGCCATCGCCGACGGTCGGCTCAGACCCGACGATCTGTTCTCGACCGCCTATGTGCCGATCCCCGGTTCGGACCCGCAGCAGTTCGACCACAAGGCGCTGAAGGTGCTCGAAGCCATCTTCCCGCCGATCCAGGAAGGATTGCTGAAGTCGGCGCCCGGGCTGGTGTTTGCCATCGCTGCCGATCGCAACGGCTATTTGCCGGTGCACAATCTCATCTATTCGCAGCCGCAACGCCCGGGCGACCCGACCTGGAACGCCGCCAACTGCCGCAACAAGCGCATCTTCGATGACCGTACCGGGCTTCTGGCCGCCCGCAACGCACGGCCCTTCCTCATCCAGAACTATCCGCGCGACCTGGGCGGCGGCAACATCGTGATGATGAAGGAGATCGACGTGCCGATCATCATCGCCGGCCGGCAATGGGGCGGCTTCCGTACGGCCTACAAGCTATGATCATCAGCGTTTCGCCCTGAGGCGATGGCGTCGGATCGTCGATTGTTGTCGGGTGTGCCCGGTCACTGGCCATTGTTGGCGGGGGCTGGAGTGGCTGCGGCCGGCGCGCGCGCGATTGATTGCGGCGTGCACACCACCTTGTCGTTGACGACCAGACAGAGGCTCATCTCGCCGGTCGACTTGTTCACCCGGAACATGCCCCATTCCACGTCCCAGTTGGACGGGAGCAGGTCGTAGTCGCCGTTCGGCAGGCCTTTGGCGCCATCGTCCGGCGGGAAGCACACCATGGCGCCATTCGGGCCGCCGCCTGTCTTCGAGTACTGGCAGGCGCCGACGGTCCCGGTGTAGCGGTCGAGCCAATAGACGCGGTTCTGGTTCTTGGCGGTGGGCGTGGCGAATATATATTCAGCCGCGGCCGGCGTTGCCGTCGCCAACACCAGGCTGGCGGATACCATCAGCGCCGAAATCGACCGACCTGACATCGAGACCTCCGTAGCGAATCCTGACAAGCCCCGTCGATGAGTCTATACGAGCGCGGCGGCCTGTCCATTGCGACGAACCCATTGCTGGGCCGCGCAATCCGCCATTCCGTCCCTGGCCCGTGCAGCAAGCGGGCGCAACAGCAAGTCAGCCGATGCCCGAACCCCTCGTGACCAAGCCGCTCCTCGTCTTCGACCTCGACGGAACCATCGTCGATTCCGCTGGCGATCTCATTACCTCGCTCAACCTCGTCATGGCGGAAGAGGGCTTGCCCGCCATCCCGCACGCCGCCGTCAGCGCCATCGTCGGCGCCGGCGCCCGGGCGATGATCGAGCGCGGGCTCAGGTACCTCGGCGAAGATCCGGCTCTGCGCGACATCGACGACCTGATGGCGCGCTTCATCGTGCATTACAGCCGGGTGATGCCGGCCGACAGCCGCCCCTATCCCGGCCTCGGCGCCACCTTCGACCGGTTCGAGGCCGCCGGCTGGCGCTTCGCCGTGTGCACCAACAAGCCCGAGGCGTTGTCCTATCAGCTGCTCGACGCGCTCGACATCTCGCCGCGGCTCTCCGCCATTTGCGGCGGCGACACGTTTGCGGTGCGGAAGCCCGATGCCCGGCATCTCTTCGGCACCATCGAGAAGGCCGGCGGCGACCCGGCCGATACCATCATGGTCGGCGACAGCCGCTCCGATATCGAAGTCGCCCGCAATGCCGGCATTCCGGTGGTCGCGGTGACCTTCGGCTATGCCGATCGCCCGGTCGGTGAATTCGGGCCGGATGCGGTGATCGACCATCTCGATGAGCTTTGGGACGCCGTGGCCGGGCTGAAGCGATGACGGAGACGCCCGCGCCGCTCTCCCCGCCGCTGATTTCGCCCCCGCTGATTTCCGTCGTCATTCCGACCCGCGGCCGGCCGGCCCTGCTCGGGCGTGCCATCGCCTCGGCACGGGCACAGACGGGCGTCAGCTTCGAAATCGTCGTCGTCGACGACGGCGATGGCGAAGGGCTGGAGGTGATCGCCGGGCTTGGCTCCGCCGACGTGCGAGGTTTGTCGTCGGCGCGGCAGGGTCAGGTGGCGGCGCGGCGGCTGGGCGTGAAGGCGGCGGCGGGAGCGCTCATCGCTTTTCTCGACGACGACGACTGGTGGGCCGATGCCGATCATCTCGCCGGCCTCGTCGCGGCACGCGGACCCAGTCCGGCGCTCGCCTATGCGTCCGGAGCGGTGGTCGTCGAGGACGCGACACTTCGCGTGGTGGAGACCATGCCCTTCGTCGCGGCGGCGACCGCCGAAACGCTCGCCCGCGACAATACTCTCATCGTTTCGGCCATCCTCTACGACCGTGCGCTGCACGATGACCTCGGCGAGTTCGACCTGAGCCTGCCGCACTATTGGGACTGGGACTGGTACCTGCGCGTCGCGCGCGCCGGCATTCCGTTGCGCCCGTCCACCGGTTCGGCTGCCCGGATATCGGCCCGCCACGGCTCGGTGTCGTCGGATGCCCATATCGGCGCTCGCCGCGCCGACCTCGACCGGCTCGCCCTGAAGCACGGGCTCGGTCACATTCCCTTGCGCAATCACGAGAGCATCGCCCGCGACCGGCTCGCCGCAGCTGAAAGCATCGTCGCGCCGGACGCCTGCGACTGAGGCGTGCGGCAGAGCGGTCATTCTAGTGGAGCGAATTTGACATTTGAGTCCCACCGATCTGCGCGGCCTCACTCAAATGTCAAATTCAAAGCTCCACTAGACTCAATGAATTGCTAGTGGTCCTGGGATTCCGACATTTGCGTATGAGCGCGCGGCACGTGGGATGCAAATGTCGGAATCGGACCACTAGGTACGGACGGTGAAGGCGGGGCTGCCGCCGAGGCGTTGAAGCTGCCGGCCGATCGGGGCTCGCCGGGCTCGCTCGCCGCGTGGCGGAGGGAGACGAGCCGGGCGTCGCTTGTCCGGTGGCGGAGGGAGGCGAGCCTGCCCACGCAGGCGGCATCGCAACCGAATTGTCGCACAATTCACGCGCAGTTGAACGGTCCTGAAGGGGTTTTGCCGACGTTTGCCCCGGCAAACGCGCCCACAATCATCCCCATTCAGCCGGTCAGCTGCTTGCCGCTCGGCAAAATGCCGCTTGTGCGTGCCGATCGTCGGCTTCATTGGCGTCGAATTGGGCAGGCGGAGTGAAACAAAGCCAGAACACTGGCCGCGCAACGGACGATTTGCGTTCACGGCGACGTGATCGGCCGCGAGAATTGCGATTTTGTCACCCGCTGTCGCGTGGGCTCCGCGGAAGAAAATAAGCCAGACTGATAATCAGGCGTTGATAATCATTTTTGCGGGTGCTGCACTGCACTAAGGAATTCTGCGGAATTTAGCGCATCGCACGGGCGGCGCAACAGATTTGTTGGCGAGATTGTCAACATGTATTGAACAAACACGGCCATGTGATCGGTCGTTGTTCATATCAGCAATGCAATTCTGGCTATCCCGGTCGCCGATCGGCTCCCCAATTTAGCGACACAGACGCCGCACCAAGCGGCCGCCGCAAACACATCAGGAGCCTAACATGAAGACTTTCAACGTCATTCTGATCGCCGCGTCGCTGGCGACGCTGTCGACCGCCGCCTTCGCCCAGCCGTCGGATTCGGTTGAGCGCGACATCGCCCGCCAGATCGTGCTGGGCAATGCCCAGGCGTCGAACCTGACCACCGGCGCCACCGTGGTTGAAGGCCGTCAGGCCGCAACCAATGCCTCGTTCTCCGCCACCGACCGTCTGTACGTCGAGTTGCAGAACGTGCGCGACAAGAACAAGCCGACCAACAACTGATCCCCTGAATTTCCGCTTGAGTTGCCACGCCTGACGCGTCGCTCCTCGCTCGCAAAGTACCAAAGGAACCATCGCATGAAGACCCTGAACATCCTTCTCGTCGCCGCTTCGCTGTCGGCGCTGTCGACCGCCGCTTTCGCCCAGCCGTCGGATTCGGTTTCTGCCAACATCGATCGCCAGATCGTGCTCGGCAATGTCACTGCCTCCAACGATAACCCGTCGCTGAACGGCGTTGTCGAAGGCCGTCAGGCCGCGGTCGTCACCAGGCCGGTGTTCTCGGCCACCGACCGCCTGCTGGTGCATCAGCAGGACGTCGTCGACCGTAACAAGCCGACCAACAGCACCTACTGATCCGAGCCGGCTCTCAGCCGACCACATGGGGGCGCCGACCTGAACGGCGCCGCCTGGATCGAACACAACAGGAGCATCTGCCATGAAGTCCATCAGCATTCTTCTCGTCGCCGCCTCGCTGTCGGCGCTCTCGACCGCCGCTTTCGCCCAGCCGTCGGATTCGATTTCGGCCGACATCGATCGCCAGATCGTGCTCGGCAACGTCGCCGCCTCGAACGACAACCTGCCGGCGAACGACGTTGTTGGCGGCGTTGTCGAAGGCCGTCAGGCGGCCGTCGTCACCAGGCCGGCGTTCTCGGCTGCCGACCGCCAATTTGTGCGGCAGCAGGACGCGGTCGACCGTAACAAGCCGACCCACAACTACTGATCCCGATCCATCCGACCGGACCAGACCGAGCCCCGCCGCACAGGCGGGGCTCGTGTCGTTTGTTGGACCGGCCCAGCCGCGGCGCCGTCTCGCGCTGACGTCTGCGCGAGCGCCATGCGGCTTGACTCGGGTTGTTGTTTCTGATTTGTTCTTACGCGACATCGGCGAACGGGCGCGACGCGGACGCTTCCGACGGGACGAGCGTATTTCCCAACCTGCTGGAATCGGCTGGCGACCGCAGAAACGCTGCGAATTCGTGAGATTGAGCGGATCGTGTGGTCCGGCTCACTTCGATCTGGACGGACCGGGCTCGAGGGTACGAACATGATGGTCGAGGAGACGGCTGGTGCGGCGGAGATCGTCGCCATGGAGGCACGCGCGCTTGAACGCTGGTGCAACGGCGATCCGGGCGGCTTTCTCGAGATATCGGCCGACGAGGTGCGCTATTTCGATCCGTTCCTGGACAAGCGCCTCGACGGCAAGGCGGCGCTCAAGGACTATTACGACGGGCTGGCCGGCAAGATCTTTGCCGACAGCTTCGAACTGATCGATCCCGTGGTTCACCTTGTCGGCGACGCAGCCGTGCTGACGTTCAATTTCGTCTCGCGCGGTCGCGATGGAGCCGAGAGCCGCTGGAATTGCTCCGAGGTCTACGTGCTGCAGGTCGAGGGCTGGCGCATCGTACAGACGCACTGGTCGTTCACGGCCAAAGGCCGAAGCTGACGGTCCGCGGGCGCAGAGCGCGATGCTGTCACATGGGACCAGCTGACAGTTGAATCGGTGCCCCTGGCTTTTGATGGGCCGTGATGACGGCTCATTGATGGATCGCCTCGACGATTTCATCGGAACGCACCCTGCCCCAGAGCACCGGACCCCGGGTGCGGGAACCGTTTCCGGGCTGATTCCGGTGCTCAAACAAAAAGATAAAGCGCCGGGCCGATTCCAATTGGTCGGCCTGCACTATGGATCGCGACGAGCTTGGACCCATTCGGGTCAAGACTCGTAAAAACGCTCGATATCAAGGAGCTGGAGCCGGACCGGTGGCGAAGGCCGTAGACGCTTTTCGCCAGCCCGCTCCAGCGCATGTCCCGATCGGCTGGATCATCCGATCGACACGGCGCCAACTCGCTGGTTTCGCGTGCCGTTTCGAGACGTCTTCGCCTGCGCGGACATCTGCCCAGGCCCGGACCGGGCCGCGATCAAACGACCGCCTCGATCAGATGCGGTCCGCGCGTTTGCATGGCGCGCACGAACGCCGTCTCGAATTCCGTGGGGGTTTCGGCCTTGACGGCATCGACGCCGAGCCCGGAAGCGAGGAGCACCCAGTCGATCGTCGGGTTGGTCAGGTCGAGGAGAGACGCAGCATTGCGGCCGCCATTGGCCGCACCGACACGCAACAGTTCGGAATTGAGGATCTTGTAGCCTCGGTTGGCGTAGATGACCGTCGTGACATCCAGCGCCTCTCTGGCTTGCGTCCACAATGCCGGAAGAATGTACATCGCGCTGCCGTCGCCTTGCAGGGTGACGACCTTCCGGTCCGGGCACGCAATGGCCGCCCCGGTGGAGACGGCCATCATGCAGCCGATGGCTCCGCCGGTAATATTCAGATAGTCGTGCGGCGCCGCGGCGGCGGTCAGATCGTAGTAGGGCAGGCCGGCCGACACCGCTTCGTCGGCGACAATGGCGTTCGCCGGCAGATGCCGTGCCACCACGCGCATGACCAGGTCGGGCGTCAATGCGCCGTGCAGCGGGTAGTCGGGCGGCGCAAGGTCCGTCAGCCGCGGCGGGACGTTGGTCGCTCCGCAGGCATCGGTCAATGCCTGCAGCGCCGCGACGCCGTCTTCATGCGGCATGGCAAGCGTTGCGATCTGGCAGCCGTCCGGTGTCAGCCAGCTTGCCTTGTCCGGATAGCCGAAGAAACTGACCGGAGGCTTGGCTCCGACGAGAATGAGCAGCTCGGTCCCTGCCAGAAATTGAACCGCGTGCTCCGACAGATACGGCAGGCGCTCCACGTTCGGGCGACCGGCGCCGCGCTGGATCCGTGGCGCGGACGTATCGCACATCAGCCGGGCACCGGTCTTGGCGGCAATCCTGCCGGCGGCGGTCAATCCTCGGTCGAGGAGAGCCTGTCCGCGCATCAAGATCGCGGCTTTCCGGCCGGTCCCGAGGCGTTTGGCGATCTCGGCGATCGTTGCCTCAGCCACCGCAGCGGGTGCAGACGGCGCCAGACGCGGCGCCACGCCCTCGGCCTCCTGCCATGCCGTATCGGCCGGCAGGATCAGCGTGGCGATCTCGCCGGGAGGCTCCAGCGCGGCACGTACGGCGCGCGCGGCATCCGCCCCGACGTCGCGCGCACTCGATGACGACTGCAGCCATGCGGACACCGGACGGGCGAAGCCTTTGACATCCGATGTGAGCGGCGCGTCGTATGCCAGATGAAAAGAGGCGTGGTCGCCGACGATATTGACGATCGGCGACGCGGCGCGGCGCGCGTTGTGCAGATTGGCCAGCCCGTTCGCCAATCCCGGCCCGAGGTGCAGCAGCGTGCAGGCGGGCCTGCCCGTCATGCGGGCGTAGCCGTCCGCCGCGCCGGTGGCGACGTTTTCCTGCAGCACCAGCACCGCCCGCATGCCGGGAACGCAATCGAGCGCCGCGACGAAGTGCATTTCCGACGTGCCGGGATTGGCAAAGCAGACATCGACGCCGCTCGCCACCAGCGAGCGAAGCAGGCTTTCAGCGCCGTTCACGCCACACCTCCACGGACGACAACGCGTTCCAAAACATGCGATTCGCGCAGCGCGTCGGTCCGCGTGCATCGTATGTCGGTCTCGGTCGGCGACAAGCGAAATCGCGGAAGACGAGGGATGCCGGCAGTAGAGAACCGCCCGGCGAACACCGCGGGCGGAGCGGATCGGGTGCGGCCGGCGTCGTCCGCGCTCGGCCGTCGACACCGTCGCGGCGACGGCGGAGACTGGGTATCCGGCATCGTCAAGTGCGAAGTCCCCGGGACGGCGCCCCTCCGCCGGCCCGGGAAACGCGGTGTCAGATCACGCTCTTGGCCGCTTCCACGACCTTCGCCGTGGTGATGCCGAGGAACGGGTACACATCCTTTTCCGGGGCCGATTCGCCGAAGCGGTCGATGCCGACCACCGCGCCGTTGAGCCCGACGTACTTGTACCAGCCGCGGGTGACGCCGGCCTCCACCGCGACGGCGGGGATGCCGGCCGGGATGACCGACGCCCTGTAGGCTTTGTCCTGCCGGTCGAACACGTCGGTCGACGGCATGGAGACGACGCGGGCGGCGATGCCCTCGGCGTTCAGTTGGGCCGCGGCTTCCACTGCGAGCTTCAATTCAGAGCCGGTGCCGATCAACACCACCTTCGGCGTCGTGGCGGGCTCGCTCAGCACGTAGCCGCCCTTGGCGATGGCCAGCAACTGCTCGGGGCTGCGCGGCTGCACCGGCAGGCCCTGGCGGGAAAGCGCCAGCGCCGTCGGCCCATCCTGGCGCGATACGGCAGCGGTCCAGGCGGCGAACGTTTCCGCCGGGTCGCACGGGCGCCACACGTCGAGGTTGGGAATGAGCCGGAGCGATTCCACGTGCTCGACCGGCTGATGGGTCGGCCCGTCCTCGCCGACGCCGATGGAGTCATGCGTGTAGACATGCACCAGCCGGCGGTGCATCAGCGCCGACATCCTGACCGCGTTGCGGGCGTAGTCGGAGAACACCAGGAAGGTGGCGACGAACGGCAGGAAGCCGCCATGCAGCGAGATGCCGTTGGCAATTGCCGTCATGCCGAATTCGCGCACGCCGAACAGCACGGTGTTGCCGGCAGGATCGCGGGTGATCGGCAGCGTGCCCTTGTAGTTGGTGAGGTTGGAGTGGGTCAGATCGGCCGAGCCGCCGAGGAACTCCGGCAGTTTCGGAGCGAGGAGATTGAGCGCATTCTGGCTCGCCTTGCGGGTGGCGATGACTTCGCTGTTGGCCTGGGTCGCGGCGAGCGCCGCGGCGGCGAAAGCCTCGAAGTCGGCCGGCAGTTCACCCTTGATGCGGCGGCTGAATTCCGCTGCGAGATCGGGATGGGCGGCGGCATAGGCGGCGAACTTCGCAGTCCAGGCGTCCTCGTACGCCGCGCCCGCCTGCCTGCAGTTCCAGGCGGCATAGATCTCCGCCGGCACTTCGAAGGGCGGATAGGGCCAGTGCATCGCTTCGCGCGCGCCGGCGATCTCGGCGGCGCCAAGTGCTGCGCCGTGTGCGCCTTCGGTGCCGGCCTTGGTCGGCGCGCCGAAGCCGATGGTGGTCTTGGCGCAGATCAGCGTCGGCTTGGCGCTTTGGTCCGTCGCCGCCTTGATCGCCGCATCGACCGCCGCCGGATCATGGCCGTCGACGCCGCGGATGACGTTCCAGCCGTAGGCCTCGAAGCGGGCCGGGGTGTCGTCGCCGAACCACTCCTTGACCTTGCCGTCGATGGAAATGCCGTTGTCGTCATAAATGACGGTGAGCTTGCCGAGGCCGATCGTGCCGGCAAGCGAGGCCGCCTCGTGGCTGATGCCTTCCATCAGGCAGCCGTCGCCGGCAATGGCGAAGGTGCGATGGTCGACGATCGCATGGCCGGGACGGTTGAACTGGGCGGCAAGCGTCCGTTCCGCGATCGCCATGCCGACGGCATTGGCGAACCCTTGCCCAAGCGGCCCGGTGGTCGTCTCGGCGCCGGGCGTCAGGCCGACTTCCGGATGACCCGGCGTCTTGGAATGCAGCTGGCGCAGGCGCTTCACTTCCTCGATCGGCAGATCGTAGCCGGTCAGGTGCAGAACCGCGTACAGCAGCATCGAGCCGTGGCCGTTCGACAGCACGAAGCGGTCGCGGTTGGCCCAGGACGGATTGCCCGGATTATGCCTCAGGTGGCCGCGCCACAACACCGTGGCGACGTCGGCCAAGCCCATCGGCGCGCCAGGGTGACCATTCTTGGCCTGCTCCACCGCGTCCATGGCGAGCGCACGCACGGCAGCCGACATCGGCCAGGTCAAACCACTTCCCTTTGGAAATTGCATGTTTCGAGCTCCTTCTCGCCGACGCGTCGCAGGCATGCCGGATCGGGCCGCGCGCAGGTCGGACCTTGCCGGACCGGAACGCCGACACCGGACTGTGGAATGTGACGGCAGCGGCCGCCCGCCTCCCGGTGAGGTCAATAGTCACTAAAATAGGCGAGGGGAAGTGTGTTCGCCCCGGATTCTTGATCGGGACAACCCCCAGTGAGCGCGTGGGTTGCCGCTGCAGCAGGTCTTTCCGGCGTGGCAGGCGCTGGCGCATCGCCAAGCGACGTTGGCTGGGAGGTCGCTTCCGGCCGCGACCTCTCGGATGGTCCTGCGGCGGACCGTTGCGGCCTTCTGCCGGGGAGCGCGCAGGGAAGGCTGAGAGAAAGGTTGGAAATTCAGGAATAGGCGGACATTCGGCAAGCGACCGTCCATGCCGAGTGGCGCCGGCCGTGCCCGAGAAGTGGTCGATGAACGCCGTGCTGCGGACGAGGTGCCGGCTCTGCCCAGGACTGCTCCGGCTGGGATCCGAACGTCGAGCCGCCAATGGACCGCCGGTATCAGGCGCCGGCGCAGCGGCGCGTTGCGTCGACGTGGTCCGGCTTCAAATGGAAGTGGTCTTCGATGCGTGCGACTTCCTGCGACGAGCCGAAGATGAAGGCGACGCGCTGATGCAGCCGCGCCGGCTCGATGTCGAGAATCGCCATGTCGCCCGAGGTGGCGCCGCCGCCGGCATGCTCGACGATGAAGGCTAAGGGATTGCACTCGTAGACGAGTCTCAGCCGCCCCTGACGGTAGCCGATGCGCTGGTCGGACGGATAGAGATAGACGCCGCCGCGGATGAGGATGCGGTGGCCGTCAGCCACCAGCGATCCCACCCAGCGCATGTTGGTGTCCTCGCCGCGCTCGCCGTCCTGGCCGGCCTGGCACTCCGCCACATAGGCCTTGATCGGCTGATCCCAGTGGCGCGAGTTCGACGCGTTGATGGCGAATTCGCGCGTCCTTTCCGGGATCTTCACATGCCTTGTGCTGAGCATGTAGTCGCCGCGCCGGCGGTCGAGGGTGAAGATCTGCGTGCCTTCGCCGACCGTCAGCACCAGGTTGGTTTGCGGGCCGTAGAGAATATAGCCGGCGGCCAATTGCCGGCGTCCGTTCTGCAGGAAGGCGGCGTGCGACGGCGGATCGGTGTGTTGCGGCGCCGGCAGGATCGAGAAGATCGTGCCGATCGACACGTTGGTGTCGATGTTGGAGGAGCCGTCGAGCGGGTCGATGGCAACGAGCAGCGGCGCGCCCGGCGTGCCGACGACCGGATGGTCGAGCTCTTCCGAGGCGATGGCCGCCACCGGCGCCGTACGGCACGCCTCGATCAGCCTGTCGTTGGTGATGCGGTCGAGCGCCTTCTGCACCTCGCCCTGCACGTTCTCCTCAACCGCAGCCGCCAGGTTGCCGTTGAGCGGTCCGTCGGAGATCAGCTCGGCGATCAACCGGCTCGCATCGGCAATCGCCTCGATGGTTGCCGCGACCGGCCGGCGGTCATCACCCCGGCGGGCCCATTGGCTCAGGAAGCTCGTCAAGCTCGTCATCAATGTCCCCGTCTCGCCAATAGATCTGCTCAGCAGCATACACGCAGATCAAGTCAATCGGATAGCATCAATAAATTTTATCGGTGCAAGTTCTTGCAGATACCGCCGATCCGTCTGAGTATGAAAGAATGACACCGAATTGCCAAGGTATATCTGCCCTGCACAGACGAATTGCCGAACTGGAGGTCTCGCCGCATTCGGCCTATATGGCCTAATAGTGCGATTATAGCCATCGAAATGCGGGGCATTCATGGTAATGACATGAAAATCGCGCTGCACATGAAATTTGTTGCAGCGCAAACATGGGGCAGCAGTGGCAGGCGCGGGAGCAGAGCACGGGACGGAGTGCCTGAAGCCGGCCGGGCGGCCGAATGTCGGCCTGATGGCGCACTGGCTGCGACCGTCGGACGCACGTTGCCGTGACCGATTCCGGACGCGGATCGCCGCTGGCGCCGATGCGCCTTGCGGTCACGACGCAAGAAATTGCAGGATGGGATTGGAATGGTGGGCGCGACAGGGATTGAACCTGTGACCCTTCGCGTGTGAAGCGAATGCTCTCCCGCTGAGCTACGCGCCCGGCCCGCCGGGTTGGTCGGATTTAGAAGGCCGAAAGAGCGGTGTCAAGGTCGAACCGTGCGGGCGGCGAAATGAACTGTCGATTGCCGAAGTCCGGGCCGAAGCGGCCGGAAGGGCTGGCAATCCGCCGCTGGTGCCGCTATTGAAAACGCCGTGCATGCGCCGGCCACGATTCCGGACGGAGCGGTATCGGCGCAGCTTCATGTCGGCGCCCGATTGGACGGCGGGCGCGGCAAAGGCAGCTCAGGGGCTGGGAGGGGAACGGCTACCGGACGAGCGCCAGGAAAACCCTGCGGTCCGCTGTCACGGCGGAACGATGAGCGGAGATGGTCGCGTGGATCTGAAGCGAATGGCGGGCGAGGCTGCGCTCTCGCATGTAGAATCGGGCATGAAGCTCGGGCTCGGGTCGGGCTCGACCTCCGAGGCCTTCATCCGCGCCCTTGGCGTGCGCGTTGCCGAAGGGTTGCAGGTTGTCGGCGTTCCGACATCCGAGCGCGCCGCAGTGCTGGCGGCCTCGCTGTCGATCCCGCTGGCGACCCTCGACGAGGTCCCGGAACTGAACCTGACGATCGACGGAGCCGACGAGATCGGCCCGGATTTGGCGCTGATCAAGGGCGGTGGCGGTGCGCTGCTGCGCGAGAAGATCGTCGCGACGGCGAGCCGGCGCATGATCGTCATCGCCGACAGCAGCAAGGTGGTCGACACGCTCGGTGCCTTTCCCTTGCCGATCGAAGTGGTGCCGTTCGGCCTGACGGCGACGCGAGCGAAGATCGCGGCAACCGCTGAGCGACTTGGCCTCATCGGGACCCTCAATCTCCGCAAGACCGATAGTGGCGCGCCCTATCTGACCGACGGCGGCCATTTCATTCTCGATGCATCATTTCGCCGGATTCCTCGGCCAGAAGCGCTGGCCAAAGCGCTGGAGGCGATCCCCGGCGTGGTCGAACATGGCCTGTTCATCGGCATTGCCACCATGGCAATCGTCGCGCATCCCCAAGGTATCAAGACGATCACGCGCTGAGGCGTGTCGTCGCCGTTGAAGACAGTCTTGACTGGAGAGTTTCCCATGACCCGCACGTCCGCCTTCCGTGCCGCCGCCTTCGCAGCCGTCGGTGCGTTCGCCCTGATGACGGCTCCGGCCAATAGCGCCGACACCTTCACCAAGGAGCACCTGGCCGCCGCGCGCGCCGCCATCGAGGCTTCGCATGTCTCCGATGGCTTCGACAACGTGCTCGTTGCCGTCGCCGACCAGACCAAGGCGAACTTCGTCCGCTCGAACCCGTCGTTCTCGACCCAGATAGAGGCGGCCACCAACAAGGTTGCCGTCGATCTGGCGGCGCGGCGCGTCGATCTCGACCATCAGGTGCAGCAGTTCTGGGCCGCCAAGTTCAGTCAGGCCGAACTGGAGGACATCACCAAGTTCTATTCGTCGCCGGTCGGCCAGAAGCTCGCCAAGGAGACCAACGGCATTGTGGCCGCCTCGGTGCATGCGGTGCAGATCTACCAGGGCCAGCTGGCGCAGGACATGGTCACCAAGGTGCGTGCGGAACTGAAGAAGCAGGGCCTGCCGTTCTGAGGGGGGCGAATAGACCGGAGAGGCCGAATGAGCGAGACGCCTGACTTCGACTACGACCTCTTCGTCATCGGCGCCGGTTCGGGCGGGGTGCGCGCTGCCCGCATTGCCGCGCTCAATGGCGCCCGCGTCGCCGTCGCCGAGGAGTATCGGGTCGGCGGCACCTGCGTCATCCGCGGTTGCGTGCCGAAGAAGCTGCTCGTCTATGCCTCGCGTTTTTCCGACGATTTCGTCGATGCGGCCGGCTACGGCTGGAGCGTCGGCGAGACCTCCTTCGACTGGCCGACGCTGATCGCCGCCAAGGACAAGGAAATCGGCCGGCTGGAGACGATCTACGGCGTCAATCTCGCCAAGGTCGGCGTCGAGGTGCTGAAGACCCGTGCCGAGATCGATGGGCCGCACTCCGTCCGGCTGAACGACATCGGCAAAGTCGTCACCGCCCGCGTCATCCTGGTGGCGACCGGCGGCCACCCGACGCTCGACCGCACGCTTGCCGGCATCGAGCATGTCATCACCTCCAACGAGGTGTTTCATCTCCAGGAGCAGCCACGCCGCATCGTCATAGCCGGCGGCGGCTACATCGCGGTGGAGTTCGCCTCGATCTTTGCCGGCCTCGGCACCGAAACGACGCTGATCTATCGCGGCGAGCAGATCCTGCGCGGCTTCGACCGCGAGGTCCGCGACCATGTGGCGGCGGAACTGCAGCAGCGCGGCGTCAACATCGTTTTCGGTGACATCGCCACCCGCATCGACAAGACTGTCGCCGGCCTGGTCATGACGACGCGGGGAGGAGCCACGCTTGCCGCCGATCAGATCATGTTCGCCATCGGCCGCGCCCCGAACACCGCCGGCATCGGGCTGGAACGGGCCGGCGTCGCCGTGCGGCCGGACGGCGCCGTCATCGTCGACGACTTCTCCCGCAGCAACGTGCCCTCGATCTATGCCGTTGGCGACGTCACCGGCCGCATCGCCCTGACCCCGGTCGCCATCCGCGAGGGCCACGCCTTCGCCGACACGGTGTTCGGCGGCAGAGAGGTCTGCGTCGACCATCGGACCATCCCGACCGCGGTGTTCACCACGCCGGAGATCGGCACGGTGGGGCTGACGGAAGAGGCAGTGAAAGCCACGGGCAGCGACTACGACGTCTATCGCTCGACCTTCCGGCCGATGCGCCACATTCTTGCCGGCCGCGACGAGAAGATGCTGCTGAAGCTTCTGGTCGAACAGCCCTCGGATCGCGTCGTCGGCTGCCACATCGTCGGCCCGGATGCCGGCGAGATGGCGCAACTCGTCGCCATCGCCCTGACGATGGGAGCCACCAAGGCGCAATTCGACGCGACGATGGCGCTGCATCCGACCGCGGCGGAAGAACTCGTCACCATGCGCACGCCCTCCGAACGTCACCGCTCCTGACGGTGACCCGACCCCGGCATTTGCCGAGCGTTCGGCCGGACCGCCGCATGCTCAAGAGAGACACCATGATCGATACTGTCGTCTTCGATGTCGGCAACGTGCTGGTCGAATGGGACCCGCGCATTCTGTTCGCCCGGATCTTCGATACCCCGGACAAGGTCGACTGGTTTCTTGCCGAAGTCTGCTCGCACCATTGGAACCTGCAGCAGGATCTCGGCCGCGACTGGGCGGAAGCCGAGGCCGAGGCGATCGGCCGCTTTCCCGACTATGCCGATGAGATCCGGCTTTATCGCCGGAACTGGGCCGAGATGGTCCCGGGCGATCTGCCGGTGAACGTGAAGATCAAAGAGCGGCTGGAGGCGTCGGGCGTTCCGGTCTACGCCATCACCAACTTCGCCCTCGATACGTTCGATGAGGCCCGTGCCCGCTTCCCCTATCTGCACAGCTTCCGCGACACCGTCATTTCGGCGGCCGAGCGCGTGGCCAAGCCCGATGCGCGCATCTTCCACATCCTGCTCGACCGCAACGATCTTCGTGCCGAGCAATGCGTCTTCATCGACGATTCCGCCGCCAATGCCGCCGGCGCCCGCGCAGTGGGCATGGCCGCGATCCACTTTACCCCGACGACCGACCTCGAAGCCGAACTGAAGCAGTTCGGCTTGACGTTCTGAGCCGGCGCCGGCCGCGGACGACATCGACCATCGGGCAAATTCCCGAATTTTGACCGCCGGCCGCCGCGATGAGGCGCGCCAACGGGAAACAACCCCGGCTTTCGCCTGGACGACCTTGTTGGCTGGGACAAGACAGCTGCGGCGGGACCGTCAAGGGTTGCCCGGCACTCGTCGCCTCACGATTGGTTAAACCATCGGTAAAGGAGTGGCGGCTGCGCCGCTCATCCGCTATAACCCCGACCTTCGTTGCGGGCGGCGGAGCACGCCCGCATTTCGCCTGGGCGGCGAAGCCGTCCGAGAGATATCGGTTGGAGTGAGGACCATGAGTGATAAGACGCGCGCCGAGGCCGGGGACCTGTCGTCCTGGAGCCCGGAATCCTGGAGATCGAAGCCGATCGTCCAGGCGCCGTTTTATCCGGACGCCTCCACGCTGAAGTCGGTCGAGGACGACCTTTGCACCTGGCCGCCGCTGGTGATCGCCGACGAGATCCGCAAGTTGAAGGCCTCGCTCGCCGGCGTTGCCGAGCGCCGCGCGTTCCTCCTCCAGGGCGGCGACTGCGCCGAGAGCTTCTCCGAGCATTCGGCCAACAACATCCGCGACTTCTTCAAAGTCTTCCTGTCGATGGCGATCGTCCTGACCTATGAGGCGGCGTTGCCGATCGTCAAGATCGGCCGCATCGCCGGGCAGTTCGCCAAGCCGCGCTCGTCCGACGTCGAGAAGCGCGGCGACGTCACGCTGCCGTCCTATCGCGGCGACATCATCAACGGCTTCGACTTCACGGCGGCGGCGCGCATCCCCGATCCGACGCGCATGCGCGAGGTCTACCGCCAGTCGGCCGCGACGCTCAATCTGTTGCGCGGCTTCGCCGTCGGCGGCTACTCGAAGCTGGAACGCGTGCAGCGTTGGATGCTGGATTTCCTGGACGATTCGCCGGTCGCCCAGCAGTATCTCGATGTGGCCGGGCGCATCACCGAGGCGCTCGAGTTCATGGCTGCCATCGGCATGAACGCCGACACCGTCCAGCAGCTGAATGGCGTGCATTTCTACACCAGCCACGAGGCGCTGCTGCTGCCCTACGAACAGGCGCTGACCCGGCAGGATTCGGTCGAGGGTGGCTGGTACGGCACCTCCGCGCATCTCCTGTGGATCGGCGATCGCACCCGCCAGCCCGACCACGCCCATGTCGAGTTCGCCCGCGGCCTCAACAATCCGATCGGCCTCAAGGTCGGCCCGTCGACCACGCCGGATGGGCTCATCGGGCTGATCGACCAGCTCAATCCGCTGAACGAGGCGGGCAAGCTGACGCTGATCGCCCGCTTCGGCTCCGACAAGATCGGCAAGAGCCTGCCGCCGCTCATTCGCGCCGTGGAGCGCGCGGGCCGCACGGTCATCTGGTCGTGCGACCCGATGCACGGCAACACGATTACCGCCAATACCGGCTACAAGACGCGGCCGTTCGGGCGGATCCTCGAGGAGGTGCAGGCCTTCTTCGAAATCCATCGCACCGAGGGCACCTATGCGGGTGGCGTGCATCTGGAGATGACCGGCAAGAACGTCACCGAATGCACCGGCGGCGCCGTCGCCCTGCAGGAGGCCGATCTTTCGGGCCAGTACGACACGCTGTGCGATCCGCGCCTCAACGCGCGCCAGGCGCTGGAATTGGCGTTCCTGATCGCGGCCGAGTTGAAGAAGGACCGCGCCCAGCGGCCGTCGACGCTGCTTGCCGCGGCGGAGTGAGGCGGGCGAGGGGTAGCCTCGCCAGTCGTTATTGGGCGAGTTCATCCTCTCCCGGCCTTCGGCCACCCTCCCCCATAAGGGGGGAGGGGGCTGTGGCGCGATCGTTCGCCGCCGGATGCTTGAGGTTATCGGCTCCTTCGCCTTCCCCCTTGTGGGGGACGGTGGCCGAAGGCCGGGAGAGGGGCACAGCCGCGCTGCGGCCATTGTCTAAATATCCTGAACGATCAGTGTCCGGCGGTATGCCATCGTCTCCGTTGACGCAACCGACATTCGGAACAACATGTAGGCCATGCACACAGCGACCGCCACAGCCGCGGTTGTAGTCCGATGAGGCTTTCCATGTCATTGCCTGCGATCTTCGTCTCCCACGGCGCGCCCAATCTGATCCTGCACAAGTCGGCGGCGCGCGACTTCCTGTCCGAATACGGTTCCGAACTCGGTCATCCGAAGGCGATCGTCTCGGTCTCGGCACATTTCCTCACCCGCGAGCCGGCGGTCGTCGTCGATGAACATCCGGCGATGATCTACGACTTCGGCGGTTTCGAGCGCGAGCTCTACACCATCGTCTATCCCGCCCCCGGCGCGCCGGAGCTTGCCCCCCGCGTCACCGAGTTGCTGACCGCAGCGGGCATTCCCGTCCACGGCGTCGAGCACCGCGGCTTCGATCACGGCACCTGGGTGCCACTGAAGCTGCTCTATCCGGAAGCGGATGTGCCGGTCCTGCAGCTTTCGGTGCAGCCGAAGGCCGATCCCGCGCACCATTACCGGATCGGCCGGGCACTGGCGCCACTGCGCGACGAGGGCGTGCTCGTCATCGGCTCGGGATCCTTCACTCACAACCTCGGCGAGGTGTTCACCTCGCGCGGCCTGGCCGATCCGGATGCGCCGGCCAAGGACTGGATGACCGATTTCCGCGACTGGATGGACGAGAAGATCGTCGCCGGCGATACCGAAGCGCTGCTCGCCTACCGCTCCAAGGCGCCGAACGCCGAGCGCAACCACCCGACCGACGAGCACCTGCTGCCGCTCTATGTGGCGTTGGGAGCGGGCGGGCTGCCTGCGGCCCGCGTCCACTACAGCCACCAGTATGGCGCGCTCGCCCTCGACGCCTACCGCTTCGGCTGATGCCGCTTCCGCTGGTCGACGCGGGCGGCGACGCCACGCCGCGCCGTCGCCCGCCGCACACGATAGGGCTTCGCCGGGCAATTCTTCGTGAAGTCCGGTAAGGTAAGCCCCGAAGTAACCGACCAGCTCAAGTCTTAGAATTCATTCGACGGGAAAATTAACAAATTCAGGATATATAAACCATGTAGCGACAGCCGGATGTTGTTTCACCAGTTGCCAGCCAATCTGGTGCGATCATGTCCGGCAGGTATAATCGAGCTTTCAGCTGATGTCTGCTGTCCAGGCCGTATTGCGCAACTGTGGAAACGCCGCCGGCGTCGGTTATTGGCGGTTCGATTCGACGCGCGGTCTGTTGCACTGGCCGACCGGCTTCGGCCCGCCGGCGCGCGACGAGAGCTACGGCTCCTGGTGGCCGCTCGGTGAATTCGGCCAGAACCTTGCCCCGGCGGATCGCTCGCGTTTCTTCGACTATTTCGAGAACCTGTTTGAATCGACTGCGGCGAAATCGCTCGACCTGCCGATCATCAATGCCAAGGGCGGCAAGATCTTTCTGCGCCTTGACGGAGCCCCGATCGGTGGCGATGCGCAGATGCTCGCGGCCGGCATCGTGCGCGACGTGTCCCGCCGCGTCGATGCCGAAGATCGCGTCAGGACAACGACGGCGCTGCTCGAGGCGCTCGCCATCACGGTCACGGCCGGAATCCTCATCTTCGACACCCAGGGACGGTTTCGCCGCGCCAACCGCCAGACGCTCAAGCAGTTCGGCGTCGATCCGAACGAGGGCGACGAACAGGCCCAGCTGACAAGTCTCGCCAACCGCATCCCGGCGGCCTTGCTGGCGGACATTGCCGAATGCCGGAAGACCAATTCCGCTGCCACCGGCCTGTTGCCGGCCGAGTTCGCGCCCGACACGCCCGTCAGGTGGCGCGCCAATCCGTTCGGTCGCGGCGGCATCGTCGTGGTGTTCGAGCCGGCTGCCGCCCGCCCGAATGGCTCGAGCGCACAGGTAGCGCCGTCGGCGAACGGCAAGGCCGGGCCGCAGCCGCCAGCGCCGGCCGCCCCCGAGAGTGCCGCTACCCCGGTCGCACCGGCGGCATCGTCGGGGGGGACCGCAATGGCGGAGCCGCGCACGTCGGCCGAGGCGATCGCCATTGAGCGCACCCGCTCCTATCTCGACTACGTGCACCATCCCTGCCTGATCATCCAGACGCGCGATGCCTCGATCGACTACGCCAATCGCGATGCGCGCGAGAAACTGGGGCTGAAGGCCAACGGCAAAATCCATATCAACAATCTATTCGAACTCTCCGGCCGGCCGCCGCCGCGAAACGTTTATGTGACCGAGCAGCGCGTCACCCATATGGTGACGCTGCCGATGGGCGCCCGCGTCACCCGCATGACCAACCTCGATCCGGACCTGCTGTTCGTCGAGTATTTGTGAGGGACGGTCACGACCCACCGCCCAAAGAGCCATTTTCCCTATTCAAGCCCCAATCGGCGCGCTATATGACATCTCGAAGAACAAACGGTTGGCAATGCAACGCTGGAGGGCCAGCATTTTTTTGGAATTCCTATATGCTCATCATGAGCATATAGGGCGCCCGTGAGGCCAACCCGAGCAGGCCGGTCATGACCAATCATCTGCGTATAGCGCTTGCCCAATTGAACCCGACACTCGGCGACATTGCCGGCAACCTGGCGAAGGCGCGCAACGCCCGTGCCGAAGCCGCCGCCGCCGGTGCCGATCTCGTCGTCTTTACCGAATTGTTCATCTGCGGCTATCCGCCGGAGGACCTGGTGCTGAAGCCGGCCTTCCAACTCGTCTCCATGCGCGCGGTCGAGGAGTTCGCTGCCGACACCGCCGACGGCGGCCCGGCGGTGATCATCGGCACGCCGTGGCGCGAGGGCGACCTGTTGATGAACACCATCGCATACCTTGCCGGCGGCCGCATCGAGGCGATCCGCGCCAAGGTCGACCTGCCCAATTACGGCGTGTTCGATGAGAAGCGGGTGTTCGATCCCGGTCCGTTGCCCGGCCCGATCACGGTGAAGGGCGTGCGCATCGGCGTGCCGATCTGCGAGGACGTCTGGACCGACGAAGTGACCGAATGCCTGGCCGAGACCGGGGCGGAAATCCTGATCGTGCCCAACGGCTCGCCCTATTGGCGCGACAAGTCGGACGAGCGGCTGCAGATCGTCGTCAACCGCGTGATCGAGACCGGCCTGCCGATCCTCTATCTGAATCAGATCGGCGGCCAGGACGAACTCATCTTCGACGGCGCCTCCTTCGGCGTGGAGGCGGATTCCTCGCTGGCGTTCCAGCTGCCGGCCTTCCGGGAACAGGTCGCCATTCTCGATTACGTCGGCGAACGCGGTCGCTGGTCGTGCAGCAGCGGCTCGGTCGTCGCGGTACCCGAAGGCATCGGCTCCGACTGGGAGGCCTGCATCTTGGGCCTCAGAGACTACGTCGAGAAGAACCGCTTCCCCGGCGTGGTGCTTGGTCTGTCCGGTGGCATCGACTCTGCCGTCGTCGCCGCCATGGCGGTCGACGCGCTCGGGGCGGACCGCGTCCACTGCGTGATGATGCCGTTTCATTATACGGCGGACGAAAGCCTGTCCGATGCCGCCGAATTGGCGAAAAACCTCGGCGTGCGCTATGACATTGTGCCGATTGCCCCGGCGATCGACGGCTTCGGGCAATTGCTCTCGCCGCTGTTCGCCGGCCGCAATTCCGACGTCACGGAAGAGAATCTGCAGTCGCGGGCCCGCGGCTCGATCCTGATGGCGATCTCCAACAAGTTCGGCTCGATGGTGCTGACCACCGGCAACAAGTCGGAAATGTCGGTCGGCTACGCCACGCTCTACGGCGACATGAACGGCGGCTTCAACCCGATCAAGGACCTTTACAAGACGCAGGTCTTCGCTGCGGCCAAGTGGCGTAACGAGCATCACCCAGCCGGCAGCCTCGGGCCGGTGGGCAAGGTGATCCCGGAAAACATCATCACCCGCCCGCCGTCGGCCGAACTGCGCCCCGACCAGAAGGACGAGGACAGCCTGCCGCCCTATCCGGTGCTCGATGCCGTGCTCGAGTGCCTGGTCGAGCAGGAGATGCCGATCTCCGACATCATCGCCAAGGGCTTCCCGGCCGAGACGGTGAAGCGGGTGGAATGGCTGTTGCGGGTCGCGGAGTACAAGCGCCGCCAGGCCGCGCCAGGGGTGAAGATCACGCGCAAGAATTTCGGCCGCGATCGCCGCTATCC
>JARLIU010000164.1 GCA_031291595.1 Ancalomicrobiaceae bacterium | reverse complement strand
GCCAGAACACCGGCCTCTGGGGCGGCTGCAACGTCTATGCCTCGTATACCGCCGGCGGATCCTACTCGCTCGTTGGCCAGATCGTGGGCGCCGCGCGCATGGGTCTGACGACAGGCGCCCTGGCGAGCTACGTTCAGAGCCAGACTGGCCAAACGATCGACGGCACCAACACGTTGGCGGTCTCGCTCCTCCAGAGCGCCGGCACCCTGGCTTCCGGCGCGTCTGCGGATATGACCGGCCTCAATACGCTGTGCCTCGTTGGCAGCGAATTGATCGCCTATCAGACCGCCACCTTGACCGGCGCGAATGCTTATTCGCTCTCGCCGATGGTCCGCGGAGCTTACGGCACGACGATTTCTGCCCATCCGTCCGGTAGTACATTTGCTCGGATCGACAGCGAAATCTTCAAGCTTGGATTCACTCAGGACCGGATCGGGGCAACGGTCTACCTCAAATTCCAGTCGTTCAATATATACGGCGGAGGGGTGCAAGATCTCTCGACTCTCGCGTCTTATTCCTATGCGATTACCGGTGCTGCGCTTGCTTCCCCATTGCCAACCCCCACGAATTTGCGAACTGTCTTTTCGTCCGGTGTGACGCATTTATATTGGGACGAAGTTTCAGACTTCCGGCAGATTGCCTACGAAATCCGCAAGGGTTCGGCCTGGACTTCTGGGCTAAAGGTCACGACGCAGGCGCATCCGCCGTTTGTCGTTGTGGGCGACGACACCTATTGGGTTGCCGCTGTCTCCCAGCCGGCATCCGGCCTGATCGTCTACAGCGCGTCTCAGCCGTCGATCGCGATCTCTGGGTCTCTGCTCTCGCAGAACCTGGTGGCTGGCTACGACGAGCAAGCAACTGGCTGGACCGGCACACTGTCATCGGGCGCGATCTCGTCCGGGGCCAATATTGCCCTTAATGGAACCGTCTTCACCGGTACCTATGAAATAAGCCCAAGCCATTGGGTCAATATAGGTTACGTGGCGTCATGCCTATGCGGCGCCTCGTATGTCGGCATTGGCGTTCCGTCTGACCAAAACGTGCTGACAGCGACTGACTTCTTGGGAATTGCCGACATGCTCGGTTCGGCATCGACGCAGTTTGTTGATGTGCATGTCGAAATAGCCATTGCGCAGTCTGCTCCAAATGTATTCGCCACGGCTGATATCTTCAGCTCCGGCCTTCCTGGAAATGATATATTCGGCGCTGGCATAGTATGGTCAGCTTGGCAGAAGTTTATTCCTGGCGTTTATTCTGGGATGCTGTTCAAGTTTAGAGTTGTTCTGACCACACTAAGCCTGAAAGCAATTCCGTATTGTCTGGGGTTTTCATTTCAAGTCACCGTTCCTTCTAGATCCGACCACTACACGCAGTTGTCAGTTCCAAGTACCGGACTGACAATCACTTTCCGGCCGGATGGAGCGTCATCGGCAGGGGCATTCAACGGAGGGCCGAACGGCGCCACGTTGCCGCTGGTCGACGTCTCCTACCAACCCCAAACGGGCGACACCTACCAAGTCACCGGGTTGAGTGCATCCCAAGCGACCATCAGTTTTTTCAACTCGTCCGGGGCCGCGGTCGCACGCACCGCCGACGTCATTGCCTATGGCTATTAGGGATTAATCAATGCCGCAAGCCGCAACGGTCATGCCGACGATCGGCACAGTGTCTGGCTTGACCCTGGTTACCGACATCAACGCCGCGCTGGCTGCAATTGTCTCACACAACTCGGGTGCAACTGCTCCGTCGGCCACGGCGCCGACGGAGGGGCAATTCTGGCTGGATACCTCAACAACTCCGCGCACGCTGCGGATATATGATGGAATTCAATGGGTTGCCATGGGAACCCTGGACGACAGCGGGCACCTGTGGATGCCCGTGACGTCTGCCCAAATCCTGGCCGCGCTTGGCTTTACCCCTGCGTCCGCGACGGCGCTTGCGCTCAAATTGGATGCAAGCGCCTACACTGCCGCAGATGTCCTAGCGAAGCTGCTGACGGTTGATGGATCGGGTTCCGGCCTCGATGCCGACACGGTCCGCGGAGCAACGCCAACGACCTTCGGTCTCGCCCTTCTGGCCGGAGCCGTAGCCGCAGCCTCCGATGTTCAGGCGGGGACCAACAACGCCAAGCCGGTGACGCCAGCCGGGCTCGCCGGATCCGCGGCAATCCAAGCCCTGACGTATGGTTCCACGACGTCGTGGAACATGGCCTCTGGCTACAACGCCAAGGTGACGCTGACGGGAGTAACGACATTCTCCGTCTCCGGCCAGCTGGCCGGTCTACCTTACACCCTATTCGTCACGCAGGACGGCACCGGAGGCCGCACAGCCTCGTGGCCGGCAAGCTTCAACTGGGGTGCAGCCGGCGCCCCGACGCTCTCCACGGCGGGAGGCAAAACCGACATCATCAGCCTGATGTGCACAGACGCCTCGGCCCCGACCTTCGTCGCTACTTTGGCAGGGAAGGGGTTCTGATGTTCCCATTCCCGAATTTCCGGGTGTCTACAGCCAAGGCCCCGGGATTGTTCGTTGCGGTCATCTGGGCGAGCAGTAACGCCTACACGTCGGCCGATGGTGTCAACTGGACGGCCCGGTCGCTCCCCGCCTCCCTTAATTGGACATCCGTCGTTTGGACCGGATCGCTGTTTGTTGCAGTGGCCTCAGGGACAAGCACCTATGCGACGTCTCCCGACGGCATCACGTGGACGTCACGCGCGCTGCCAGCGTCCGACATCTGGTATCACATCGCCTGGAACGGCAGCCTTCTCCTCGCTCTGTCGAACAGTAGCGGCAATTCTGCGACGTCTTCGGATGGCGTCAACTGGACACTCAGGACATTCCCGTTCACCGGAGTCAAGAACGGCATCGCCTGGAATGGGTCAAAGTGGTGCGTTACTACCAACGGCTATATAATTGTCTCCTCAGATAGCATAAACTGGACGTTATACTATCAACCATCCGGCATAGGCCAATCTAATGGCATAGTTGCTGTCGGTGGTGTGTTTTATGTCGTCGGATCGAATACTAGCGCGGCATACAAGTGCTTCGTCTCCAGCGATGGTATCTCCTGGTCATCCTATTCTATGCCAAGCTACGGGCAGATGCTCTGCCATAACGGCGCGGTTTTCTGCACTATCGCCAATGGCAACTCTGCCGGCGCAACCTCGCCAGACGGTGCGACGTGGACTGCGCGGACGCTCCCATCCGCCAGTGCCTGGTCTGCACTTGGCTGGAACGGCGCGGCCTTCTCCGCTCTGGCTGGCGGGACAAGTGCATCAAACGCCGCGGCAGTATCGGCTGATGGGGCCAGTTGGTCGGCGGTGACTCTCCCGGCCTCAGTAAAGTGGATGGCTAACATATCAAGCTACTGATTTGTCAGCGCCTTGTACTCGATTTCTTTAAGTCCGCACCGTTACGCGTTCAGCGCGTATCAAGATAAACATTTCAGGGAACCGTAGATATGTCGCAAGCGGTAACAGTCATGCCGACGGCTGGGCCGTTGACTATGGCAGCCTATTCGGCTGACGTGAATGCTGCCTTGGCAGCTATTGTCTCGCAGAATTCCGGCACTACTGCGCCATCGGCTACGGCGCCAGGGTTCGGCCAGTTCTGGCTAGATACATCGACAACACCGCGAACCCTCCGCATTTACGACGGGGCGCAATGGGTGGCAGTCGGTACCCTGGACACAGCCGGGCATCTGTGGGCTACCGTCGGCGCATCCGGCGGTCTCACTGGATTTCGAAATCGGCTGATAAACGGCGCGTTTGCCGTCGACCAGCGCAATGCCGGTGCCGCTCAAACGATCGCGGCCGGCGCCGCACTGGCCTATACCGTCGATCGCTTGTGGGCGGCGTGCACGGGCGCCTCCGTCACAGGGCAGCGCATTGCCGGCACGATGGGCACTCCCTATGCCTATCGTTTTACTGGAGCGGCATCAGTCACGGGTATTCAGATCGGCGAGAGAATTGAGGCAATCAACTGCTGGGACCTAGCTGGCACGTCTGCAACGTTGTCAGTCGACCTCGCTAATTCGCTGCTCACGACGGTGACCTGGACTGCCTACTACGCCACGACGACCGATACCTTTGGCTCGCTGGCTAGCCCGACGAAGACACTGATTGCGACGGGGTCTTTTACGGTCAACGCGACCGTTTCTCGATACACAACGAATATTTCGATCCCGTCCGCGGCAACGACAGGTATCGAGGTCGTCCTTAGTGTTGGCGCACAATCGTCCGGCACATGGACTATCGGCCGCATACAGCTGGAGCCGGGGGCTACGGCGACGAGCTTTGAATTTCGACCGATCGGGACCGAAACCGAGCTATGCCAGCGGTATTTCCAGACGTCCTATGAGTACGGCACAGTTCCTGGCACAGCAACCCTAACGGGCTCCGTGACGTTCCGCGTGCCAACTATAGCGGATGCCTTTGCATTCGTTGGTTTCTGGACGCTGACTCCGCAGATGAGGGGTTCTCCGACCGTCATATCCTATAGCCCAAACACGGGCACAGCGGGAAAAGCTTACAATAACGTCAACGGCGACTTCAACGTGCAGATTATTGCCGGGCCGATACAATCGAGCAAAATACTTGGGTGGCAAGGAGCCAATGCTTCAGGCGCATCGAGCGCCGGCACGGTAACCCAGAACTACGTACACTTTACGGCAAGCGCGGAGCTTTGACATGACCTATTCGTTGCCCGGCGGGTCCAATATTTCCGGCGTAATCCGTGATGTCGACGGCGCATCAATCCCCGCCGATCCCGCCAACGCCGACTGGCGAGCATATCAGGCGTGGCTTGGCGAGGGTAACGCGCCTGCACCCTACGTCACGCCGTCGCCCGACATCACCGCCGAGGCCCGCTCCGCACTCACGGCTAGCGACATGACCGTGCTCCGCTGTGTCGAAGCCGGCGTGGCCGTGCCGGCCGAGTGGGTGGCCTATCGCCGGGCGCTCAGGGCGATCGTTGCCGGCGGCTCGGCGGCGCTGCCCGCCCGGCCGGCCTATCCCGCCGGAACCTGATCGCTGATCAGATCAATCGTCCTGGCCCTCAGCCTGCTGTTGCTTGCCGAGCGCGCCGCCGCGGCCGAAACCTGCATCGCCGCCGCGCTCGGCATTTCCGGTCTCGCCCGCGTCACGGTCGAGCCGATCACCGCCCTACCGAATTGATTTGGCGTAGAAACCAGACCGAAAAGCCTCTTGCGGGCACTACCCCACCAACAGGAGATAATCATGCCGGAAATCACGTTCAGCGCGGCCGACGCCGTCGCCCATGCGCAGAAGCTCGCCGATCTGCTGATGCCGATCTATGCGGCTCGAGATAAGGAAATCAAGGATCGCTTTGACGTGGAGGTCGAGAAAATCAACAGCGACATCGCTGCCAAGCTCGAGGATCTGAAGAAGGAACAGGCCGACCGCATTGGGACGGTCGACGCGGCGCATGACAACGAAACCGAGGCTGAGGCACAGCAGCGCCGCGACATGGCGGCGAGGCATGACGGGCTCGTTCGGTTCCTGCAGAGCGGCGGCCCCGTGACTGTGACGATTCCCGACCCTCCGGCCGTCGCCTGATCGCAGATCGAGTTCAGGAGGGCATCATGTCGCTGGATTTGTCGTTTGCCGCGCTGCAGCCGGAATACGACCGGCTGTTTGCCACGATGGTGGTCCGGCCGTCCGCCAAGGGCGAGGTTGACGCCATGGCGCGCGCCGTTCTTGGCGCCAAGGCGCGCTGCCAGGTTGGCGAACGGTTGACCGGCGCGCACTGGGTCCGCATCGCTTTGCAGCAGATGCGCGAGGCCGGTACCGACGACAAGGGCCGCATCCGCTTTGATCGGCATCCGCACAACGGCGACACTCTCGCCAAGCGGACGACGCACGATCCGGCCGGGCGGCCGGGCAAGGGCTCGCCGCCGTTCACCTGGGAAGAGAGCTGGGTCGATGCCGCCGATGAGGCCAAACTCATCGGCATAGGCGATTGGTCGGTCGCGCGCCTGGCGTGGACATGCGAGCGCACCAACGGCTGGGGCTACCGCGAGCGCGGCATCGGCAATCCCTACCTCTGGGCCGGCACGCTGCACTACGTGCGCGGCAAATACGTCAAGGACCATGAGTTCGATCCCGACTTCGTCGACCGGCAGATCGGCGTCATGCCGGTCATCGCCAGGCTGATGCAGATCGACCCGTCGATTTGCTTCGGCGCGCTGATCGAGACGGGCAAACCCGGACTGAAACATACCGCCGCCGCCATGCCGGTCGCGGCGGCGGTTGCCGGCGGCGGCGCGATGGCCACAGCCTCGATCGCCACGCTTGCCGCGCTCGGCGCCTTCGGCGGCCAGACGACGGCGCTGTTGCTGGTGCCGATCATCGCCGCGGCTGGCCGCGCTGCCTACGATTTTGCCCGCCATCACCTTAACCTTGCCTCGCTGGCGCGGGGCTGATCCTCACGGAGATGTTCCATGTTGATGCGATTTCTCGCCATACTGGCGCTCGCCTGCCTGTGGCTCATTCGCAAGCCGTGTTGGTTGATTGCCATGATGGTGATCGCCTGTCTGATATTAGCAAGGCGCGCGCTGCATATGGCTTGCATCGCAGTATTCGCCTGCGTTTGCTTCATCGGGTTGTCGACCGTTGTCCTTGCCGCCGATGCGGTGCCTGCGACGACCGCCGTCATCCCCTACGGCAATATTCTCAACGGCATCGTTATACTGCTGGGCGGATGGACCGGCGTGGCGACGATCATGACGACGGTCATCTTGATGGTGCTGTCCAGGATCAACAAGCCGCTGGCCGACGCGGCCAAGGCCGCGCACGTCGATACGTTGATCTCGGCGGCGGCGGCCTCGGCAATCTCGGACACCGCCGGCGCCATCAAGGACAAGACGATTGAACTTGATCGGCTGCCGGAGCTGATGGCGCGTAGCATCAACTTTCTCGACGATCATCCTGACGACGTGTTTGCGCTTGTCGGGGGTACGGATACTGCCAAGGCGATGATCCGCGCCGCGCTCCAGAAGGCCGGTGTGGTGCCAGCCGACGCGACGTCCGAGCATTTCGAGTCGCCGTGACATGGCCGCGCCGTCTGCCGTCGCTGTCGTTTCTGCCATCGCCTCGACGCTTGGCGGATCCATCGGCAAATACGTGGTGATCGCGATCGCTGCGTTTGCCGCCGTGGCTGGCATCCTCGGCGGCGTTGCCTTGCGCGATTGGCATGGCTCGATCGCCGAGGCCGCGACGGCGACCTGCCGCCTCGCCGATCTGAAGGCCGCAGAGACAGCACGTGCCGTTTTGCAAGGCCGCCTTGATGGGGTGGCAGATCAGATGCGCGCCGAGATCGAACGGCTGCAGGCGGACCATGATCGGCGCCTGGCTGCGGCGCTTGCCGTTGAGCGCGCCAAGGTCAGCAAGACCTGCGACGTCGATCTGCGACAACTGAAGAGGGTGAAGTGATGCGCGCGCTGCTGCTCGCCATTCTGCTCACCGCATGCGGTCAGGCGCCGGTTTCCACGCCAATCGCGCCTGCCGTTCCGCCGCGCCTTGATGCGGTGATCGCGGCGGACTGCAATGATCCCGTGCCGCTGCCCAACTTCATGGCTGCCGAAAAAATTCCGTCGCAATGGGCGCGCGACCGCGCCGCGTTGCTTGATTGCGCCGGACGACATCGCGCCGGCATCTCGGCCGACGACAGAAACCGCAAGGCGATTGGGTTCAGCGTCAAGCCTTAGACTCCCGCATGAATAAGGAGCGGCGCTGTGGCCGACATCTTCGCGGACGTTCACGTCATCGCCGATTTGGCGGCCGTGGTCATCGCACTTTGCACCGCCGGAGGGGTTCTCGTGGGATATGGGCGTCTTCAAGCCAACATTTCGACGACATCAGGCGTTGCCAAGGGGGCCGAAGAAAAGGCCGACGACGTCGCGGCCGGGTTGGCCAGTTTCCGCGTCGAGGCGGAGAGACGCTTTGTTTCCTCCGAAATCATGGAAAAGACCGAAGCGCGAATCGTCGCCGCCATCGACCGGCTCGGCGACCGGATCGACAATCTGGTCGATCACCCGAGCCGCCATAGTCGCGAGCCGCTGGGCTGACCTGCCTATGTCATCAGGAGCGCCTCAGCATGTCATCGCCGACAAAGTCCATCAGCCCGCGCCGGGCGCCGATTCGGCTGGAGCGCTTTAGGTCGCGCGTCGACGTGCTCGTCTATCTCGGCCCTAAGCACGACGAAGAAACCCGGGTGACGATCTCGCTTTTGGAGCTGCTGACGTTGCAGCGCGACGTCAACGATGCCGTCGCCGGGGCGGCGCTGAACTCGATCATGGTCGAGGAGCAGCACGGCTGATGTGCCGGGTGCTCCTCCGTCTGCATAAGCATCCAGCACCTTCGCAGATGCGCCACATTGCATGACATAGCAAGTAATGGAGATGGATATGTCGGTGCCGTACCAACCGAATCAAGGGTTAGCAGTCGTCGTCGTTCCCGACGGATCGGCGGCGCAACAGGTGGTCGCACCGGCACAATTGTCACTGACCGCGACAATCGTCGGTAACGATGCGACGGGTCTATCGGGTGCGCTTGATCTTGGTGCCTTGCGAGCGCTTCGAATCATCATGCCGGCCGCCTGGACTGCCGCAGCGCTGACGTTCCAGACCAGCGCGGACGGGACCGTTTATTCAAATCTTTACGACGAGACCGGCAACGAGGTGTCCTATACGCCCGTTGCAGCCGCCGCCATGCGCCTGCCGATCTCTGATTGGCTGGGGGTCCGGTTTCTCAAGATCCGGTCGGGCCCGAATGCCGCGCCGGTGGCGCAAGCCTACAATCGCGTGTTGACCGTCGTCGCGGGGTAATCGCCATGCCTGCATTCATCGGCGCTCGCAAGGTTGCCACCCTCAGCAAGGGTGTGCGGTATGATCCGGCGGCCGTCGCTTTTTTCGCGCGGCTCACAACCCCGCCGACGACTCCACTAAAGGCGTTATATAATAACGTATTCGTTTCCTTGCGCGCGTCCGGTCTATTGACAAGACTTGATTGCCTAAAGCTTCGGGCTGCGGATAATGCCCAAGCAGCCCGGCAAAATCTTATCCAAAATGCATACAACGATTTGGCGATGAACAGCCCGTCCTTTACAGTCAATAGGGGATATACAGGTGATGGAAGTACTAGTTATCTTGATACTAGGTTCGACCCTTTAACAGCACCATCGCCCAACTACTCCCGCAATTCTGCAAGTATATCGGTATACGTAACTACGGGCTCCATTAGTGGGACTATGTATGATGCTGGTTCATCGGGTAATTCTAGAATTGATGTGAACGGAGTAGGCAACAATATAAATTCAAGAATAAACGACACTTCAAATCCAGCAGACCCCAATGGGGGAGTAACATCAGGCCTATTTACTGTATCCCGCACCGACTCTACCACACGTACTGTCTATCTGAATGGGGTTTCAGTGGGCTCATCCACTGCTGCATCCATCGCGGTGGCAAACGCAAACTTTTTCTCACTAGCTCAGAACAATGCAGGATCTGGATCTCTATTTTCTACAAGGCGAAATGCAGCCGAGGCCATTGGTGGCGGCTTATCTGCCGCAGATGTGGCTAATCTCTACAACGCAATATATCCATTCCTTGCGGCAATCGGCGCGCAGTAAGAGGGCACGAAAATGACCGTACAAGCATATCTAATCTTTAATTCAACTGTTACAGTGCAGGTCGAGGCGCTGAATAATGGGGACACCGCGATTATCCCCCGCATCATCAATAACCCACTCGCCAACCAGCTCGGATATGGTCCGCTGCAAACGGATGGAGACGGCGTTGCTGGTGCGCGCATCCTCAACGATCCAGAATACGAGCGGTTTTGGGCAATCTGTTCAACGCTACCAATCCAGGTAATGGACAGCGAAACTTTGTTTTTGCCTGAATCACTGGACAGACCCGCGCCCTAACCCAAAATGTGGGGGGTCGAGCTTGCGCCCGGCGCCCCCGATCACTCACATCTCGCCAAACGCGTTGAGGTTCATTCGGTCCGCGACTAGACGCCCGGCACTTGCTCTGGGGTGCACGTAGGTCTCCAGGAACACCTTGGAGGAGCGCCACTCGCCAGCCGCCATGGCGGTGCCGATGTCGACGCCGAGATCGATCGCGGTCGTTGCAAACGTATGCCGACCGCACAGATGCGGCGACTTGTAGGGGATCTCGGCGCGCCTGCAGACGGCCTTGATCCGCTCGGCGACGCTGAACCGGCTGGTGTAACGGAACGCCCTGGCGTCGCGCCGCTGGCCGTCCTGCAGGCCACGCAACCGCTCGGCGACCTCGTCGGTGAGATAGCGCATGGAATTGCCGGTCGTCTTGGTCTTGATCAACAGCGCCGTCCGAGCCGTCAGGTCGACATCCGACCAGCGCAGCGCGATCGCTTCCGAGATCCTGGCGCCCGTCGTTGCCATGAATAGGACGAGGGCGGCGACATGGGGCAGGCGGTCGTGCAGGCATTGCCGGCAGAAGAGATTAAGCCAGAGCGCCGAAGCCGGGCGCTTGCGCTTCGGACCGTCGGTCTTGAACGAGCGGATGCGGATCGGCCGACACCAGCCGCGATCGGAGGCGTGATACATGACGGCGCGGGCCGGGGTGATCGCCTGGCGATTGCGGGTCGCGCCGCTATGGTTCGGATAGAGCGTCTCAGCCATCTGCCGGACGTCATAAGGGTAGATCTCGCCAAGCGGTCGTCCGCCGAAATAGGCGGCGATCGGCGGCAGATACTTGGCTTCGCCGCCGCCAGCGACATGGCTCGCCGCGGCGTCGGAAAATGTCCTAAAAGAGCGCGGAATCACGTCGTTGCTGTTGCCTGATCCAGGCAATAGGATGACGTCAGCCATTCTGACCTCCATGCAAGATTGGGCTGGCTAGAACACATCGGCGCATTACCATCTGCGCCATATGGTTTGGGCGACGGTCCGACTAGACGGCGCAGGGTCGCTCAGGCGAAGTTTTTGTTTGGCGATCCGACGATCAAAATGACGTTGCAAAAACTGCCATTTCTGCGGTAGTTCCTGATTTGAATTTTTTCCAATCCGCG
The DNA here is from genome assembly GCA_031291595.1 of Ancalomicrobiaceae bacterium. Classification (GTDB taxonomy): domain Bacteria; phylum Pseudomonadota; class Alphaproteobacteria; order Rhizobiales; family Ancalomicrobiaceae; genus CAIYYN01. Next base: position 46,866 of record JARLIU010000164.1, on the reverse strand, counting down.
TTGAAATCACTGAAAAACCGGCCAGCCTTCTAAGCTGTTGGTCGCACGTTCGAATCGTGCCGGGGTCGCCATTATTTCAAGGGCTTAGGTGTAGACGATTGCTTCGGTTGAAAAAGTCGCGGCTGCTGAGTTGAAAATTCCTGTTCGCCCTTTGCCCCGCGAGTGCGGCGGCGTCCGATGAGTCGGGCCTCGTCGGCGGCCTCCACGGCGGCGATATCGACCGGCGTATAGGTCCGCTGCAGCGTGTTGGAAGACTGGATGCTGTTCGCCAGCTTCTGCGACAGGAGCGCACCCGAAGCACCGCCGGCGAGCGCTTCCATGGCGCCTGACCGCCGCATGTCGCGCAATTGGCGCTTGTCGCCCGGCGCCACCTTTTCGCGCATGCTGGCAAAGTCGTCGGCCAAGGTATCGTCGCGATATTTGCCGCCCGACCGCGTGCGAAACAGGAAGGCGTCGGCCGTCATCTCGACGCCGAGCCGGTGCCAATAGGCATCGAGCAACGCCGCAGTGCGTGGCGACGTCGTGCCGATGGTAGAGCGGCCTGTCTTGGCACGCCCTTCCTTCGACAGGTCGAAGGCGAGGCGGCTGTTGATCATCTTGCGATGGCGGGCGCGCAACGTCCTGATATCTCCGGGGCTCATGCCGGAATCCCATGCGACCGCCATGATGCAGGCGAGGCCATGATAGCCGAGGCGCCATGCGCCTTTGACCCAGCGGACAGCCTCGCCCTCGTTGAAGCGCTGATCGCGCGGCGCCGGCGCCTTGTTGACGATGCCGAGCGACGGGTTCTTGTCGCGGTCGCAATAGTGCATCGACGCCATAAGGTTCCAGAATGCCCGCCAGACCTTGAAGGTCTTGTGTGCCACGCCGCAGCCGTGCTTGGCCTCCAGCCCATGCACCGGGTCGTTGCGCCAGGCCGACATCATCTCGAAGGTGATCGTCGCCGGGTCAACATCGCCCCACATGTCGCGGATGCGGAACCACGCCGGCCACCATTCCTTGGTGCGGGTCGACTGTGGTCGACGCTTCCATTCCTCGGTGCGAATATAGCGTCCCCAGGCCTCGCCGACGCTGCCTCTCGGATAGACGCGGGCGGCCTCGGCTTGTTCGCGCGATAGTTTTGACAGGTCGATCGAGGCCGGCGCCGGTTCCTTGCCCTCTTTCACCGACGCCCAGCGGTCGGCCCATCTCTTCGCCGTCCGCCATGCGTCGGGTCCGTCGCGACCGCAGCGGATCTCGGAAAAGCCGAGCGTGCGCATCTTAGAAGAGGGCGTCCAATAGCCCTGACCTTTGACGACACGGTAGTAGCGGATCTTGATCGATCCCATCACCCGCCCCGCAAGCGCTGCTCAAATACGCTTCTAGCATCCCGCGCACCGTTGCTCGCTGTCAACTCCGGAAATAGACCGGGAGACCGCAACCGGCGCCAACGTTCAAACGCCTCCGGATCATAGCGTCCGGTGAACGGATCGGCCTTCAGCCCCGCGCGCGCGTAGTCGTCTCTCCGCTCGAGAAAGGCGTCGGCATTGGCGTAGCCAAGCACCAAGGCGACCTGGGTCGGCGTGAGATCTGGGCGGAAGACGGGGCGGGACATGGTCAGGTCCGCCTATTGACATAGTCGTATTCGTCTACGTCGACACCATCATGTCCGACGATAACAAACTGCTCTCGATACTTTTTCTGGTCGCAAATCGACCGGATGATCGTGTCGGCATGGTACGACTCGATGGCACCGGCGACATCGCGATGGCAGAAAAGCGCGAAGAATTCCCTTCGCATCGCGTCACGGGCGCGGATCTTCTGCGCTTCATGCAATTTAAAACCGCCATAGCCGGACGGGTCGAAGTTTGAGGCCGTTGCGAGGACACGGCCATCTGGCGCGGTCAGGAGCGCAACAACGCCGTTCGCTTTATATTCCGTCATCGCTTTATACCTTCTCGCATGTCATGCCGTCAGCGGCCACGCGGCGGCCGGACGCGACCCATTGCGCATGTGCGGCCCAGAATGGAGATCGCTCCTTTGGCTGCTGCAACAATGGATCGCCGTTCTGATCGATGATGAGCGGCCCAAAGCGGTCGCTATCCTCGAAGCGCCAGCGCTTGCCGTCGGCAATAATCTCGAAGGGCCCGGCGCCCCATGCATCGAAATGGTCGCCGGACACATTGCCAAAGGTATGGCCGAACTCACCCATCGCCGGCCTCCTCGCAAATGGGATTGGCGAGTCGCAACAGTACGTCGGCATGGCAGGGCTGATCGAGCCGGCACCAACAGGCGAGGTCGTGGCCGCGAAGCTCTGGTAACCGACGTCGCAGACCGTCCCGCGCGGCATCCGCCTCCGGACCCATCCACCAACAGTCGCTTCCGCCTATCCATTCACGAAATGCCTGTACGCAAAGGGAAACATGCTCCCCTTCTGTGCCCCGGATGCCGGCTTCGCGACATGCCGCCACCGTAAAAGGATTGCCAAAGACGGTCGGCCGACCGACATAAACGGCGCCATCCGGCATGCGCCAGCCTTTGGCGCGCGAGCGTTGAACACGGCGCGGGAGATCAGCCATCGACCTCCTCCAACTGCGCGAGGATGTCGTCCGGTACACGCCAGAAGCCGAGCGCGCCTTTGCATGGGATGAAAGGTAGCGGCTTGGGGTCCTTCAGGACAAAGCCGAAGCGGCCGAAGAACCACGGCGATGGGCTTTCCGTCACGCAATCGATGATCTCAACCGATCCGATAATGCCGCCACGATTGAACGATACGGCGGGCAGCACAAACATCGCCGCGATGGCCGCCGCAGATGTCGCGCGCTCAAGCATCTGCTCGACGAAGTAGATATCCTGCAGAGTCGGCTTGGCTTTCGAGGTATGGATCAGAACCCGACCGCGCACTTTTGTCGGCCAATCGCGATTTTCGATACCCTTGCCGGCGTGAAAGATCGCCCACGCCCAAGGCTGGCGAATCGACAGGGCGAGCATCTGAGTGTCAGTCATGGCTTGCTCCCGCTGGCTTCGCGGATGGCCTTCAGGCCTTCGAACAGCCCGGAGGCGAACTGCTTGGTCATGAGCTTGCGACCGCCGGCATAGCCGGCCGGATCGACCGCCTGAAACAGCATCGCGGCGATGGCGAAGCCGGCGGCAAACGGCGCAGCGGTGAAAATATCGACCGGATCGGCATCTGGATGTTCGCGGGCGGCCTCGATCGCGGCGGTCGAAAACAGATCCAGGTAACGGCCTATCAGGCGCTCCTTGGGCGTCGTCGCGGTCTCGGCGATCAGCCGTTCGAAGTGCTCGAAACCCTCGCCGCGGGTCTCGCCGAGAAGAGAGCGGAGAGTGCGATCAGCCATTGGCGTTGCCCTTTCCAATCATCTTTGCCCGCTGCTCGAGTATCTGCTGGCCACGGATCACCAGGTTGATCCCGCGCATGATCTCGTGGGCAAGCTGGGCGCGAGCCTGGGCCTCGCGCGTGCTGATCTTGCCGGTTCGCAAGTCCTCGAGGTCCGTCACCAGACCGGTGATAATTGCGTCGATCGAATAACGCTCCGACAGGCGGATCGCTTCAACGGTGGCGTCGGTCATCAATGGCATCCTTGAGTGCGGCAACCACAGCGCCGAGCCGGTGAACGGCCTTGAAATCACGCCATGAACATGCGGAGATCAATCGCTCTGTGAGTGGATCGGCATGGTGAAACAGGCAGACATATGGCTCATCAAACGGGTTGCTGTCGGCCTCGCCCTCGGCATGAGACCTGACCTCGGTGCGGCCACAGATGCAGCATCGCGCCGACGTTTCGATCGTTTCACGGCGCCGAAAGACAAGTTTGATCTTGCCGTCCGCCGAAAGGCCGTCGGCAAAACAGTCGAATTCATCGCCCGCCTTGGCGTTGACCAAATCGACAATGCCGGAGGCCTCTCGCATCTGATCGGCCATCCTGGTAAAGCGCTTCGAGGCATAGCGGCGCCTAGGCATGGAGGGGAACCTCCGGATAGGCGTCGTGCGTCACGCCATCGAGGGTGCGCCCGGCGGCGGTCTTGCTCATCCGCTGCATGATATGGACGCGCTCGCCATGAAATCCGCAGCCACCGGCGAGGTTCAAGACCCTGTTGCCGCCGCGCTTATGCCTGGAATAGTTAGCACGCCAGTCTGGATCGTCGTTGTCGCGATCGAGGACAGAAAACCACGAGCCCCATTGCTTGAGCAGGAACGGCACGTCGGCCATGGCGCATTGGTCTCGCAATGAGCGCGCCCAATCCGGATGCATCGGTCGGGCGTTTGGGCCGGACTCGCCGCCGCAGACAACCCAATCGAGGCGCGGCGAAGCGATATCCTCGGGCTTCGTCGTCGCAGGATCGCGATAGGGCAGCGGCTCGGACAGGTCGCCATCGCCGGTCAACACCGCATGATCCGTGTGGGTATAAATGAACAGGTATGGCAGCACGTTGAGCATCCCAAGCAGCGGCTCGGTGCTGATCCACCGGATTGCTGCCGGGGTATCCAGCAGGATCGGGATTCGCGCGTCGGCGCGCGGCTGATCTTCGACGGAGACGCCGAGCCAGACATTGGGAAGCGGCCAATTGCCTAAATGCACCCGCTGACGATGCGGGGCAAAAGTCGGATCGGCATAAGGTCCTTCCTGTCCGATCAGCAGGACCTTTGCGATCTCATTGACTGCCAAATCACAGACGATTTCGTAGATCCTGTGCCATGTCGCCGGAGACGACAGGTATTCGCGCATCCGCGCCGGTCGCTTGGTCAGCACCTGGAAGGTGTGCTGCGGGGACAGCGCTATGATGGCGAAGATCCAGTCTATCCATTCGCGCGGAACGAAGTGGGCAAACAGATCGGTCATCGAACAGACGAAAATCATGCGGGCCGCGCGCTTGCGTAAGGGCTCCGTCAGGATTCTGTCGTCGAGAAACAGCGCCGCGCCGTCGGCGGGGCCGTCGCGCTCGCTGCGGAACAGGTTTCCAGGTTTGAAATCAAGGCCGGTGCCGAGCCGGCGATTGATGCCTTCGGCGTAGCAGTTGCGGCAGCCCTCGGAGACGCGCTCGCAATGCCAGCCAAGGCGTAGCTTGCCCGAGCCGTCGTTCTGCAGTTCGATATGCCGGGCGCGGATCGGCGTCCAGGTCATGTCGGTCCATTCGATCTTGGTGCCGTCAGCCATGGTCGGCCTCTGCATGGTTCTTCGAAGCGGTGACAATCGCGCGCCCGGCGGAAGTGATGCGCCACTTATTGACGCGACCGGAGTAGTCGGCGTTGTCGACGTCGACAAAGCCAAGATCCTTCAAGCGAAGCAATCGACCGCGTAGGAATGTTACCGACCAACATCTAAAGCCGCTGTTGATCAATGCGCGGCGCATTTGAGTGGTCCCTAGCGGATATTTGGAAAGCCAGCGTAGCAATTCAGCATCTACGTCGGAATAACGGTCAGCCATGGTCGGCCTCGTGCTTCGTCGCATATTTGGTGATCTGGCGATGCCGGATCTGCGCGGGCGCGAAAATGTGTTTCGTGCGCTTGGCGCCCGGGGCGGTGCACTCGACGACGACGCGCACCGACCCGTCGATCGCCGCAAAGATGCCGCGCAATTCGCCGTCGAACTCATAGTCGCCGACACGGCCAACAGGATCGCCAATCTTGTAGAGGATGCCGTCGTATCGATAGGCGCGGTTGTCTGGGTAGACGTAGAGATCAGCGTCAACCATGCTCGGCCCCCGTCAGTTGGGCTGCGGCGAGGCGGTCGAGCCGCTCAATTTCGGCGAGGATCAGCGCGCCGGCCTTGACGAGATCGCGGCGCGGATCGTCGCGGTTGGGCTTCCACCATTTGCGATCCCACGGCCACCATTCCGGCGGGTTGTCCAGGTCAACGCCGTCACCCTGCGAATAGGGGCTGAGCGAGTCAGCCGCCGCGAGGGCATAGCACGAAGCCGCGCCGGCGATATCTCCGGAGTCGTGCTCGGTATCGTCGTGCTCCGACGTCCAGCCTTCAACCTCGACCTGGCGGCGGCGTTCCTTCAGGACATCGAAAGCGGCGGCCGTCACCATTTCGGCCTTGATCCAGCCTTCGCGACGGATGCGCTCTTGAAACGCCTCGTCGGTGCATGCGCCGACCAATTCATGCGACATCGGATGCCTCCGGGGTTTTGGCAAAGTGCTGCCGCCCTATGCGACGCAGCACGGCGTAGCGGCTGGCGGGTGTGGGGGCGGGCTCGGGGTCGGTGCGATCGGGCGCGCGCGTCATGTGGGGCAGGACATCGCCCAAGTGGGCTAACAAGTCGTTGTAGACGTCGCGCGGGATAAGAAAGCCGCCATCCGACACGCGGACTTCGTTCAGTGTGGCCGTGCCACCGACCCAATCGCGTGGGGTGAACGGCACATAGCCGGGCGGCGGGAGGGCCCTGGTCACAACCGCGGCAGATACGGCGGCTGCGGCGACCGGCGCTGCAGCGACGGACAATAGAAAGCGGCGGCGCGACAGATCGGTCATTGGCCGGGCTCTTCGGCGGTGACATAATGCCCATTGCCATCCCGATCGATGTGGTCAGGAAAGCCGGACGATCGCCTCGCATCGACCGTATTGAACGACAACGGTTTGGCAGAGGCGGCGGTGACCTCGCTTTCCTGCGTCTCATCGGCAGGAATAGCGTAGTGCGGCGCAAATCCGCCTTTCCACACCTCCAAAACTTCTTCCGGAGTGTATGGCCCATCGGAGACCTTGCCGGCATTGGCCGGATGCCATCCGATCCAGCGCGCCATCCAGCGACCGGCCGCGATAGATACCGGCCAAGGCGCGAGTGCCGCCGGGTTGATCGGCTTCATCACGGCAAAGCCGGACGGCCAGATATCGTCGGGCGTTGCGGCGAAAAAGGTGTGCCGCTCGGCGGCGAGCATGCGGGTGTCGAGGGCGGCGACGTACGTGCAGGTCGTTTCGTCCGGCCTAAGCAGCGCCAGACGATGGATTTCGACATCGACTTTGCGCTTGAACTCCGCGACAGCTTTCGATGCCCAATCCTGCTGAATGGTCCATTCGTGGCGCGAATAGGTCTGCAATTCGGCGCGGATGAGGGCGTCGAGCGCCTTGACCGACGGCGTGCTAATATCGCCCGGTCCGACAGGTTCGTGTGCGTCGTGCACCAGGAAGGCGCGCGCCAACGTCAGATCGCCAGTCTCGGCCAATGCCACATCGGCACCGACCACCGAGTGCTGCGCCACCGAATAGCCGAGCCTGGCGTCCAGACCCGTGTCTCCGCCGGCCTGACCATCGAAGCGGCACAACCGCGCGAGCGGCAGCGCGATGTCGCGCCAGATGTTGATCGCCGATAGGTCGGGGGCGGTGAGGTCGATGTATATGTTGGACGCCAAGGCTTTCCAAATGGGCATCAGAGGTCTCCCAAAGGTAAGGAGTTGGGTGTGCCAGCGGTTTAGCGGTCGCCGCCGGTCGTCATCTGCGTGTTCAGGACAATCCCTTTTCTGATTCGATTGGGGCTGTGGCGCAGAGAACGGCGCGGCGCGCGAGGCCAACGCGGAGCGGCTGCCAGGATCGGCGGCCGGCGCGTTGATCGACGTCTTCCTGCCGCAAGCGCTTGGCGATGCGCCAGATGAGGCCGAAGACGTGGGCTTTTTTGGCGGCACCGCGCTCGCACCACAGCGCCATGAGCAGGTCGTAGAATTCGGCGCCGCGCACCATTCGGCGGTTGTTCCAGGCCTTGCGGCAGCGCGTGCTGCAAAAGCCATGGGCGAGCGGATTGTTGACCGGCAGTCCGCATTCGAGGCATTCGATTGCCTCGGGCCTGGTGGAGATGGGAAAAGGAGCGGTCATATTGGCCCTCATTCCCGACTTGGTTTGCCGGCTTGAAATCCCGTCAGCTTGCCCAATTGGGCGCGAACGTCGACCGGCTCATGCGGTTCTGGATCAGCAACCGTTGGCTTGTTCGAACTGGCGCGGGCGGGCGTGGATAAGTCGGCGATGATGCGGAAGCGCGATAATTTCTCGGTCGCGGCTTGCATGTCGTCGCGGGTGAGGTTCTGGGTGATGGCAACCGTCATCTCGGTGCTCGCGCGCCGGGCCCGACGCCGGATGGCACGCTCGTGCCCATCGCCACGCTTGACTATGCCGGAGCCGGCAAGGCGGGTGAAGCCAAAGCCGCGAATACCCTCGATGACGATCTGATGGTCACGGGTGGCTATCCAGCGTGCCGATCGATAGATGTCGCTCGACGACGTCAGCGCAAAACCGAGCCGTTTGCCGGCCTCTGCAAAGGACATCTGCGTATCGATGCTCATGTCCTGGAACAAGGCCACCAGCTTTTTGGTTTGGACGGAGCGGGTGAAGAGCGGCTGCATGGGAGCGTCCTGGTGAGAAATCGTTGCGTCGCGTTGCGGTGCGTCGCGGTGCGAGGTGTAAAGTCAGTCCCGCCAATCGAAGGCGAGAGGGCGAAAGCGTCCGTTGCCGGCGGCACATCCAGTGATGGGGCGCCCGCGGCCGACGCCAGCCAGGATGCCGGCCTGCTCGAAATAGCGTTCGAAGACGTCGGCGGAGAGCGAGTCGTTAAAGACGCGCATTTCCAGAATGCCGCGCCAGACGGGTATGATCGGGAAATATCGCCAGACGCGCGTGCCAATGCCGCGCTTGCCATTGGCGTTGGCATAGATGCCGATCGATTTGACGGCGTCAGCCGTGATGCCGAGCGAGACGTCGTTCATGGCGGTGACGCCGGTCTTGAACTGGGCGGTCCAGGTCTGGGGGCCCTTGCCGGCGATTTTCTCGTTGAGGAGCGATGCCGTCTCGTCCAGCGCCATCTTGAAGGCGACGCCGGGAATGAAGATCATGCCCTTGCCATCAATGTGGACTTTCTCGCGCCATCGACGTTTTTCGTGGTCATCCAGCGATTCGCCCTTGAGTCGATCATTCCCAATCGGCCTGGAGGCGCTGTAGGGCGTTACGCCCTCGATGGTGATGATTACGTCTCTCATCGGATAGATCCTTGTGAAGCGTTGCGTTGCGTTGCGCTGCGATGCGCTGCGTCGCGAAGCGTGGCGATGCGCATTTGGTGCTTGCGGCACCCTGAAGCCGGATGCCCTTCCGGCTCGAGGGTGCCCTCTCGGCGAAGAGAGGGCTCGTTGCGTCGCGTTGCGGCGCGATGCGTTGCGTGGCAAACTTGCGGTGCCTCATGCCGGTTTGCGGCGGCGGCGCGGCGCGAATACCCGGGCGACCGGCACTGGCGCCAGCGCCTCTGCCGCCGCCGGCCCGACCTTCCTGATCAGGCGCAGTTCCGCCTTCAGCGTCGCCGTGGTTGCCTCGCGCGCCTGATGCTCCAACTCGCGACGATCGCGGGCGAAAGGTGGCAGACCGTCGAGGCGGCCGATCGCCTCGGCGCGGCGGCGACGACGCTGCAGGGCGGATCTGGTGAGGGATTGCGGCGTCGACGCCATGGCGTCCTCCGGCAAAAGGATGTTGGCGCGGTGGTTCAGGCTTCCGGCGCGCCGTCGTAGATCGGCAGCTCGGTCGCCTCGAAGACCTTGTCTCGGGCTTCGGCGATGATCTTGTCGACGATCATGTCGAGCCGGTAGAGGCGGTAGCGCCAGAGGATCACGCCGTTGTCGCGGCGGTAGTAGAGGCGCACGAGGAGGCGCTGCGGTTCGGAGCCGGAGAACAGCACCAGACCGATGAAAAAGGCCTGCGGCACGATCAGCTTTTCGCCCTTGGCGTCGACGTGGCTGGTCTCGAACGTCATTTCGACTTCGCCCGACGATATGCGACTGGCGTTCTTCACCTTGACGTTCTCGCGGATTTCCAGGCCGCGCGACAGTTCCAGCATCTTGGTGGCGTCGGCGGCATTGGCCCCGAGCTTGCCGAGCAACTCAAATTCGCCTTCGTCCACCGGCTTGGCATCGGCGATATCGACGATGCGGTCCTCGATGAAGGCGGCGAACTCGGCTTGCGCGAACTCCTTGCCATCGGCTTTCGACCATGCGGCGAAGGCAGGGGTTATCGGGAAGGCATAGACGATACGATGTTTGCCGAAACGCGCGGTCTTGCGTCGGCTCGCCGGATCGTCAAGGAGCGCATCGGCGTGGTAGTCGATGACGGCGGTCAACTTGGGGGCGAGCCAGTTGGTGTCGACGAACACAGCGGAGTTGGGGACCTTGTGGCGGTCGACGAGAGCGCAGAAACTGTCGATCGAGGTAACTGGCGCCGTGCCAGTGGTTTCGAACGGCCGGGCGCGGAACTGGTCGAGGAGCTTCTCCGGCACGGTCCATTCATAGCCGCCGCCCATTTTGGGGACGGCGATGAGATTGATCGCGTCGTGCTGGTAGGCGTCGTTGTCCGGAGCGAAGTGGAATTCGAGCGCCAGATTGTCTGAGGCCGCCTCGACCAATCTGGCGATGGCGGCGATGGCGGGTTCGGTCAATGCGTGGTCGGACATGGGAAAGGCCTTTCGGAGTTGAGGGAAGGCGGGCGCGACGATTGTTGGTTGTGACTAGTCGCCGTTGAACATGTCGCGCTGGCGCGGATGGCTGGTGGAAATGCCGCCCTCGGGGGTGACGAAGAAGGTGATGGAGCGGCGGCGCTCCTTCGGCTTCTTCACCTTGATGTCGGGGACAGTGGAGAGAACGCCATCCTCGACGGCGAAATCCAGGGTAAGCGTCAGGCTGCCCTTGGCTTTGCCGTGCTCGCCCAGTTCGGCGAGCTTGGCGAGGACGTCGCGCATCTCGTTGCCGAGGTCGGCCAACAGGCCATCGCGGTCGAGGAGTTGCTGAAAATCGGTCGGGGCATTGGTCAAAGCCATCGGTGGAGTCCTCAAGAGGTGGTGGTGGTGAGGCCGCCGGAGCGCGGGTATTCGATCCGGTCGAGAAACGCGTTGAACCAGAACGCGCCGCCGAGATGGATGACCGTGCGGCGGTCGGAGGTGGTGAAGGAGGTCGAGGCAATCAGACGCGCCGTCAGTTGGTGAAGCGCGGCGGCCGGGGCGGATTGCGCCAGCGCGAAGGCGATGGTGGCGCGAGAGAGCGGGGGGGGGGCGCATCGCCGACGGAAAAAGGGCAAGCATCACAGTCTCCACAGTTCGACCGCGGCGGCGATCGGTTCGGCCAACGCGCAGATGCCGGTGATGAAGGCGCCGAGCGCCAGGAGTTCGAGAAAGCCACGCATGGGGGCCTCGATTTGGTTGAGGGTCAGAGAGCGATGCCGCCGCCGAAAGGCTCCGGGTCGGGCGGATTGCGGTGACTTGGATCAGCAACCTTGATGCCGGCGTTCGGGGTAAAATCGCGCCGGGTATCCTTGACGATCCGGCTGCGCGTCTGCCTGCAGATGTCGACGAGAATGGCGGCGGAGGCCTCAAGGGTATGCAGGCGCTCGGCGAGGATGTCCGCGGCGGGCGGCTCGGCGTTGGCGCGCAGAAACTGCTTGAACTCGGTGACGACATCGGCCAGCCGGTCGCAATGGCGCTCGGCGCCTTGCGTCATCAGCCAGGCGCGAACGCTGGCGCGAACGCTGGCGCGACGGCCGGCGTTGAGCCAGTCATAGGTAAGGACGAAGCGGCTGCCGGAATTAGCGCGATCGGACAGGATGTCCGGCAAATACTCGAGGATCTGCGCCGAAGTGAAACCGGCATCGTAAAGCGCGCGCACTGTGATATCGGCGCCGGACTCGATCGATTTGGCGCAGACCTCGCGCGCGCGGGAGAGCACCGGATCGGGCGTGAGAACGCCGCCGGTGGCAAATGCGGGTGTGGACATGGAGGGCCTCGTGGAAATGGCCGGAGGGCGAGAACGCCAGAGGATCCATGCGGCTATGAGGCAGCCGTAGGCGATGGCACCGAGCCCGGCCCAATCGAGCCAGTCGCGCGCGGTGACCGCGGCGCCGATGAGCACCGTGACGGCGAGGCTGAACGCGAGCAAAGCTGCAGTGACGATCGGGCGGGGGCGGCGCATGGCTGGGTCCGAAGCGGGTTGCGACATTGATATGTGTCGCAAAATGCGCACGGTTTGTAAAGCGCAAAATGCGCACGACTTATAAAATGTATGACCTAGACATGTCGCGTTGATCTGGTCTGGCCGCCAATTGCTCGATTGCGATTGCACACAATGCGACTAGGATCGACCGTCACAGCGGCGGGTTGCGGCTATGCATATGTTCCGTTTGATGTTTGGCCTGTTCCGCGCGGTTATTTGCAGGAGACCGCATAGGAACGCTCTATTGGTTGGACATAGTGAGTTGGTTCCGACGCTGGATCGGCCCGGTAACAATCCCGGGGGCAATGCACTGTCGCCGCCGTTGCCAGTCGCCACCGCGCATCCGCCGCCGCTGCCTCGATCTGCGTCCGGCCGCCGTTATGTTTTGCATCAGCTGCCAACCGGAGCGATGCGCAGATCGGTACTGGTGATTGATTGCGAGACGACCGGGCTCGGTGAATTCGACCGCATCGTGTCGTTGGCGGCGGTCCCGCTAAAAGGGGGGCAAATATCGGGAGAAGCGATTTATCTGGCCTTCGACCCGGGCCGCAAGTGCACACCGGAAGCGCATCGGATCCATGGGCTCTCCGACAAAATGCTGGCGCGGCAGCCACCATTTTCCGTCTATGCGGAGCGGCTGGCGCGCATCGTGGCGATGGCCGAACTCGTCGTGGCACATCATGCGGCGTTCGATCTCGATTTTTTGGCGCGGGACTTCGAACGCGCCTCCGTCCCGTTCAAGCGCCCGATCGTCGGCTACTGCACGATGTTGGCTTACGCTGCAGACTATCCCGGTAAGGCAAAATCGCTTGCCGCGGCAGCACGGGCATTGGGGCTCGGCGAACAGGAGAGCAGACATAGCGCCATGCACGATGTGGCGCTTGCGGTGAAATTATTCCAGAAACTGAATGATTTCGAACCGAATCGCCCCGATCCTGTCTGGCCTATTCGCCCACTCAATCTGGTCGAGGTCGCTAAATCGGCGACGGAACACCATACACGGCTCAAGTCATTCGGTAATAATGGCTTGAATGACCTTGCCGACGAATGACGTCCTGAGCAAGTCAGCGTCGCTGATGCTATCCGGCTGTTTGAATTCCGGATCGTTCGACTCCGGAACCAGATAGACCTTGCCGTGCTTGATTTCGACCGTCTTCAAGGTATTTTCGATGGTCCCGTCGCGACGCTGGCGCTCGATATGATAGCGGCGCCGGTGTTCCAGATGCTTGACCATGTCGATCTGGCGCAACAGCACAACGATCGTGCCTGGTGGATAGACCAGGTTCATCGACTCGCCGCGGACTTCAGCTGCGTATAAAACGCAATTTACCCACTCCCGCCGGTCCTCGACGATGATGTGCCGATCCTGTTCGAGGTCGAAACCACTGCGCCAAATCCCGGCCTGCAGAAAGCCCTTAACGTCAACCCGGCGGAAACCCGGGGGAGCCTCGTCCAACCCGATCTTCAGCCATAGAAACGGCACGTCATAGAGTCTGGCATATTTGATCAAATCGGCATCGGAAATGCCGCGCTTGTCGGAGCGGGTTCCGTCGTGATGGCCGCGCGCCGTCGACTTTTTAATACCTATCAGCTCCTCCAGTGCGCCGAGTGAAATATCAGCGCGGCGGCGGGCCCATGCGAGGCGTTCGTGCTGTTCCTTATAGATTGGCAGCGGCATAGCGATCCTCTAGCCAATGTTCGTGCGCAAATTGCGCTTTTTCTGACTTGACACCGTCGTGCGCAAATTGCACACTACGGCAGTCGTCAAGGAGCCCGCGCTCATGTCCCGTTCCGCTGTGATCGAATCTGTTGGTGACAATACTCACGCGACCGTCATCGGACGACTCGGCGTGCGGCGACTGGCCGGCCGGCTGGATTTGGCGGTGTCGACGGTGTCGTCGTGGCGCATCCGCAATTCAATCCCGGCGCGGTTTCTGAAACCGGTGGCGGATGTCTGCGCCGAGGACGGTTTTCAGGTGACGATCGACGACCTGGCGCGGATGGCATCGGGCGAGGGGGAGAGAACGGAATGATCGATATCGTGTGCCGCCATGGCCAACCCGCGCGCGACAACGTTGGTCCAAGCGTCCTGGAAAATCTGGCGCAGGCGACCCTGCGACAGACGCAACCGGCGTCCTGGTTTTCGCTGTTTCCGTTTCAGCCGGCGCCGGTCAAGCCAGGATGCATGCTTGTCGTCGGCTTTGATGCCGGCAGCGAAAGAGGCGACCGGACGGCGGCGGTCACAGTCGAACGGTCCGGCGCGGCGTCTGATCATCGAAGAGTCCTTTCCTTTGAAATCACCGACATCACTTTCGCGCCGAGCCGAGAGGTTGCGGCGCGCCCGAAGCGCGAAGGCTTGATTCCCTTCACGTACGCTCCTTGAGGAGCGTTCCTCCCTGTGACTTGGCCGGGCGGCAACGTCCGGCCCCTGTCGCCGGCCTATCGGTAGCAAGGAGTGCGTCCCAAATGGCGTCTTATGCGTACACAAATCGGGATTTTCGCGAGCGGGCGGAGCGAATGTGCCGCCGCCTCGTCGACGTCAAGTGTCTGATCGACGGCCTTAATCAAACCGAGGCTTTCGCGGCGACCGCGACCAACATCCGCTTCGGCGCCCGCGCCATCGCAAAGCTCTATCACCGTGAGATGCGGAAGGTGGAAGTTGGTTTCTTCCATCTGATCGCCGTCGAATACGATCGAGACATCAAACGACTAGTCGAGGAATTGGCTGATGAGCGAAGACTCGCCTTGGACCCTGGTGACGACGCTGATCTGGCGTCGATTGACCAGATGGAAGCGGAGCTGGAAACGCTCGTTTCGCTCCGACGGCGTCTCGAGGCGCGGCGGTTGGGGCGGCGCGGCATCAGGCGGGTCGGCGATGCTGGCTAGGGGATGTCTGACGGCCGCCGGCTGGGGACTCTGGATCCCTGTTGCCATGCTGATCTTTGTCATCTGGCTCGTCGTCTTCGCGCTCGCGACCGCTGTTGAACTCATCAGCGATCGATTGGCCTCGCTTGAGGAGGTCTGTGAGCGGCTCGTTATACGATGTGGCGCCTTTCGTCCGGACCGGCTTAGGCCGAAGGGAGGCAGCGATGGCCGGGCTTGAGACGATCGGCGGCGCCGTGGCCGAAGCCTTCGACATCACGGTGGCCGAATTGAAGGCGTCGCGCGACAACGAGGCATACGACCGGCGCGTTCTCGCCGTCTATGTGATGGTGAAGGCCGGGCACGACGTGGCAGCGATCGCACGTTGGTTTGATCGCGCCAACGGAGCCAAATTCGTCGCCGACGCCATGGCCATGGCGCAAAAATTCCGCGACCGGCAGAAGGTCATGCGCGAGCGCATGGTGGCGCGGTTCGCGCCTGGCACAATCGCTGCGGCCTCGGCCGGACGCTCCGGCGCGGCGGCCCTTCGTAAGCCGGCTTTCGATGCCTTCGAGGTGTCGCCCGACGCGCGCCGGCGCGACTGCCGGGTGAGCGCTGAAGCGTTTGCCGCCGACGGAAGGCACGAGGTGTTTGCGCCAGCGCCTATCGGCTCGGCGATCAAATCCAATCTCGGTTGGGCCGCCGACAGTTCCAACGGTGCGGATGAGGGATGAGGCGATGACCACCCGCCCGACCGCCGAAGACTATGCCCGGGCCATCGTGATGGCCTGCCGGTTTACCGGCAACGGGCCGATGCAGATGGCGCTGGGCGCGGGCAGATCCCGGGCTCGCGTCGTGGCGTTTGCGGCGCTCAAGACAGCGTTCCCGCAAGCCGTCTTTGAGCATATCGCACGCCGTGTCGGGTTTGCATCTGCGCCAAGCGGCAAGAGCGCAGGAATGATCGCTGCGACCGCTCTCTGCGGTGCGCGACTGGCGCAATGGTGGCGCGACGAATGGGTCGGCGAGATCGTCGGGGTGCTTGTCGGGGAAGACACGGGAGCGCGGGCGGCATGAGCAACATCGGCGACCGCGGCCTCGGCAACCGGCGGGAACACGAGAGCTTCGACATGGTGTTTGGGCCGATCGTCATGAGCGTTGGCGTCGGCCGGTTCGAGGGTGGCGGGCTGGCCGAAGTGTTCTTTTCCGCCGGCAAGGCCGGCAGCCAGGTCGACGCGATGGCGCGCGAGACGGCGATCCTCGCCTCGCTTCTGTTGCAGCAGGGTGTCGGTGCGCAGCGCATTGCCGAGGCGCTGCCGGTTGATGACGAGGGGCGCCCGATGGGGCCGCTCGGGCGCGTTCTGGAGTTTCTGGGCAGCGACCTCCGCGTGGCGGAGTGAGACGAAACCATTGGCCGAAAGGCGCATCCGTCGGGGGCGATCGATGAACGGGAGTTGGACTGACGAGGCGACAGAGTTCCTGCTCGCCCACTACAAGCGCGACATGAGCGCGCGAGAGATCGCAATCGCGCTCGATCGCACCAAGTCCTCTGTTTCCGGCAGGGCACTGTGCCTCGGGCTGTGCACGCCAGGGGAGATCGGCGGGACAGCGCACAAGCGGGACAAGACGGTCAAATTGCGCGCGCCGGCGGCCGGCCCG
The DNA here is from genome assembly GCA_031291595.1 of Ancalomicrobiaceae bacterium. Taxonomy (GTDB): domain Bacteria; phylum Pseudomonadota; class Alphaproteobacteria; order Rhizobiales; family Ancalomicrobiaceae; genus CAIYYN01. The sequence continues at coordinate 30,403 of JARLIU010000164.1, read as the reverse complement.
GAGCAGAAGCCGACGATTGCCGAACTGGGCAAGATGCTGGCGGAGGCGGTGCCGGCGATCCGGCCGGCCACGCCGCCATCACCTGTTGCGGCGGCGGCACTCGCGGCGCCGTTGCCTGTTGCGGTGGCATCGGTAGCGCCGCCGCCGGCGGCGAATCGCTCAGTGCGCGGCGGCTGGTGGGTGGGGGACTACGGATTTGGCGAACCGCTCGTTGTCGACTGCGGCCTGATGGATCTGACGGAAAAGACCTGCCGCTGGCCGCTCGGCGATCCGCTCAAGGAAGACTTCCACTTCTGCGGCCGGTTGAACCTTGCGGGGCTGCCCTATTGCGGCGCGCATGCCCGCGCCGCCTATCGGCCGCCCGGCAGCAAGCCGGTTTTCGAGGACGATGAAGCGCCGCCGAGAAAACGTTCTGGGCTGATGCTCAGGGCTGAAGCGGCGTGAGGGTACGGACCTGCCCGGCATCCGGTCAAACGATTGCCGGCGGGGATCTGACAGGCCGCGACTAGTCGCGGCGGATGATTGGGAAAAGACCGCGACACCTCGCGGTTGGCAGCATGGATCCAGGGCGCATCGGGGGGAATTCGCTATGTCTGACGACAGGATCGGGCGCGTCGTGGTCGACGTGTTCCAAACCGATGTGCCCGGCGTCTACTGCTATCGCTTCGGTGAGCCGGGCGAGGCAACCGATGTCTCGGCGGAGATGGCGCTCGGCGCCTCGGTCGTATTGATCCAATCGGTGGCGAGGGCGGTTGCGAGCCAGCCGTCGCTGATATCGCAGAGCACGGCCGCCTTTCTCGATCGCACCGCGCGACATCTTGGCTGGCTATCGGGGGATTTGGCCAGCGGCGAGGCGGCCGACCCTGGACCCGATGGCCCACAATCCCGTGACTTCGGCCGGCTGAATTGAGGGGCGGGCGATGCTTGAACTCGTCGGAGACAGCTTCGCAGGTGGCGGTGGAGCGTCTGAAGGGATCAAGATGGCGTTGGGCCGTGATCCCGACTTTGCGGTGAATCACGATTGGTGGGCGCTCTGCATGCACCGGATCAACCATCCGGGCACGCGCCATCTGCTGCAGGATGTGGCTGTTGTCGATGCGGTCGGGCTGTGCGCCGGCCGTCCGATCGGCATGCTTTGGATGTCGCCCGACTGCACGGACCATAGCAAAGCCAAGGGCTCAGCGCCGCGACGAGACGGCGATCGCTCGACGCGCGGTATCGGCTGGGCCATCGTCGGCTGGATCAAAGCCTTGCCGATGTGGCAGCGGCCGCGTGTCATATTCCTCGAAAACGTCGAGGAATATGAGGATTGGGGTCCGCTGCTGCCTACCGGCAGGCGCGATCCGGCTCGCAAAGGCGAGATTTTCCGCATATTTATGGCCGCATGGCGGGCGCTCGGCTACACGCAAATCGAATGGCGCTGTCGTCGGGCCTGGCGCACCGGCGCCGGCACGATCCGCAACCGCCTGTTCATGATCATGCGCCGCGACGGCGAGCCGATCGTCTGGCCGGAGCCGACGCACGGCAACCCGGCCGATCCGGTGGATCGGGCGCGCATCGCGAGTGGTGAGCTTAGGCCATGGGTCACCGTCGCCGAATGCATCTATTTCAGCCTGCCGTGCCCGAGCATCTTCGACACGGCAGACGAGATCCGCACAAAGCATGGCATTCGGGCCAAGCGCCCGCTCGCGGCTAACACGTTGGCGCGGTTGGCGAAGGGCGTGCGGCGGCGCGTGCTCGATGTGCCCGAGCCATTCGTCGTCAAGGTCAACCATACCGTTGCCGGCCGGGGCGAGGCGCGCGACCGGCCCACGGACGCGCCGCTGTCGGCGATGACCGGCACGCGCGACGATGCACTCGTGGCGCCCATCCTCGCCTATGCGCAACAGGGCGGCCACGATCGTCCGGCAGACGCGCCGTCGCATACGATCACGGCGAGCCGGAAGGATCAGAACCAGATCATCTTGCCGTATCTGGTGCCGCGCTACGGCGAGCGCCCGGGTCAGGAGCCGCGCACGCATGCTGTCGACCGCCCCGGACCGACGGCGGTGCCGACGGCAAACGAGGGCAGCCTCGCCTCCGTGTTCGTCGCCCAGCATACAGCAGGATCACATCCCGGCACGCCGTCCAAATCAGCCGACGAGCCGCTATCGACGATCACCACGCTCGGAAGCCAGCAAGGCCTTGTTGCGGCCACGATGATGACGATTCGCGGCTCCGATCGACGCGAAGCGCCGGCGGACGAACCTGCCCGAACGATTTCTGCCCAGGGTCAGCACAACGCGCTGATCTCGCTGCCGCTGATGACGGTCTACTACGGCACCGACGACGACGGCGCGCCGGTCAATCAGCCGAGCCGCACCGAGACGGCAAAACCGCGCTTCGGTCTAGCCAAATGCCTCACCGGCGTGCCGCCGTTCGGCCCCGAACACTACGCTCGAGCGCGGTGTGTCGCCGAATTTTTGCGATCGCACGGTTGCTGGGACGGCGGCGAGTTCGTGACGCTCGAGGTCGAGGGCGTCACCGTCGTCATCGTCGATATCGGCCTGCGCATGTTGACACCGCGCGAGCGCTTCAACGCGCAAGGATTTCGGCGCGACTACACCATCGACCACGGCATCGACGAACACGGCAACCGGGTCGATTTCACCTTGGAGCAACAAGGCTACATGTGCGGCAACGCCGTCTGTCCGACCGAGGCGGCGGCCCTGGTGGCCGCCAACTATCAATCGCGTGAGGTGCGGGCGCCGCGTCGATCGGCGCGCGCTGCCATGCCGCTTTTCGGGGAGGCGGCAGAATGAGCGAGCGCGCTGTTCGACCATGCCGGAGTGATTGCCTCATGAGCACGCGCGCGATCAAACGGCGGCGCGTCGCGGCGCCGGCGGAAAAAGCCGCAAGGGCGTATCGGCAGCTATGGCGCATCGTCGAGGCGGTCGTCGTCGAGACGTTCCGCGCCCATCCAGACTATCTGACCGACAAGGGGCGGCAGCATCAGAATGCCGTCAGATCGACGACGAAGCGCGTCGTCGGCGCCATCAATGGCTTTGCGGTGGAAGCCGCGAAGCGGCGCTCCGGGCGACGCCCGGCGCCGGACAAGCCGACCCCGGTTGCAAGGCTGGGGCCGGTGCTCGCCGATTTCCCCGGCGAGCAGGCTACCGTCGTGGATAAGACGGTCGGCCGATCGACGACTGCTATCGTCGGCGCCCCCGATGGCTATGAACTATCGGGGGCGGGACGATGAGCAAACTGATCGTCGACTCCTTTGACGGTGGTGGTGGCGCCTCGACCGGTCGTTGGGTGAATGGCATCGCGGAATGGGTAGAGGCGGACACCGCCTATCTAAGCGTAGCCTTTACATGGCGCCTGGACGATGCTTATCAGCGGGCGATCTGGTATCGGCAGATGGGCCTTAAGGTTCGGGCTGGAGGCCCTGGGATCTTCACGCGGAAACATTATCTCGCTGACGTAGCTCAAATTGGCGGCGACTGCCCGGATGCCATCTGGCGCCACAACCCAGCGGCTACGATTGCAAGCCGCGGCTGCCCCGTTGGGTGTTGGTTCTGCATCGTTCCGAAAATGGAAGGCCGAACGTTTACCGAGCTGCCGGACTTCCCGGTTTGCCCGGTGCTTTGCGACAACAATCTGTCGGCTCTTTCGCCGGAATACCAAGACCATATCGTCGGCCGGTATAGGGCGACTGGCGCGCCCTTATTGGATGCGAACAGCGGCTTTGAGCCTCGCACCTTCGACGACGAAGTGTGGCATCGCTGGCGCGACATCAATCGCGGCCCATGGCGATTTGCCTACGATGACGCCGCTGACGGACCGCACGTTGAGCGCGTGATGCGCATGCTGCGCGACGTGTCTCCACGGCGCAAGCAAGTCTACACGCTGATTGGCAATGAGCCGGTCGACGCCTGCATGGATCGAATTCAGCAGGTTATCGCATGGGGCGGCGAGCCCTATGCCCAGGCCTTCATGAAGTTGAATGCGCTCGTGAAGCGTCCGCATGTCCGTTTCGACTGGACTGAGCGGCATCTGAAACAGGTGCAGCGGTGGGTCAACGGCCGTTTCTGGAAGTACACACCCTTCTATCAATACGACGCTTCTATCCGATCGAATGCTCGCATGGAAATCGGACAATTATTATTCGACGACGATGCGGAGGTAATTTCCTCATGACCGCTGACAACCGCGTGACACATTATGCGGTCGCCCAGGCGCGGCATTCCGCGCTCGACAGTCTGGACTATTTCCCGACGCCGCCGTGGGCGACGCGGGCGCTCGTCGAATTCCTCGCGTCGCGCTCGCTGTGGCCGTTGGCCGATGCGTCGCTGTGGGAGCCGGCGGCGGGCGGCCGCCACATGTCGCTCATCTTTGCCGAGACCTTCCGCGTTGTGGCGGCGACGGACGTGCATGACTACGGTGGCCTCGATGGCATCGGCTCCTTCGTAGGCGTGGGGCCGGACGTAGCGTCTTGTCCGTTCGCGGCCGGGGCCGACTGGATCGCGACGAACCCGCCGTTCAAACTGGCGTTGGAGTTCTTCGTGCGTGTGTTCGCGGAAGCAACGCACGGCGTCGCTCTCCTGTTGCGATCGGCGTGGATGGAGGGAGTCGAGCGCTATGAAACGATCTTCTCGCGCCATCCGCCCATCATTCTGCAATTCGCCGAGCGTGTGCCGATGGTCGCCGGACGGTGGGATCCGGACGCGACCACGGCGACGCCCTACGCATGGTTTATCTGGCCTAAGGGTCCAGGATGGACGATGCCCGCCAACGGTGGATCGGTCCATTGGGTACCGCCCGGAGCGCGCAAGCGGCTGACGCATGTCGACGACGTCGCGCGTTTTGCCGGCGAACGGGCGATCGACGCGGTTGAGCTGTTCGACGGCTTGAACATATCGATCCGCGCGCCACCGTAAGCGCGACTAGTCGCGCGTCCCCGTTTCAGTTCTGCGTTCTTTGCCCCGTCAGGGTGATCTCCCCGGCGGATGGGTGCTTTCGCCCCTATTGACAGACTGTTTGGAAAGCCACAGCCCCATGAAGCGACCCTTCATGAAATTCTACACCCGCGATTGGGCGAACGATCCTGCCTTGCGCATGGTCAGCCTGGCGGCACAGGGGCTGTGGATCCGGATCCTCTGCATCATGCACGAGGCCGAACCCTACGGCCATCTCGTCATCAACGGCGGTAAAATCGAGAACCACGCATTAGCCCGCATCGTCGGAGCCATGCCGGATGAAGTGTCGACACTGGTCGACGAGCTTCGGAACGCGGGTGTCTGTAGCATGCGTCGCGACGGGACGTTGGTTTCACGCCGTATGGTTCGCGATGAACGAGTGGCCAAAAAGGGCGCAAAAGCCGTCGCGACGCGATGGAACCAAGTATCTGATGATAAAGGAGAATTTGCTCCATGTAATAGGGTGGGTAGAAGCACCCCTATTACTCAGAGATTCAGAGGTCAGAAGTCAGAAGGACAGAACAGAGAATTCAGAGATACCGGCTCGGGCGGGCGCGACGCAGCGCCAAGCCCGCCAGCCGAGGCGGCATCGTTTCCGAGCGACGGATCGGTGCGATTCTCCGAACCATGGTACGGGCTTTTCAAGAAAACCGGCAGAAATATCGATATAGATCTGCTGGCGTCAAGGTTTCGTGAGTTTTTGCGCGAAAAGGACATTCCATTCGATAGTAAAGGAATGGATAAACGATGGGTAACGTTCATCGGCAAGCATCGCGTCGACAGTTCCTAGCATGTGTCAGGGCATTCGAGACGGAGGCAGTGCGTTAGCGGCAACGGCAAGTTCTGGGGGATTCTGATGCGAAGCATGACGATAGACGACTTTTCCCGCTGGGCGATCCGCGAGGAACTGCCAAAATCCCGCACACCTCTTGTGTTGTCGGGCCGAATGCGCAGGCCGGCCGGATATGGCGGATCGACCGGGTTCGATCTGATGGCGCCTGTCTACGGCGGCGGCGGCAAGCCGGGGCTTATCAACGAATTCGGGCTGATCGCCTGCGACCTGGCCGACGATGTGCATCCGGATGCGCTGGCCTTCGCCGCGGTGATGGGGGCGCTGGACGAGGAAGGCGTCGAGATCGGCGTCGGAGAGGCAATCATCCAAAACCTCGACATCGAAGCGCACCGCGACGTCGTCGAGCCGGCAAAGGAATTTGAGGGGCTGATCAAGACGGCCCTGGTGGCGGCGTTTGAGCGGGCGACGCGAACGGACGAGGCCGGGGAGACGCGGCCGGAGCGCGGTATTCTCGGGCTGGTCAAGCATGCGGCAGTGATGGGACTGGACTGGCGCATCGGGCTCATCAGGCTGGATTATGTGCGGAAAGGCGGCTTTGCGCGCTGGTATCGCCAGATTGTCGGGGAAATGGATCAGTTCGGCCGGGTCGACAGTCGGGAAGTCGATGGTTTCGATCAGAAGCGGCGGCGTCCCTATGTCGGTGCCTATCATCGTGGCGTACTGACGCCGGACCCGACCGAAGCATTGGCTATGCGGCTCGAATGGATGATGCACCGCGCCATTCTGAGGGAAGCGCGGATGCGGCTGGCTGGGCGGCTGATTGAACATTCCCTGTTGCCGCCATCCGGATCCGATGTCCCCTGGCTGGTGGGCACGCCGGAGCGCCGCATCTGGCGCGTGGCGATCGAAGCGCCAACCGATTCGACAAAATCGCTTCGTCGGAAGCGGCGGCGTGCTTGACTTGCGACCTTGTCGTGATAATGTGACCGTCACGGATGGAACCGATTAGAGAGAAGCCCTCGACGCAGAACGCGTGCGAGGGCTTTTTCGTCTGTGCAAATGGGGGCCGTCATGTAACGGGGGCGCGTCGCCTGATCGGCCGTCTGGGAGCGGGGGCTACCAGATGGCCGACAGGTCATTCAGCCGACGGTTGGCGCATCTGGCGTTCCAGTCGGCGGCGGTGTCGGACAGGCGCCCGGCGCGATAGACAGTATGTCTGCGCATCATCGCACCGAAGGCGTTCTTCGCGCCAAAGGTGACGCAAACGACGGTCGCCTCATCGTCGGAAAGTTCCGTGTCCCATCGGACAGAGTCCGGATCGTTCAGGCGCTTCAGAATGGCAGCCTTGACATCGTGGGCAGTGGCGACGCGCACCTGAAAGCGCGCCTCGGCGAGGCGTTGTTCTGGGGTCGGCGGCGCGGGCTTTGGCGGCTTTGGCCAAATGGCTGAAAGCGCGATCAGCCCGACGAATAGACCGGCGATGATCGCGATGTTGGCGGCCTTGCTAAGTGGTTGACCTGGTGCCGCAACGGAAAGCGGCGGCGGTTGTCGGAACGGTAGCGGTGGTGGTCCGGGCGGGTGCATGATGATGATTATGCACGCCAACGCACGGTCACGCAACGGATGACGATGGAGCACGCAGCGATGGGCGTGCCGTTCCGCCGTTCGGTCGAGGGTCGCAGCTATCCGCATATCCGCAAACTCTATTACACGCCGCGGTGGAAAGAGATCCGCCGGCGGCAGCTCCAGTCCGAACCGAACTGTCGGATGTGTGCGAAGGCGGGCAAGACGGTGCGCGCCGCGGTATGCGATCACGTCGATCCGCATCGCGGCGACGAGGCCAAGTTCTGGGCGGGTCCGTTCCAGTCGTTGTGCGAGACGCATCATTCGGTGGCCAAGCAGATCGAGGAGACGCGGGGGTACTCGACCGAGGTCGGCGTCGACGGCTGGCCGGTCGACGCGCACCACCCGGCGAACCGGCGCTGACCGCGCGGTCGCGGACCGGGACGGCGGCGTTGCGCGGACGGCCTGAGGGGTAGGGGGTTTGCCTTACGTCACGTCGCCATCTTAGCAACCGCATACATTCCTTCCTTCGCGACGAGACGGAATTGGAGGCGAAAAGCCACAGGCAGACGGGGTCGACAGGTGAAGGGACGCAAGCCGACCAAGCAAAACGTCGTGCCCCTGACCGCCGACGGATTAGTCTCAAACAATCTCGACGCCCGCGCGCGCGCCAAGGCCAAGGAACTCAAGCCCCGTCATCTCTCGGCCGAGGTCTCCAAGATCTGGGATCGCATCGCGCCGACCCTGACGCATCCGACCCTCGATCGCCTCAAGCCCGAATACGTGCCTCTCTTCGTCGAACTGTGCGAAGTCGCCGCCCGCCTCGTCCGCCTGCGTTCGACGCTGTCCGCCTATGCCAAACTAACCGAGGCCGAGAACGTCGAACGCACTCCGGCGAATTACGTCGGCCCCGAAACCTACGTCACCCAGACCCGCAACGGCGAGCAGCGCAAGACCTATCCGGAAGTCGGCCAGCTCAACGAGGTGCTGCGCCAGTTCGCCATGCTGTGCGATCGCTTCGGCATGAACCCGGCCGCAGCCCGCGGAATTGCCAACGGCGGCCAGGGCGACCTGTTCGAAAATGACGAATTCTTCGGCTGAGGCCCTTGTCGCCGCGCCCGACCGAACCGCTCCGCCCAATAGCCCGGGCGACGCTCGCCTCCTTGCCGCCGCCGATCGTCGCGCCGACCTCGCCGCCGATCAGCCAACCGCCTATGCCCGCTCCGTCGTCTCGGGCGACACCATCGCCGGCCCATTGGTTCGCGCCGCCTGCCGCCGCCATCTCGACGACCTGATCACCGGCCTCGATCGCGGCTATGTCTACAAGCCCGAGCATGCCGCCCGGGTTATCCGCTTCTTCGCCAAGATCCTCACCGTCGAGACCGACGTCGTCAACGAGGATACCGGCGAGCGCGAAAATCGCGCCGTGCCGTTCATCCTGACGTCCTGGCAGGCATTCATCGTCGGCAGCCTGTTCGGCTGGTACCGCTCGACCGGCTTCCGCCGCTTCCGCCGCGCCTATACCGAGATTGGCAAGGGCAACGGCAAGTCGCCCTTGGGTGCCGGCATCGGCCTCTACATGATGACCACGGAGGGCAAACTCCGCGGCGAATGCTATTCGGCCGCCACCGACTACGACCAGGCGGCGATTCCCTTCCGCGACGCCGTCGCCATGTACGAGCGCTCTCCGAAACTGCGCTTCGGGCCAGGCGCGCTGACCGCCAACGGCGTCAACCCGATCTGGCAGTTGACCCACGTCAAATCCGGCTCGTTCTTCAAGCCGGTCGCCGCCAACAAGAAAGGCAAATCCGGGTTTCGTCCCTATTACGCCCTGGTCGACGAGGTGCACGAACACCCCGATGACCAGGTCATCGAGATGCTGCGCGCCGGCACCAAGGGCAACCAGGATGCGCTGATCTTCGAGATCACCAATTCCGGCTTCGACCGCAAGTCGGTGTGCTGGAACGAGCACGACTACACCGCCAAGGTCGTCGCGGGCATCGTCGACAACGACGCCTGGTTCGGCTTCATCGCCTCGCTTGATGAGACCGACGACCCATTCGCCGACGAATCCTGCTGGCCAAAAGCCAACCCCAACCTCGGCGTGTCGATCTTTCCGGAGTTCGTCCGCGAACAGGTCGCCGAAGCCAAGGGCATGCCGTCGAAGGAAGGCCTCGTCCGCCGGCTGCACTTTTGCCAATGGACCGAGGGCGAAGTCTCTGCCATTCCGCGCCACGTCTGGCTCGCCAACCAGGCGCCTCAGGCGGTCGATGCCGCCGAGCTTCTGGACTTCTCCTGCTATGGCGGCCTGGATCTGTCGCGCGTCAAGGATTTCTGCGCCTTCACGCTGTTGTGGGTTGTCGATCCGACGCCCGACCGCTGGACCGGCATCTCGAAAACGTGGTTCTGGACCCCGGCCGATACGCTGGCCGAACGCGCCAAGAAGGATCGGGCCCCGTACGAACTTTGGGCCAAACAGGGCTTCATTGAGGCCATTCCCGGCGTGCGCATCGCCTACGACTGGCTGGCCGATGCGCTCGGCACGCTGTGCGCCAGGCATAACCCGCTCGCCATCGGCGCTGACCAGTACGGCCTGTCGAATCTCGCCGAGCATCTCGACGCCAAGGGCATCGATCTGCCGGTGCAGATCCATCCGCAAGGCTTCCAGCGTCGGCTTCTCGAAAAGGCCGACACCGAGGAAGGCGAGCGCGAGGACGTCGACGACGTGGTTCTATGGATGCCCGACAGTATCAACAAGTTCGAGACCGCGCTTCTCGAGGCGCGCCTCTCCATCGACCCGAACCCGATGATGTCGCTCGGCGCCGCCTCGGTCATCTATGTGCAGAACCATTCGGGTCACCGCATGTTTGCCAAGGACAAGGCCACCGGCCGAATCGACGGCATGGTCGCCCACGCCATGGCGGTCGGCATCGCCACGTTGTCCGACGTGCGTGAATCGTCATCCGCCTACAACGAGCCGACCAAACGGGTGCTGGTGTTCTGATGCGGATCATCGATCGTTCGGGGCTATCGCGACAGATGCCGGCGAGCGTCGAGAAGTCCGCCTCCGCCGCCGCTCTGCCGGTGCAGGGCTATCTGCCGATGCTGGGCGGCACGCCGTCCGCCTCCGGCATGATCATTTCGCAGTCGACGGCGATGACCGTCGCCGCGGTCTATGCCTGCGTCCTCATCCGCGCCCAGGATGTCGCCCGCTGCCCGCCGCGCCTGTCGCGCCGCGACGCCACCGGCCGGAAAGTTCCGGTCACCGACCATCCGGTAGCCAAACTGTTGCGTCGCCCCAACCAATGGCAGACGTACTTCCGCTTCACCGAGCAGACAGTCGCCGGGTATCTGTTGCGCGGCAATGGCTATGCCGTCCGTCGCTACGACCGCCGCACCGGCGCGCTCAAGGATCTGATCCCGGTCAATCCGGATGCCGTGCTGGTGGCCGAATCCGGCGGCGGTGAGATCTTCTACAATACCAACCGCATCGGCCTGTGGCAGACGGAAGTCCTGAAGGACTTTCCCTATGCCATCGCCAAGGAGGATATGTTCCATCTGCCCGGCCTGGCGTTCAACGCCCTGGTCGGCGCCTCCACCATCGGCCTCGCCCGCGATGCCATCGGCGTGTCGATGGGGCTCGAACAGCAGTCGGCCCGCTGGATGGCCAACGGCTCGCGCCCCTCGGTCATCCTGCAGTCGAAGAAGGCCTTGAACAAGGAAGCCGGCGACCGGCTGAAGCAGGCCTGGCGCGACATGAGCCAGGGCATCCAGAACGTCGGCACCACCATGGTACTGGAAGACGGCATCGAGGCCAAGGAACTGAAATTGACCTCGGTCGACATGGAGTTCATGGCGCAGCGCAAGTTCTCGGTCGAGGACATCTGCCGCTTCTACCGCATGCCGCCGTTCAAATTGGGCCTGACCGAGTTGCGCGGCGTCGATATCGACCAGGTGACGCAGGACTACGTCAACAACACCGTGATGCCCGACCTGCATCGGCTCGAGCAGGAACACGACGCCTTCTTCAATCTATCCGAACAGGGCCTGGAAATCCGCCTCGACGAAACCGTGCTCTTGAGGGCCGACATCACCACCCGCTATACTGCGGCGCGCATCGCGCTCGGCGGCGGGGCGTTTGCCAGCGTCAACGAGGTCCGGCGCGGCGAGGATTGGCCCGACGCCGATCCGGAGGCGACCGGTGCCGACGCCATTACCCGTCCCGTCAACATGGCGACGATCGGTTCCAACATCACCGGCACCGCGCCCGATGGCGCCGGCCGTCCGGCGGCAAATACGGGCGGCGTGCCGAAGCCGGACGCCACCGGCGAGGCCGTGGCCATAGCGCCCGAGACACCGCGCGGCTCCGACGACGGCAAGGGCCTCGGTGCCACCTTTCGGGCTAAAGTGACACTGGAAAAGGCAGGGTTGCCGCTATGAGCCTCGTCAAATTTCTCGCCGGCTCGGTCGTTGCCGACGACACGCTGACCGATCGCCAGATCCGCGTCATCGCCAATTCCGGCAAGTCCGATCGCGTCGCCGACAAGATGGTCGCCGGCGGCTGCAAGCTCGCCAACTACGTCAGAAATCCCGTCGTTCTCGCCGACCACGACCGCACCAAAGCGATCGGCACCTTCGCCCCGGAGATCTGCGGCGATGCGGTCAAGGGCGTCATCACCTTCGCGCCGGCGGGCATCTCGCCCAAGGCCGACGAATATTGCGGCCTCTACAAGGCCGGCGTGATGACCGGCGTATCGATCGGCTTCACGCCCATCAAGGAGCTCGACAACAAGGCCGGCGGCGTCGACTATCTGGAGTGGGAGCTGAACGAACTTTCCTGCGTCGCGCTGCCCTGCGACCCCTCGGCCCTGACCATCCAGCGCTCGTTCGAGCCCGGGCCCGACAGGCTCTACAAAGTTGGCGCTTCGCTCAACCTGCCGCTGGTCGACGGCGTCGACTTCGATGCCAAATCCGCCGCCGAGTCGATCTTCCGCCGCGCCGGCTTCGGCGGCGACAATCCCGATCCGCGTTTCGCCGCCAAGGGCTTTCTGGTCTACGACGCCCGCGCGCCCCTGGACACATCGTCCTACGCCTTCCCGTTCGCCGAAGTCATCGGCGGTCGGCTGACGGCGGTGAAATCCGGGCTCGCCGATGCCCGCGCCGCGGCGAGCGCCAGCCTGTCGCGTCTGCCCGGCGAACGCGACAAGGCGTTGAAGGCAATCGACGCCTACGGAGGCAAAATGGCCAAGACCATCCAGCGTGACCGCGGCGTCCTCCGCGTCAAGGGCCTCTATGAGGTCGCCTCGCTTGCCTATCTCCTGTCGTCCCTCGGCTATCAGCACGACAACGCCGTGCGCGAGGCCATCGCCGAAGGTGACAATTCCAAGGTGCCCGGCCTGATGGCCGACGCGCTCGAGGCGACCGCCGCCGCCTTCCGCGCCATGGCCGAGGAAGAGACCGACGAACTTCTGGCCGGGCGCGGTATCATCGTCGATGATGGCGACGACGACATCGACGTCGAATATGCGTCGAAACCCGCCAAGGTCAAGGCGGTGATCAAGGCCTGGACCGCAGCCTATCGCAAGGCCGGCCGCGCGCTGTCGGCTGCCAATGCCGACCATGTCGCTGCGATCGACAAGTGCCTGAAGGCCCTGGCCGACTGCCACACCAAGGCGCTCGATGCGAAGAGCGATCTGCACGACCAGCTGACCGAGTTCGAAGGACATCTGACCAAGGCGCTCGATCATGCCGCCGAGTTGAAGAAGAGCACCAAACCGAAGCCCGCCGTCGATGCCGAGGCGGACGATAGCGAGGACGACGCCTCCGACGATGAGACCGACGACGATCAGGAGCTGGCGTTCGAGGCCGACCGGCGCAAGCGCCTCCTCCTCTTGGCCGACATCGAAAAGGCGGTGTAGGGCCGCAAGAAATACTTGGAGAGAGGGGCGGCGCGGGACCAGTTCCCGAGGCATCGGCCAAGGGGCGCCGCCCAAAATTCCGCCCGAACGGGCGTCAGCGACGGTCGGTGACGGCGCGTTATCAGCGGTCACGGGTAAAGGTCCGGAGAGCCGAAATTCTAGCCGGAGGCAGGCGCCACAAAACCCGGAAGCCCACACCGACAGCGTGGGTTGGAAGCCGGACGAACGGAAGCCGGTATGGCCAGCGGTGACGGCGACGACCACCCAATCCGCTGGCCGCATATTTGCCCGAACGGGCCAGCCTTAAGGCAGGGTAGCGCAGTCTGGTAGAGCATGCGGCTCATAACCGCACGGTCGATGGTTCGAATCCATCCCCTGCAACCATATCTGCCCGAATGGGCATACGATGTCTTCTATCGTGCGAAGCCAGCTTGCTGGTGGGATTGCTAGAACTGGGGCGCCGGCACGACAACGGCAAACTGTCTGAGGTGGTCAGAACTCTGGGGTGCGCTCCCTACAACCATCATAGCGTCTAGGGACTCTTACGTCGTCTGTCGTGCGCAACACGCAAAGGGGTTTCGGAGCCGGTGTAAGCCCGGCGCGAGTTTCGCCCGAACGGGCAGCGGAATGCGATAGAGCCGAGCGAGCGTATCGGAAGCTACGGTGGAAGGGGCTAGCTGCGGGACTTGAGCATGGCGTGAAAGGCAAGCAACTGGCCCAAGTGGGGAGCATAGCCCCACAACTATTTGCCCGAACGGGCAGCGGAATCCCGAGCGAAAGCGCTCGTCGAAGTCGTCTGGCGTTTCGAACTTGAGGCCTGCGACGGAGAGCGTGAGTAGGTGGAGCGGCACGGCCCCGCTATGGACCGCCGGGAAGCGACGGCGACAGAGAGATGACAGGCGCAAGCTAGCGGCCTTGTAAGCCCGCGTCGTCTCTCGATGTTTTGCCCGAATGGGCACAATCGTACGTCCACCAACCGGTGCAATAATCCGGGTCACGTTGGATGGACCTACGTGGGCCGCCTGCCGACGCGTCGTGACGCTGAAGGCGGCCCACCGAGTTTTGCCCGAACGGGCACACGCAAAACCCAGCGGAGAAGGGTGCCGGCCGAGGGTGAGGGTTGATCTCCTCATCGCAGACGCCGGCACCCGCATGCTGGGTCAGCAGACACGGTGGAGTGCTTAAAGCCTTCGTCCGGCCACTGGCTGCGGCGAGCCCGGTGAAAGACTGGCACCGTTCTAAGTTCAGCGCGCGGCACGGAGACCGTGTGGCAGTGAATGCAGAAAACCGGAGTACGCTTTAAGGCGCCCGCAAGGGAAGTGCGGCGATAGCTCCGTCAGTAATGCATTGTCCGTCTCGTGAAGAGGCTGGCCGTATCAAGTCGGTCCGCGCTGAATACTCATCCATCTCATCGGAGACCGCCCATGCGCACGACGTTCGCCCGCGTCAACGAGCGTCTGGCCGGCTGGGTGACGCGCGGCGTCGGCTCGATGGTCTGCGCCTATCTGTTCGCCGCTTTGGCGCTGACCGCGTTGCCGCAGGCGCTGATTGATAGCTTTGGCGATCGCCTAAACCTGATGCCGGTCATCACTTGGGCATCGCAGTGCTTCCTGCAGCTGGTGCTGTTGTCCGTCATCATGGTCGGCCAGTCCGTGCAGGGTCGCGCCAGCGAACGCCGGGCGATCTCCGACCACAACACGCTGCGCGCCGAACACGCCGAGGTGAAACGCATTCTGGCCGCGCAAATGAAGATGCAGGCCGATCTGGCGCGACTAGTCGCTGCCGGCCATAGGCCGGTCGCGTGAAACTCGCCGTCGCCGTCGCCCCGCTGCTGACTGGTTTCATCCTGGCTGCTCTGTCCGCTGCATTCGCTGACGATGTCTCCGGCGTCTGCGGCCTGCCGCCGTCGGTGGTCGACGAGGTCAGCGCCGAAATCGGTGCGTCCCGTCTACCCGATGTCGTTGCCTTAGGCTTTTTGGCTGTGTTCAACCGCGTCGACCCGGCCACCCACTACACCGGCCCGATCGACTGGCGTGATCATCCAAAAGATGACCGCCTCGAGTTCATCGTCCGCGACGGTGCCACCGATTGCCTGTTCAAGGTCGGCGGACCTTTACGCGCCGCCATCCTGAAACGGTTCCTCGGCGAGCCGAGCTGATCCCTTCGCCTGATCCTCGATCGGGCCGCCCGTTCCGGCCGACATGGCTGGGCGCCCAAACCGGCCCTTTGGCAAGGCCGCCCGCGCCGTCGTGAGACGCCGCAAGCCCGCCCTGAAAGGGCCCGTCGCTCAAACAAAGCGCCGGTAGACGGAGCCAATCCATGTCCTTTGAACGCAAGACCCACCAGCAGCTGCTCGAGGAGCGCACCGCGCTCGTCGTGCGCATGAAGGACCTCAACGACAAGCTCGACGCCTACAAGCCGGTCGAAGCTAAGTCGGACACCGAGAAGGCCGCCGCCAAGGTGGCGCGCGATGCCTACAAGGCGACGCTCGAGACTTTCTACGAGGTCAAGGAAGCCGTCGACGCGGTCGACGACCAGATCCGTCGCCACAAGGCGATGCTTGACGCCGAGCGCTCCAACACCGTCGATCTGCCCGGCCAGCAGCAGTCCAAGGTCTTCGCCGGCGTCGAGACCGACGTCTACGCCTCCAAGGCGGCGGCGGAAGCCCGCGGCCTGATGACCAACAAGGGCCTGGTGTTCGGCGGCATCTCGCGCATGTTGGGCGCCGGATCTGTCCGCGACGCGGTCGACCGCTCGACCAAGCTCTACGGCGAGAACCACCCGATCACCAAGGCGCTCGTCGCCGGCATCGGCGGCTCCGGCGGCTTCATCATCCCGCCCGAATATATCAACGAGATCATCGAACTGTTGCGCCCGAAGGCGGTCGTGCGCTCCGCCAATCCGCGGCTGATGCCGATGCCGCGCGGCACGATGACGCTTCCAAGCCAGACCGGCGCGGCGACGGCGGGCTATGGCGCGGAAGCCAGCAAGATCCCGGTGTCGCAACAGACGCTCGGCCAGATCATCGCCTCCTACAAGAAGTTGACGGCCCTGGTGCCGATCTCCAACGATCTGATGCGCTTCGCCGATCCGGCCGCCGACGCCTTCGTGCGTGATGACCTGGTCAAGGTCATGGCGCTGCGCGAAGATCTCGCCTTCATGTTGGGCGACGGCACACAGAATTCCCCGCGCGGCTTCATCTCGTTTGCCAACGAATACGCGTTGCAGCAGGGCGGCTCTGCCGGCATCTGGTTGTCGTCCGCGAATTCGACCTACGCCTTCGGCGGCAACTTCATCACCTCGGCCGAATCGATCACCGATACTTCGGTGTCAAATGAACTGGGTGGCCTGGTCAATCGCCTCGATACCGCCAACGTGCCGGACGACAGGCGCGTTTGGTTCATGCATCCGCGCACCTACAACTATCTGTTCAACAAGCTGAACTCGCTCGGCCTTTACGTCTATCGCGACGAACTGATGACCGGCACGCTGTTGACCTATCCGGTCAAGCGCTCGACCCAGATCCCGATCAACATCAAGGATACGACCAGCGCCAACACCGTCGGCGCCTCGTTTATCATGCTGGCCGAGATGACCGAGGCGATGATCCTCGATTCGATGACGCTGGAATTGTTCATCTCCCGCGAGGGTTCCTACACCGATGCCGGTGGCAACCAGGTCAACCTGGTGGAAAAGGATCAGACCTTGATCCGCGCCATCGCCGAACACGACTTCCAGCTGCGCCACCCGGCCGCTGTCGCGGTCCTCCAGGGTGTGATCTGGGCTCCGGCGATCCAGTGATCGCCGCCTGACAATCCGGCGGTCGCCTGACCGCCCGATCATCGCGAGCCTAGCGGCGGCCGGATACCACCGGCCGCGCCTTCCGCCCAGATTTCCTTTCACCCTTTCGGGAGGTCCCGATGCCCGACATCACCGATATCCGCTCTGTCGCTGAGGCGCTGACGCCCAAGGCGCTCTCCAATTCGCTCTCCTGGACCGCAGGCGGCGCCTCCGACGCCGCCACATGGACCGGCATCGCCATTAACCGCGCCGCCTTCTCCAATGGCGCGCTGCCGCGTTCGGCCGACGTCTTCGTCGCCTATGACGCGACGCTTGCCTCCGGCAAGACGCTGTCCGTCTCCTACGCCTTCAAGGATGGCGCCGACGGTACCAACTTCTCCGATTATGCCACGCAGACCTCGACCGTCATCGCCACCGGCCCGTCCGGCGGCGGCCGTGTCGTCGGCGTTGCCCGCCTGTTGAATTCCAGCGGCAACGCGCCGACCGGCACGCCCGGCGTCCATCTCGGTTCGGCGCGCAATTATGTGCGCTGTGATATCGTGCCGGATCTCTCCGCTACCGGCACCGACACGGCGGTCATCTGGGCGATCGGCGAGTTCGGCGGCTTCGACAGTCTTGCCGCGCCGCAGTCCTGATGCCGTCCGACGCCGATAGCCGGCTGGAACGCGCGCGCTCGCGCCAAGTGATGATCGCCACGCCGATCGCGCGCGCCCCCTGCTGGCAATATACACTCGCCCTTGCCGATACCGTGCTGACGCTCGAGCGGCTCGGCATCGCCCACGCCCGCCAGTTCGTCATCGGTTCGTCCAATCTGCCACGCGCCCGCAACGAGCTGGTGGCGCGGTTCCTGGCCAGCCCCTGCACAGACCTGCTGTTCATTGACGACGATATGGGCTGGAGCCCGAATTCGGTCGTTCGCGCGCTTGCCTCCGAGCATGAGATCACCGCCGTCGTCGGCCGCAAACGCGTCGACAAGCCCAATTCCGATCCGGAGGTCTGGTGCGGCGCGCCGCTGCTGGGCGACGGCGGCACGATCGTTCAGGATGACTTCGGCTTCGTCCGCTTCCAGCGCGTCGGCACCGGCTTCATGAAGATCGCCCGCACCGCCTTCGAGGCGCTGATTGCTGCCCATCCGGATTGGCAACGCGCCGGCCATTCCGGCATGGAGCCGGACGTCCGCGCCCACTATCACCGGTTCTTTCACTTCGCCGACGATGCGTTTGAGACCGGTGAGGACTTCACCTTCTGCCGCGCCTGGACCGACCTTGGCGGCGAGATCTGGGTCGATCCCGAACAGGAGATCGCCCATGTGGGTGAAAAAGCCTGGTCGGGTGCCGTCGCCGAATTGATGAGTTGAACGAGGCCGCCATGATCCTGATCGAACTCGCCCGCGACATCAAGCCGATGGCCGCAGGCCAGAGCCGGCTGGTGCCGGATGATGTCGCCCGCCAGATGATTGCCAATGGCGACGGCATCAACCCGCGTGATCGCGATGGCAACAAGATTGAGCTTGGGGCCGCGCAGGCCGAAATGCCGCTGGTGATGAAGCCCTACCAGCCGCCGCGCAAAAAGGCCTGATCGATGGAAACCGTCCGCCTCAAGACCCGGCTCAAGGCGGCGACGCAATCGCTTTTTACCGGCGGCGGCATCTACGATCTCATTTCGCTTGCCGACGTCAAGGAAGAACTCGACCTGACCGACAAGCGTGACGACGCCTGGCTCAGGAAACAGATCCGGCGCAAGTCGAAACTGATCTCGCGCGCCTGCAACGATCGGGTGTTCGTTCCGGAACTCTGGCAGGAGACCATCTATCCTGGCCATGATGCCTATGTGTTCCAATTACCGCCGCGCATGGGCGTCATCGCGCTGGCGCAGCGCCCGTTGGCATGTGCGCCGCCGCTCTCGACTGTTGCGCCGCCGTTGATGCCGCAACTAGTCGCGGTTTCCGGTGGCAGTCTGCCCACCCGCCGGTACCATGTCCGCGTCTCCTACGTCGCGCCCGACGGAGAGACCGCGTTGAGCCTGGAAGCCACGCTGCCGATCGCTGCCGGCAAACTCCTGTCGGTCAGCGCGCCGAAATCCGACTCCTACGGCCTCGCCACCGGCTGGAACGTCTATGCCGGCGCGACCTCCTACGGCGAGACGTTGCAGGCGTCGCTATCGCTGGCGACCGGTTGGACTGAACCGACGACCGGTCTTATCGCCGGCGGCGCGATGCCGAACACCATCACCGTGGTCGAGAATGCCGCCCTGGCGCCGGTACCGTTGGCCGAGGGTATCGATTTCACCGTTGTTGACGCCGATAGGGCAGAGATCGTCCGGCTCTACGGCCAGAGCGGCGAGCCGAAGCCGTGGGGCCTGCCCTTCACCATTGTCTATTCCGCCGGCTTCAATCCGATCCCGGAGGACCTCGTCGACGCGGCGATCCGCCTGGTCAAGACCGCCTATATGGGCCGGCCGCGCGACCCGATGGTACGCCGCTTCAGCCTGCCGGGCGTCTACGAGGAAGAGCGCTGGCTCGGCACCGGCCCCGGTGGCATCGGCGATCTGCCGGTCGATATCGCCGAGACCATTGGTCGCTACCGCGACGTCACGGTCGCCTGAAGGAACCGACGACATGGACAATCCCGGCGCATTCCAGTTGACGGCGAACGGCAACGCCTTCGCCATCACCTCCGCCGGAACGCAAGTCGGCGACTGGATCGATGGCTTTGATGGCATAACCGCACTGACCGCGCAGTTTCAGTTCATGACCGGTTCAGGCTCGTCCGGTACCGTCACCGCGTACTTGCAGACCTCGATCGACCAGGGCCAGACCCCGATCGATATCGCGGCGGTCGCCTTCACCACGGCGAGCGCCACCAGCGTCGTCAATCTCTGCGGCCTGACGCCTAAGACCACGCCGGTGACCCCCGGGCAGCAGGCGTTGTCCGCCGGAACCTGCGTCGATGGCATTCTCGGCGATCGCTTCCGTGTCGTCGTCGTCTCGACCGGCACTTATCTAAATTCATCGAGCCTCAACGTCACCGGCGTGGCGCGATGAGCGACTTCGGCGCGGCCGGCCTAATGTGTCACGCCATCAGGATGCGCGGCGTTGCGGTGCAGCTGGTGCGTCTTTCTGGCTATGCGCCGAACGTCGTGTCATTCACCGCCGATGTTTCGGCTCTCGTCGAACAGGCGACCGACGCAGCGGCCGACGTGACGCGCGCCGGCATCTCGGCATCCGAGCCCGGCAACGTCAGTCAGACCAGCCGCAAGGTGACGGTATTGGCTGACGACCTGAAGGCAAAGCGCTTTCCTCTGCCGATCGTCAAGGGCGACAAGCTGATCATCAAGGCAACCGGCGACGAATATACCGTCGGTGATGCCGACGCTTATCGCCGCGCTTTCTTGGGCGTCGTCGATCTCACCGTGGCTGGCTTGAAATGAGCGGTGGCACCTGATGGCGGTTTATCTCGACCCGACGCGCATCGATGAAACCCACCTGATCGAACGGCTTGCCGAGATCGGGCCCAACGTGCGCGAGAAGTTGGCGCGCGAATTGGGCGGCATCGTCGACGGCATGGTCGCCGATGCCCGTCAGCGTGCCCAGGCGCATATCCGTTTTCTTGGTGCCAAGAAACCCGGCTCCTACGTCGCCTCGATCACCGGCGGTGTCGCGCAGAAGCGCAAAAGCCGGGTGACCGGCTTCGTCCGTTCCGGCCATCCGCTGGCGCATCTGATGGAACTCGGCTTCCAGATCACCGACATGGAGATCGCGGCAAGCGCGGCGTCCGTCATGGCCTTTGAGGGTGACGCCGGCATGGTGTTTGCCACCCATGTGCATCGGCATGCCACCACGGTGCAACCCTATCCGGCGATCCTGCCGGCCTTCGAGGCGAAGAAAGGCGAGATCGCCGCGACGTTGCAAAATGTCGCTCGTCAGCCGGAGGGGAATTGATGCCCGCGAGCCGCGAACAGGTGATGCAGGCGCTGCTGGCGCTGGTGTCTGCGACCTTGGCGTTCAAGACGGCGTCGCGGCGCAATCGTGATCCCGATACGTTGAAACCGGCCGATTGCCCGGCGGTGTTTTTGCTGGAAGATAGCGAGACCTACGAACGCTATTCGCCGTCAATGCCGCCGAAGCGCGTGTTGCTGGTCAGCGCCGTCTTCTACAACGACATCGGCACCGACCAGAGCCAAAGCCCGGCAACTGCCATCAATACCGCCTTGGACGCGCTTGATCTTGCCTTTCGGCCGATGACGCCGAGCGGTCTGTTCACCATGAATGGCCTCGTCGACTCTGTCGTGATCGAAGGCGAGGTCAAGAAAGCTCCGGGCGATCGCACAGGCAGAAGCGTTGCCATCGTGCCCATCCGCGTCGTGCTGCCATGAAGGCCTTCGTCGCCATCCCCTGCTATTCCGGCGAGGTCGGTGCGCTGACGATGATCAGCGTCATCCATGCCATCGAAGAGGCGCGTGTCGCCGGCATCGACACCGTCGTTGCCATTCGCCCGGGCGATTCCATGCTGGCTCGCGCCCGCAACGCCATGGTCGCCGATTTTCTCGCCAGCGACGCCACTGATCTTATCTTCTGGGATGCCGACATCGCCACCACGCCGGGCGCCTTCGTCGCGCTTCTGTCGCATGATGTCGATGTCGTCGGCGGCATCTATCGCGCCCGCTCTGACCCGGAGCGCTACATCTTCCGCAAGCTTCCGGGCGGATCCGAGGTAACCGCGGACAACGGCCTGATCGAGGTTGATGGTCTCGGCACCGGCTTTCTGCGCATCCGGCGATCCGCTGTTGACCGCATGATGGCGCATTTCCCCGATCTCGTCGTCATCGAGCGCGACGGTCGCCGTCTGCCCTGGTTGTTCGATTTCGAACGCCGCGGCAACGAGTACTATTCCGAGGACATCGTCTTCTGCCAGCGCTTCCGCGAGTCGGGCGGGCGCATCTGGGCCGACCCGGAATTGCCGTTTCATCATACCGGCCAGAAGACGTTTTCCGGCTGCTATGGCGCCGTCCTCGGCCGCGCCCGCGCCGCTGCCACGCCATCGTCGGACCTCGAGGCGGCGCAGTCCGCGCTTGACGACGTGCTCGCCGGCTTCGGCTTCACCGCGCCGCGCTGATCCGCTCCATCTATCATCCGCTCATCCCGTCCGGCCGTTCATCTGCGCCCGGCACAGAATGGAGTTCTTCCAATGCTCAATTTTGGCGCCGGCGCCCTTGTCGGCACGCGCAACGACATCACCGGCCAGACGCCGTTTCGCTTTGGCGCGTTGCAGGATGTGACGGCCGACCTCAGCTTCACCGACAAGCCATTGAACGGCACCAACCAGTTCCCCATCCTGGTGGCGCGCGGCGAGGCAAAGTGGAGCATCAAGGCCAAGCTCGCGGTGATCAGCGCCAATGCGTTCAACGCGCTGTTCTTCGGTCAGACGTTGACCACCGGTCAGACCGCATTGGCGGTTGACGAGGCCCATAAGGTGCCGTCGACCTCGCCCTTTGTCGTCACCCCGACCAACTCCGCCTCGTTCGTCTCCGACCAGGGCGTGTCCTATGCGGGACCGCTCGGACTGTCGCTGACCTCGACCTCGACGGCGCCCGGCGGCGCCGGCATCTATGAACCGTCGGCCACCGCCTACACCTTCTCGTCGAGCGATGCCGGCCTCGACGTGCTGTTGAACTATCTCTATACGGCGACCACTGGCGAGACGATCTCGCTGACCAATCAGGCGCTCGGCACCACTCCGACGTTTGCCGGCGTGTTTCGTAATCGTGATCCGCAGACCGGTCTGTTCACGACACTGAAGATCAACAAGATGACCTGCTCGAAGCTGACGTTTGCCTCCAAGACGTCGGATTGGACCATCCCCGAATTCGACATGACTGTCATGGATGACGGCACCGGCAACATCGGCACGCTGTCGGTTGGGGATCTGAGCTGATGGCTGAGACGATCGCCCCCGGCACGCCGACCGTCGAGGTTAAGCTCGGTGGTGCCTCCTACCGCGTTCCGCATCTGACGCTTGGCCAACAGCGCCGGATGATGCTATTGACGCAGCGGCACGCCGCAGCCCCGCCTATCGCCTCTCCGGACGGCATGGCCGCACCTGACGAACTCGACGACACGCTCGGCTACGGCTTGTCCGTCGCTGTCGTGTTGTTCGAACGTGCCGACCCGACGATTGGCGATATCGAAGAGCTCGCATGCACCTTCGAGGAGCTTCGGGCGGCAAGCGAGGCGATCCAGGCATTCTCCGGCCTTCGCCCCGCCGCATCGAACAGCGAGGATGGCACGCCGGGAAAAAAGTCGGCGAAGCCGCGGTCCTGACCGACGCGGACTTCGTCGACATGCTCGGTCGGCTGCAGACCGAGTGCGGTTACACGCCGCAGCAGGCGCGCGACACGACTTTGGCGGAATATCTCGACCTCTGTGCCTATTGGTCGCGCAATCCGCCGCCGGGCGCGATGCTGCGTGTCCTGGCTATGGCTTGGGGCTGGAAACCGCCCGAGCCGCGCGTGCCGCAGATGAGCTTCGATGAAGCGGTCGAAGCCACCGGCGAAATGTTCAAGCACCTCGATCGCTGGTTTCCCGGCGTGAAAGACTGAGGATCGCCATGGCTTCCGACATCTATGTCGCCTTCGGCGCCGATACCGGCGATCTCGAAGCGGCGCTGGCGCTTGCCCAGTCGAACGTCAAGGCGATGGCAAGGGAGCTGCGGACCCTCGCCGAGGAAATGCGCACCACCGGCGCATCGGCGGATAGCGAGCTCGGGGCCAAGATGAAGGCGCTCGGCGCCGAAATGGCCGAGGCGAAAGAAAAGGCAACCGGCCTCAAGAAGGAATTGTCGCATGAGGATGGCGGCGTCCTCGAAAACATGGTTGGCGGCCTCAACGGCATGCTCGGCCCGCTTTCTGCGGTCAAGGCGTCGCTCAGCGAAATGGTCGAGCTATTTGCCGCTGCGTTTGCCGTCGAAAAGGTCATCGAGTTTGTCCGTCAGATGGGCGAATTGGGTGAGAAGACGGAGCGCACGCAAAAGATCCTCGGCTTGACCAGCGAACAAGTCGGCGAACTGAATTTCGCTGCGGAAATGACGGGCACCAATACGGAAAGCCTGACGCAGACGATGTCTCGCTTTGAATTGTCGCTTGCCAAGGCCGCGGCCGGCACGAGCCCGGCTGCGGCTGGGCTGAAGGCGCTCGGCGTCGACGCCAAAGAGTTGATCGGCCTGCCGCTGCCCGAGCAATTGGACAAAATGGCGAACGCCGTCTCTCACTTTGCCGACGGCACCAACAAAACGGCGGCACTGACGGCTATCAATCGCGGCTTCATCGAGCTTCTTCCCCTTCTCGATGAAGGCGCGCGCGGGTTCGAGGAACTGAAGGAGAAGTTGGAGGCCACCAATTCGAAGCTGGATGAGACGACGACGGGGCGCCTCGTCGAAATGCAGCATGGCTTCGTCGAATTGGGCGCGGCCATCCGCGGCGACGCGCTGCAGAGCTTCATTCCCTTCATTGACTCGGTGAATGGTCTCAACCGCATCCTGATTGATCTCGCTGAGGACTTTTCGGCTGCGGTCAAGAATGGCGGTCTGCTGGCCGGCACGTTGAAGGCCGCGGCCGTGCAAGTTCAGGTGTTAGAGCAGGTCCTGTCGGCGGCCATCTTTGGCCTAACGCAATTCGAGATTGTCGGCGAGGCCGGCGTAAAGGTGGTGATCGCCGGCTTCATCGGGCTCGGCGAGGCGATCGGTGATGTCTTCAAAGTGCTGGCGGCATCTGTCCCGGCATTCTTCACCGGACTCGTCACCGCCGGCGCGGAAGCGGTGAAGTCGGTTGGCAACCAGTTCATGGGGCTGGGCGCCATCATCGGCAATACGATGATCTTGAATTTCTCCGGCGCAAAACAGGCGTTTACCGCGCTCGGTACCGACATGGTCGCCTCTGGCAAGCGCATCAACGATTCCTTCAAGGGTGTCTTCGACTTCTCTGCCGCCAACGAGGATCTGAAGCGCGCCACCGACCGCATGGGGGACGCCGGCCGCGAAGGCGCGATCCGTCTCGTCAAGTCGGTTGATACCGCGGCCAAAGAATACGCCGAAATCTGGGGAATCAAGACAAAGGAAGTGGTTGAAGCCCATAAGGCGGCGACGCCGGCCATCAATCTTGAGGCGCAAAAGCAGGCGAAGGAGGCAGAAAAAGCCGCCCGCGACGCGCTTGCCGCGACGATGGAAGCAGCGCAGGGGCAGGTCCGAGCGACGGAAGATGCGACGAAGCAGCAGATTTCGGCCATCGACAGCTTGGCGCGCCGGCACCAGATTACCGAGGCGCAAAAGGTCTCGATGACCGTTGCCGCACTCAACGACGAACTCAAGGCCGAACAGTCGATCGTTCAGAAGGAACTTGAACTTTCCAATCTGACGTTGGCGCAAAAGGCCAAGTTGAACGAACAGCTGCGGCAGATGGCGGCGCAGAATGCCGCCGCGATCCAGAAGATCCAGCAGGAAGGCATTGAAAAGACCGTCTCCGACTGGCGCTCGTATGGCGACACGGTTGCCGGCATGATCAACAGTCAGGTCAATGGCGTGTTGCGCGGTACCACGTCGATTGCCCAGGCGTTCAAAAATATGGCGGCTTCCGGCATCGAGGACGTCATCAAGTTCTGCATCAAATGGGCGGCCGAACATGCCGCCGTGATTGCTGCCAACATCCTTGGGCTGACGGCCCAGACCGGCGCGACGGTCGCGGCGACAAGCGCCCAGACGGCGACCATTGGCGTCGGCGTCGCCGCACAGAAGGCGATCAACGCGACGACGATCCAGGGCGACGCCGCCCGCGCCGCCGCCGGGGCTTATGCCGCCATGGCCGGGGTTCCGCTTATCGGCCCGGTGCTGGCGCCGGCCGCCGCTGCCGTAGCGTTTGCCGGCGTCGAAGCCTTCGGCTCGTTCGACAAGGGCGCATGGAGCGTGCCCGCCGACATGGTCGCGCTGATCCATCAGGGCGAGAAGGTCATTCCGGCCGGGCCGCCATCTGCCGCTCTTGATGCGCTTGCCGCCGGGCGCGGCGGCCAGGGCGGCGATGTACAGGCGTCCGGCGGCGACATGCATCTGCACGTTCACGCCACCGATGCGCAGAGCGTGGCGCAACTCTTCCGCAACAATGGGCGTGCGCTGGCTCAGACGGTGCGCGACGTGATGAACGCTAATCAGTCGCTGCGGACATCATTTTAGGGGTAGGCCATGACTGCGTCCTTCCCTTCCATCCCCGGGCTAGATGCCGCCTTCACCCGGGCGATGATGATCAAGTCGGACAGACAGGAGGCGATCTCAGGCGCTCGCACTCAGCTGCCTCGTTGGCCGTTCCCGCGGTGGACGTGGACGCTGAAGGCAAACTTTCTGCGCGATCTTGGATGGGACGGGGTGAGCGTCGAGTTTCAGACGTTGGCCACATTCATCCTGTCGAGCCTGACGCAGGGCACGTGCTTCGGCTATACCGACCGCGACGACAACGCGGCCACCAATCAAAGATTTGGCACGGGCGACGGCACGACCACCGCATTCCAGTTGGTCCGCTCGCTTGGCGGATTTGTTGAGCCCGTGCTGTTGCCAACGATCACCTCGATCGCCGTCGCCGGGTCGACCGTCTCTCCCACGATCTATTCGCTCGGCGGCAAGGGCGTGGTCACGTTCACGTCGGCGCCGGCATCGAGTGCCGCGCTGACATGGACCGGCTCCTATCAATGGCTCTGCCGGTTCGATGAGGACTCGGTCGACTTCGACCACATGTTCAAGTCGGTCTATAGCCTCAAATCGTTGAAATTTTCGAGCGAGATCAACCCATGATCCCGTGCTCGAGCGCGCTTGAGGCTTTGCTGAACTGGACCGGCGGCCAAACGCCGCTGATTCAATTTGACCTCTACACGTTCTCGCTCAGCGGAGGTCAGCAGCTCACCTACACGACCGCGCCGTTTGTCATCGAGGCGCCGACCTCGACCATCTGGGACATGCCATCGTGGACCGGGTCCGGCTCGCTCTGGCATTCCGGCATTGCATGGACGCCGTTTCCGCTCGATGATGAAGGAGCCAAGGCGCTCGGGCATTGGAAGGCTGGGCTCGATAGCGATTCCTGGCAGATCAAGATCTCGCCGCGCGCCATCGATGCGGTAACCGGGGCGACGTTCCCTGACACTATCGGCTCGGTGCCGTGGTTGCAGGCGGCGCGCCTCGGCTATCTCGACTATGCTGACGTCATCGTGTCTCGCGCCTACTTCTCGACCATGCCAATCTACCCTCTGCCAAATGGTGGGGCTGTTCCGGTCGGCACAATTTGCATTTTCCGCGGCCAAGTCGGCCAAGTCGATCTGACACGGACGGCGGCGTTCCTGACCATCAACGACTACAAGTCGATCCTGTCACAGCAGATGCCGCGTAACCTCTATCAAGGCTCCTGTCGGCACAAACTCTATGATGCCCGCTGTACGCTCTCAGCGGCGTCCTACACGGCGACGGGCACGGCCCTCTCCGGATCTAGCGCCAACGAGCTTGTTGCCACTCTGTCGGCGCCTGCAGGCTCCGGGACCTTTTTGCTCGGCATCCTGACCATGACAAGCGGCGCCAATTCCGGATTCTCGCGCATGGTGACCGCCTGGGATGGCGCGTCAACGGCGGCACTGCGCAATCCATTCCCCTTCCCGATCGCCGTCGGCGACACGTTTAGCCTGACGGCAGGCTGCGATAAGTCGATGGCGACGTGCACGGCATTCGCTAATCTCGTCAACTTTGGCGGAAATCCCTATATCCCCGTGCCGGAAGTTACCTTGGGAGCTTGATAGGATGACCGAAGCCGAAGAGCGCGCGCACCTGATCGAGGTGGCGCGCGGTTGGAGCGGAACGCCGTTCCATGACAATCAGGGGCTCAAGGGCGTCGGCTGCGACTGCGCGCACTTCCTGGCGCGGGCGGCGGAAGAGGCCGGCTTGGTCGATAGAGTGGCGATCGAGCACTACTCGCCGCAGTTCATGTTGCATACCGACGTCGGCTTGTTTGAATCCTACGTGCAGCGTTTTGCCCACCAGATCGCCGAAGCCGACGCAGGGCTGGGCGACATCGTGCTCTATCACGTCGGCCGCAGCTATGCGCACGGCGCTTTCATCGTCGAATGGCCGGGGAAGGTGATTCATGCCTTCAAAACGTTCGGGTGCGTCTGCGAGACGCCTGGAGATGAGCAGGATCTGGTCGGCCGCAAGGTCAAATTCTATTCGTTCTGGTGATGGCGCATGACCGGCTTCCTACGGCTCGGATCCCGGACCAACAACCCGGCACACGCCGACTTTGCGCTGCGCATCCAATCGTCGCTTCAGGGCCGGCCGAAAGCAATCGGTGCCGGACAGAATCGCCTAACCGGCAACGTGCCATGGACGGGGGACTTCAGCGCGTCGCCAGCTAAATCCGGAGGTAAAGGCGGCAGCGGGTCGACGGGCAAAGGCAGCACGGGGACCTACAATTACTCGTCCTCGTTCATTCTTTCGCTTGGCGATGGCCCGATTGTCGGCGTGCAGTCGATCATCAACGGCAATGCGATCGACTTCCTCGTCACACCGCCCGCCTCGGTGTTGGCTGACCTCGAGGCGCTCGGCATCTCGCCAACCTATGGCAACATCTACGGTGCGACGTTCATTCTTGGCAGCTACACGCAAGCGCCGTGGTCGTTTCTGACGTCTAACCATCCGACGCAGGCGTTAGCCTACCGCGGCGAGGCGCTTGCATGCTTCGCCAACTTCGGGCTGGGCAATTCGGCCAGCCTGCCTAATTTTTCATTCGAAATCCTCTGGGGGATCAACAGCGACATTCCTGCGCTCGGCCCCGATGCCAACCCGGCGGATTGGATCACGGCGGCCCTCACCAATGCTGATTGGGGTGTTGGCTTTCCGACGACGCTACTCGATGGCCTGACCGACTATCGCACTTGGTGTCGCGCCCTCAGTATGATGATCTCGCCGGTCTTGACCGGCCAAACGGCGCTGCAGTCGCATCTGTCCGACCTGATGACGGGGACGGCGGCCGATTTCGTCTGGTCCGGCGGCAAACTGACGATTGCGCCATATGCCGATCAGACGGTGAGTGGCAACGGCTATACCTACGTGCCGGTCGTGACGCCGATCTACGACTTGACGACGGGTGATTTCCTGGTCAACCAGGGATCGCTTGGAAACGAAAGCGGCGACACGCCGATCGCCTCCTCGCGCAAGGATCCGCAGCTCGTCCCCAACCGACTGCCGCTGGAATATCTCGACCGGTCCAATCTCTACAACCCGGTGACGATCTACGAATCCGACGACGTGTCGATTGTCGCGTCGAACCGGTTGCGCGCCGCCGACCTGCGCTCGCATCACTTTTTTTGCCTCGCTGCCGCGGCATCAAGCTCGGCGGCGTTGCAGATGCAGCGCGAAAAGGTGCAGACGACCTACCAGTTCACGTTGCCGGCGCAGTTCATCCGGCTCGAGCCCGTCAAGGACATCGTCACGCTGACGGATCCTTATCTCGGCCTCAACCGGCAACCGGTTCGCATCACCGAAAAAACGGAGAACAGCGATCGCTCTCTGACGTTCGTCGCCGAGGAGTTTCTCGGCTATGCCGCGCCGCCGCTCTATGCCCGACAGAAATCGCTTGGCAGCGCCCGCAACATCAACGTCGAGCCCGGCCTGCTCAATCCGCCGATCCTATTCGAGCCGCCGGACCAACTCGCTGGCGCGCTCGAGATCTGGGCGGCGGTGTCCGGCCAGAATACGGCCCTCTGGGGAGGCTGCAAGGTTTGGGTCTCCTACGATCCGGCGGGCACATTTATTGAGGTTGCCGATGTCGCCTCGCCGGCGCGCATGGGCGTATTGACGGCCTCGCTGCCGTCTATCTCCGCAAATCTTGCCGGCCAGACGATAGACAATACCAATACGCTCGCGGTGTCGCTGGCTGAAAGCGCGGGTGCGCTTGCTTCCGGCTCCACCATCGATATGACCGGCCTGACCACGGTCTGCTTTGTCGATGGCGAGATCATCGCCTACCAGACGGCGACGCTCACCGGCGCAAACGCCTATTCGCTGGCTCCTCTCGTTCGAGGTGCCTACGCTTCGACGATTGCAACTCATGCCGCCGCGAGTTCCTTTGCCCGTCTCGATGATGCCATTGGCAAGGTCCGTTTTACGCAGGACCGCATCGGATCGACGATCTACCTGAAATTCCAGTCGTACAACATCTATGGCGGAGGGGTGCAAGATCTCTCGACTCTCGCGTCTTATTCCTATGCGATTACCGGTGCTGCGCTTGCTTCCCCATTGCCAACCCCCACGAATTTGCGAACTGTCTTTTCGTCCGGTGTGACGCATTTATAT
>JARLIU010000163.1 GCA_031291595.1 Ancalomicrobiaceae bacterium | reverse complement strand
TCGCCGACCTCGTCGCCGCGCCCGACGATCCCGAACGCGCCGTCGTCGCCGACCGCTATCTGGAACGGCTGAACGCCCGCATCGGCACGCTCGCGGTCTACATCCTCGACAAGACCGGGCGCTGCATCGCCTCGTCCAACTGGAACCAGCCGGACAGTTTCGTCGGCCGCGACCTGAGCTACCGGCCGTACTACCGCAACGCCGGCATCGACCACATCGAGCGCTTCTATGGCATCGGCACCACCAACAACGAGCCCGGCTATTTCCTGTCGACCGCGCTGCACGACGGAGACCAGGTGATCGGCACCAGCGTGGTGAAAGTCGGGCTCGAACAGCTCGAGCGCTCCTGGGCGTCGGCCGAGGCGCCGGTTCTCGTCTCCGACGAACACGGCGTCGTCGTGCTCAGTTCAATCCCCTCCTGGAAGTACCAGACGCTCCGGCCGCTATCGGCGATCGAACGCGCGGCGATCGCCGACGCGCAGCAGTACAACGGCCGCTCGCTTCTCCCTGTCGGCATGGTCGTCACCCGCCGGCTCGACGCGGCCAACAGCGTCGTCACTTTGCCGAAGTCGGCCATGGGCGCCGCCGCCGGCTCGGCTGAAGCGGTATTCCTGGCCCAGACGCGGCCGATGCCCGGCACGCCGTGGCATCTGACCGTGCTGTCGGACCTGACCGAAGCCGTCGGACTGGCGCGCAGCCGCGCCGCCTTGGCCGCGCTCGCCGCGCTGTTCGTCGTCGGTGCGCTCGCCACCTTCCTGCAGCGCCAGCGCCACGTGCGCGAGATCATCGCGGCACGCGCCGCCCTGCAGCTCGCCCACGATGGTCTCGAGCGGATCGTCGGCGAACGCACCGCCGCGCTGGTACTGGCCAATGCCCGGCTGGTCGAGGAGGTCGAGGAGCGGGCGCGGGCCGAGCGCACGCTGCGCGACGCCCAGGCCAGTCTGGTGCAGGCCGGCAAGCTGGCGGTACTCGGCCAATTGTCCGCCGGCATCGCGCACGAACTCAACCAGCCGCTCGCTGCGCTGTCGACGCTCTCCGGCAACACCATCAAGTTCCTCGATCGCGACGATCCCTTGACTGCCAAGGCCAATCTCGAACGCATCCGGCAGTTGGTCGAACGCATGGGCCGCTTGACCGGCGAACTGAAGAGCTTTGCCCGCAAATCCTCCGGCGAGGCGCAGGTGGTTTCGGTGCGCCGGTCCATCGACAACGCGCTGTTCCTCACCAATCATCGCATCGAGCGCGGCAGCGTGCTGGTCACGGCCGATATCGAGGAGGGGGCCGTCGTCTGGTGCGACCCCAACCGCTTCGAGCAGGTGCTGGTCAACCTCATCGGCAACGCGCTCGACGCCATGGACGGGCCGGGCGAGCGACGACTGCTGTTGTCGGCGCGACGGGCAGGGGCGGAGACGGTGATCGAGATCCGCGACAACGGTCCGGGCCTGGCCGACGAACTCCTGGCCCACCTGTTCGAGCCGTTCTTCACCACCAAGGCGCCGGGCGCCGGGCTGGGGCTCGGGTTGGCGATTTCCGCCGGCATCATCCGCGATTTCGGCGGTACCATCGCGGCAGAGAACGTCGAGGACCGCGGCGCGCGCTTCACCTTGACGCTGCCCCGGACGCAGGGAGAGGACGCATGACGGCACTGGCCCTCGTCATCGACGACGATCCCGACGTCCGGCTCGGCTGCGAGCAGGCGCTGCAATTGGAAGGCATCGCCACCGTCGGCGCCGGCTGTGCCGAGGCGGGCCTGGCGCTCGTGCGCCGCGCGCAGCCCGGCGTCGTCGTCACCGACGTCCGCCTGCCCGGCCGCGACGGACTGCACGTGCTGAACGAGGTCCGCTCGATCGATGCCGACCTGCCGGTGGTGCTGATCACCGGCCATGGCGACGTGTCGCTTGCCGTACAGGCGATGAAGCTCGGCGCCTATGATTTCATCGAGAAGCCGTTCGCGCCCGAGTTCCTGGTCGACGTCGTCCGCCGTGCCCTGGAAAAGCGCGCGCTGACGCTGGAAGTGCGGGCGCTGCGCCACCAGCTGAACGACCGCAACCGGCTGGAATCACGCATCATCGGCCATTCCGACGGGATCCTGCGCTTGCGGCGGCTGGTACAGGACCTCTCCGACACCAGTGCCTCCGTGCTGATCAACGGCGAGACCGGTACCGGCAAGGAGCTCATCGCCCGTTGCCTGCACGACCTGTCGCCCCGCCGCAAAGGCCATTTCGTCGCCTTGAACTGCGGCGGCCTGCCGGAGAGCCTGGTCGAGAGCGAGATCTTCGGCCACGAGGCCGGGGCCTTCACTGGCGCGGCCAAGCGGCGCATCGGCAAGATCGAGTACGCCAGCGGCGGCACGCTGTTCCTCGACGAGATCGAATCGATGCCGGCCTCCCTGCAGATCAAGCTGTTGCGGGTGCTGCAGGAACGCACGCTGGAGCGGCTCGGGTCGAATGTCGCCTTGGCCGTCGATTGTCGCGTCATTGCCGCCACCAAATCCGACCTCGGCGTTCTCTCCGCCGACGGCCGCTTCCGCTCCGATCTCTATTACCGCCTCAACGTCGCCTCGCTGCTGCTTCCCCCCTTGCGGCAACGCCGCGAGGATATTCCGTTGCTGTTCGGCCATTTCCTCGAGCAGCTGGGCGCTACGCACGGCCGGCCGGTGCCGGAAATGCCGCCGGCCAAAATGCAGGTGCTGATGGCCTACAGCTGGCCCGGCAACGTGCGCGAACTGAGGAACGTCGCCGATCGTTGCGTGCTCGGCATCGAGATGGGCTTCCCGCCGTTTGCCGATCCGGTCGAGGCCGAGGCGCGGTCGCTGCCGCAGGCGATGGACGCGTTCGAGCGGGCGATGATCGTCGATGCCCTGAGGTCGAGCGGCGACAACATGACGCTCGCCGCGCAAGGCTTGCGCATCCCCAAGACGACGCTGCACGACAAGATGAAGAAGCTCGGCCTGCGGCCGCCGTGAACCGCGGCGGGCTTCAGCCTCCGATGCTCAGACCGCGAGCCCGAGGCCGGTGAGATAGGCGACACCGCGCATCAGTTGGCGCGGATCTCTGACCTCGATGATCAGCCGCGGGTCGGCGTCAATTTGAGCGATGGCGGCAAACACGGCGCGCCAATTGACCACGCCGTCGCCCGGCTGCCAGTGGCGGTCGGCATAGCCGTCGGCATCCTGCAGGTGGATATGGGCGAGGAGGTCGTCGGCCGCCTGGACAAAGAAGTCGACCGGCGGTGCACCATGGCTCATGTGCGCATAGAGCGCGTGGCCGGTGTCGATCGACACCAGCACGCCGTCGCTGTCGAAGCTCTCCGCCAGTTCGACGCGGGCGTAGGGGTCGATATCCTCGATGTTCTCGATCACCAGTTCGACGCCGATGTCTTCGGCCCGTGGCACGACGGTCGCCAGCGTATCGTGCACGAGGTCGATCTTCTTGTCGCGGGCGTTCGGATAGATGTCGAGATTGGCGTGGTCCCAGGTGGTGTAGGGCGAATGGATGACCATCTGCGTCGCTCCGAGCGCTTCGCAGATCTCCAGCCCCTGCAGCAGCCGCCGGGTGACGACGGCGCGCACCATGGGGTCGACCGCATCGAGCGCCAGGCTCCAGAACGGCCCGTGGATGCCGAGCCGGCCCTCGTAGCCAGTCAGCAGCCGCTTGACCTCCTCAGCGGTGCTGCGCCAGTCGCCGTCGAGTACGTCGAGCTCGCAAAAATCCTGCAGTTCGAGGTCGCGCTGCTTGTCGAGGATCCAGTCGCGATGCTGCGCCAGGGTGTTCAGCGTCAGGGCGGCGCCGAGGATCGGCAATCCATCGAGAATCGGCATGGAGCCCTCCGGGGCGGCTGGGAAACGAGGCACGCTCTCTAGCAACGCCGCGTGACAGCGCGATGATGGTCCGCGCCGTTGCGGTCGGTCGGCGAGTGAAGCGAATTCGACATGTGAGCCCCAGCGCGCGGCGAGAGACGAACTCAAATGTCGAATTCAAAGCTCCGCTGGAGTCAATAGGTTGCCAGTGGTCCTTTGACTCCGACATTTGCTTGAGCCCGTGCGGCAAGGGGCGCGCAGATGTCGGAGTCGGACCACCAGCGCGGGGCCGTGGGGAAAGGGGCGGGCGCTAAGCTGCGCTGCGGCTCACCGCTTCCCAATGGCTGTACGGGCGGTGTCAGCGACGATACGTTCCGGGCGGTTAAGGCCAAGACGGGAGGGTGTGTCAGCGACATGGGCGTTTCCCGGAAGGAGCACTGAGGCGTACTTTCCGCGGGGGGGTGCCGGCCAAACGACAGGTACGTCGGTGCGCGATGACGTGCCGGCCCCAGCGCTTGACCCGTGTGGCGAGGTGGATTAATCGTTTTACGTAAATCGATTTATAAGACGGTCGTCATCGCCGCGAGGTCGGTGGAGAGCAAACGCCCCCCCCGCCGCGCCCAGCGGCGGGAAACTAAAAGTGCACCGCGCCCGGCGGCGGGAACAAGACTTGCCGTGCTGAGCGACGGCGTGCAAAGCGAGGACCGCCGCAGTGCGTGGCGGAGGCGAGAATGGTGTCGCGACGCGCCACGACCATGCGGGATGTGGCCATAAGGGCCGGTGTCTCCACGGCGACCGTTTCCAACGTGCTCGGCAACCGCAAGGCAGTCGATCCGGAACTGGCCAGACGCGTGCGCCAGGTCGCCGCCGAACTCGACTACCAGATCGATCGCGCCGCCTCGCAACTGCGCACCGGCCGGGCTGCCGTCGTCGCCATCGTCGTGCCGAGCCTCGACAATCCGTTCTTCACCGGCTTCATCGCCGCGGTCGAACGCGCTGTGCAGGGTGAGGGCTACGACATCATCGTGTCCTCTTCCAACGGCGACGAGGCGCAGGAGCGCGCGCGCATCGCCGCCATGCTGTCGTGGCGTCCGTCCGGCCTGATCGTCGTGCCCTGCACCGATGCTTTCCCGGCGCGCGACCTGACCGATTTCTCCGGCGCGCCGGTGGTCGCCGTCGACCGCATCGCCGGGGCCGACGCCATCTCCCATGTTTCGGTCAACAATCGCGCCGCCGCGCGCATGGCGGCCGACCACCTCATCGGCTTCGGCCATCGCCACCTGCTGGTCTGCGCCTCCTCGCTGCAACTCGCCAACATCCGCGAGCGCTGCGAGGGCGTGCAACAGGCGCTAGCCGAGGCCGGTCTGCCGGCGCCGTCGATCGTCGAAGTCGGCCAAACCTTGGAGGTGGTCCCGACCATCCTGGCGCCGCACCTCTCCTCCGCCGAGGATCGCGCCACCGGCATCATCGCGCTCACCAGCACCGCGACGCTCGGCGTGCTGTCGGCGGCACGCGATCTCGGCCTCGCCGTGCCGGACGACGTCTCGCTCGTCGGCTTCGACGACTACGCCTGGATGACGGCCTCGACGCCGCCCATCACTGCCGTCCGCCAGCCGCTCGACATGTTGGGACGTGCCGCGTGGGATCTGCTCAAGCGGCGCATGGCCTCGCCGGGCGGCGCGGCCGAACGGCTGGTCTTCAGCTGTCGGCTGGAGGTGCGCCGGTCCACCCGATCCATCGGTCCGCCGCTCGTCAAATGCATCATCGGCTGAAAGCCGGCACCCTGCGGCCCGTCCGCCTTGGCCGGGCTTGGAGACACGAGGAATGCCCATGACACGCGGTCTGCCGGGCCAGGGCGCACCCTGCATCCGCGCACGCGCCAAGGTGCATGAACGGGCCTGAGCGACGTAGAGTGGACGCGGATCGGGCGGGACATTGGCAACAAGAGGCGATCGTGACGCTGTATCTCGGTATCGACATCGGCACTTCGGCCGTCAAGGCGCTCGTCGTCGACGAGGACGAGCAACTCCTGGCGGAGGCCGAGGTGCCGCTCGCCCTGTCGCGTCCGCAGCCGGGCTGGGCTGAGCAGGATCCCGACGCCTGGTGGCTGGCCACGTGCGAGGCGATTTCCCGCCTCGCCGCGGCCATCGGCGCGCGGCTCGCCGACGTCGCCGCCATCGGACTGTCCGGGCAGATGCACGGCGCGGTGCTGCTCGGTGCAGACGACCGTCCGCTTGCCCCGGCGATCCTGTGGAACGACGGTCGCTCGGTCGCCGAATGCGCCGAACTGAATGCCAGCGTTGCCGGGCTCGCCGAGGCGACCGGCGTGCCGTCCATGCCGGGGTTCCTACTGCCGAAGCTGTTGTGGCTGGCGCGCCACCGCCCCGACGTTCACGCGGCGCTTGCGCATGTGCTGCTGCCCAAGGATTACGTGCGGCTCCAATTGACCGGTACCTATGCCACCGATATGTGCGACGCGGCTGGCGCGCTGCTGCTCGACGAAGCTCGCCGCGACTGGTGGCAGCCGGCGCTCGATGCGGTCGGGCTCAGGCGCGAGCAGCTGCCGACACTGCTCGAAGGCACCGCCGTCAGCGGTTTCCTGACCCGCGCCGCGGCCGAAACGCTGGGATTGCCCGCCGGCATCCCGGTCGCGGCCGGCGGCGGCGATGCGGCAGCCGGCGCCGTCGGCATCGGCTCGGTCAACGACGGCGACAGCTTCATCTCGCTCGGCACGTCGTGCCAGGTGTTCGTGACCACCGCCCGCTACGCCCCCAATCCGGCGGCCCTGGTGCACGCCTTCGCCCATGCGCTGCCGGGGCGCTGGTTCCAGATGGGCGCCATGCTAAACGGCGCCTCGGCGCTCGCCTGGATCGCCGCGACGATGCAGGCCGACAACGCCACCCTGCTCGCCGAGGTGGAAGCGGCGGCGAAACCCATCTCGCCGGTGACCTTCCTGCCGTATCTGCAGGGCGAGCGCACGCCGCACAACGATGCCGATGCGCGCGGCGTGCTGTTCGGCATGGACGGCGGTGCCAGTCGCGCCGATCTCGTCCAGTCCGTGCTGGAGGGGGTCGCCTTCACCATGCTCGACGCGCAGAACGCACTCGCCGCAGCCGGCGCGCCGGCACAGTCCTACGCTTTCATCGGCGGCGGCGCGAGGAGCCGGCTGTGGGCCGAGATCGTCGCCTCGGCGCTCGACAAGCCGTTGCGGCTGTTGAAAGGCGGCGCAAAAGGCCCCGCCTTCGGTGCGGCACGGCTCGCC
>JARLIU010000162.1 GCA_031291595.1 Ancalomicrobiaceae bacterium | reverse complement strand
GCCATATCCAGCTGATTGCCCGGGGCGGCGGCGAAGGTCTCGGCGCCGACGAGGCCGGCGGCCGGCACGCGCTGGATGGCGGCATTGACTGTCGTCAACAGCACCAGCGGCTTGCCGGTCTGGCGCGGACGGGCGAGATGCGACAAGGCCGTCATGCGGCGGGCGACGACGCCGGCGTTGGGCGAGACGCGGTCGTAGGGCTGGCAATCCCAGGCGGGGAAGGAAATGACCGCCACATCCGGTGCGTAGAACGCCAGCGCCTGTTCCATCGCAGCCAGCCGGTGGCCGTCGCGCAGGATGACCATGACGCTCGGTTTGCCGGCCTTCGCCCCTTCGGCACGCGCGATATCGCCGATCGCCAGCCCTTCCAGGCCGTCGGGCACGCTCGTCAGCGTCACATGCGGGGTCTTGGCGAACAGATTGGCGAAGGCGGTCACGGCGGGATCCTGGAAGGTGGTGTTGCTGTCATCGTATGGGAGTACGACGCTCTCGGCGCCTGTCACCCCCCATCCGGCCTTCGGCCACCTTCCCCCACAAAGGGGAAAGGCGAAGGAGCCGCGACCGAAAAGTCCGTGGCTTCGACGGACGGTGTCTCAGCCCCTTCCCCCCTTGTGGGGGAAGGTGGCCGAAGGCCGGATGGGGGGTCAAGTGCCGCTTGTCGGCCTCACGCCGCCGTCCCCTTCTTGCCCGCATGGAAGGCGAGGAACTGCTTGAACACGGTGGTCTCGCCGGATGACCCCGCCGGCTCGGAGCCGACCACCCAGGAGAACAGATCACGGTCGGTCTCGTTGAGGATCGCCTCGAACGCGTCCATCTCGGCCTCGCTCATTGTGGCAAGCGCCGCATCGGCGAACTGGCCGAGCAGCAGGTCCATCTCCTTGGTGCCGCGATGCCAAGCCTGATACAGCGCCCGCTTCTTGCGTGGACTGAGACCATCGCTGGAAATCGTCGTCGACATGGCAATCAGCCTTCCGCCAATAGATGAACGCCGCCGCACCCAATTCGGCACGTCGGTCACACGAGGGGGCGGCGCGTCGGAGGCGCCCGCTCTCGCTACCCTATATAGCGGCAACGTCCGGATCTGTCAGGAGTGCGGCCGGACGGACTGCACCGGCAATAACGCCGGTGGTCGTTTTCGCGATCGACTTGGCGCGCAGCGATCAACGCCGCGAGACCGCGTCCATGGCCGGTGGCGTACGATCAGGCAGGCAGACTTCTGCGAGACGCCGGGACGCCCAACCAGAGCGGCGCGTTCGCACGGCGCAGAAATCGGCGATCCGCGTCTCACCTTACCCGGACCGGGATGATCTCGGCCGACAGATGCAGCTGGTCGCCGAGCCCATAGTAGAGATAGCCGGGCCGTGAGATTTGTCTGAGGAATACGAACAGCGCAAAGCGCAGGCGCTTCAGAAAATTCATGGTGCGCGACGGCAACAGGTTCTCGTGCGCCACATGCACGATCCAACTGCGCCGGTCGGTCGGCAGATCGATCTCGTCGTGCCGCGCCAGATCTTCCAACAGCCGCTCGACGTTCGGCTCCTCCATGAAGCCGAAGCTCAGTTCGACGCCGATGATCGAGCCGCGATCCCGGTCGCGGTCGAACACGATGACGCGGTAGCGATCGTCCTTGATGTAGGGCACCTTGCGGTGAGTGACCTCGACGAAGATCAGGTTGCGCGGCAACAGCCCGCAGCGCTCCCACAGCATGTGGATCAGTGCCGGCGCCCGGTCGCTCATGCTGCGCAACGGCTTGGCCGCCATGATCACGGCGTTGCGTTCCATGAAGTTCGGGCTGGCGCGGTGCAAGGCCACCAGTTCCTCGATCGTCATGGAAGCTTTGGCCGAATAGGCGGCAAAGGTCGCCTTGCGGCCCCAGCGCCAGGTGCCCATCACGGTGAAGACGGCCAAGCCCACCACCACCGGCACGAAGCCGCCCTCGT
This sequence comes from Ancalomicrobiaceae bacterium, assembly GCA_031291595.1. GTDB lineage: Bacteria > Pseudomonadota > Alphaproteobacteria > Rhizobiales > Ancalomicrobiaceae > CAIYYN01. The sequence continues at coordinate 3,884 of JARLIU010000162.1, read as the reverse complement.
GGAATTTCAGCGAGCTCGCCGCCAGAAAGGCGCCGTTGACCGCCGACAGCCCGCCCCAGACCAGGTTGGTCGCGGTCAGGCTCCATTTCCAGATGTGGCGGGCGACGAAATACATGGCGATCGCGGTGATCAGCATGACGCCGGCGACCGCCAGCCCGTAGGCCGCCGCCAGCCCCCGGCTCGAGCCGAACACCATGACGAGGATGATGGCACCGGTGAGCAGCGCCCAGTTGACGAACGGCACATAGATCTGGCCGGCGTGCGCCTGATGGGTGTGCAGGATGGCGATGCGCGGGAACAGGCCGAGGCGGATCGCCTGCAGGCTGAGCGAGAACACGCCGGAGATCAGCGCTTGCGAGGCGATGGTGGCGGCGCAGGTGGCGAGCACGACGACCGGCAGCACGTAGTCGCCCGGCACCAGGCTGAAGAACAGTTTGCCGCCGGCGATCGGGGCGCCGCTGAGAAGATAGGCCCCCTGTCCAAGATAGTTGAGCATCAGTGCCGGAAACACCAGCGCGAACCAGGAGATGCGGATCGGCACGATGCCGAAGTGACCGACGTCGGCATAGAGCGCCTCGCCGCCGGTAACGACCAGCATCAGCGCACCCAACAGCAGGAGCGCGTCGTGCCAGCCGATATGGCTGAGAAAGTGCAGACCGTAGAGCGGGTTGAAGGCGGCAAGGATGGCCGGATGGAGGATGATCTCATGCGCGCCCAGCACCGCGATGACGGCAAACCACAGGCCGATGACCGGACCGAACACGCCGCCGATGCCGGCCGTGCCCAGGAACTGGATGGAGAACAGCAGCACCAGCAAACCGACCGTCACCGGCACGATGAAACTCGCCGCCGCCGGCATGGCCACGGCAAGCCCTTCCACCGCCGACAGCACGCTGATCGCCGGCGACAGCATGCCGTCGCCGAGGAGCAGCCCGGCGCCGAGCATCAGCGCCCATAGCAGCAGGCGAGCGCTGAAGCGCCGGCCATCGTGCAACAGGCCGTAGAGCGCGAACACGCCGCCTTCGCCGTCGTTCTGCGCCTTGAGGATCAGGCCGGCATATTCGACCGCGATGACGACGGTGAGTGTCCACACGATCAGCGAGATGCCGCCGATGATGTTCTCCGGCGTGCGGGCAACTCCGACGGCGAAGATCTCGTCGACCGCATAGAGCGGCGAGGTGCCGATACTGCCGAAGACGACGCCGAGCGCCGCCAATGTCACGCCGCCCAGCCGCCGCCGCGCAGCATCGGCACCGCGCGGTCGGAGCCCGGCCGGCGCCATGGCGGAACGAAACGGTCGGTTCATGGCGCCTTCGCCTCGGCTCGTCTGTGCAACCGGCCAGCAGATGATGGACCGGAACCGCGAAACACCATAGCCGCAACCTGACTAAAGCTTCATGCTCCGGCCAGAACGAAAGCACGAAAGTCGCAAGACTCGGATTCATACTTAGTCTGAGGCGATCCGCCGTGACATATGCCACCTCCGACGCTTGCGCCCGCGCTCCCACCCGCCGCCAGGCGCCCGCCGCTGACCAGTCTAAACCTCCGGTATAGTTCGAAAGTTCCACAATCGAGCATACGCTGTCCTCGTGCGCTGCATTATTCGCTTGCCGAAGCGCCGGCCTGATAGATAATTCCGCTTGAACCTGTGCCCGGAGCCTGTCCCGATCGGACGGGGCGCGCCCGATCGAGGCAGACACGCTCCAGACGAGTCGTATGAGCGCGGGGACAAGGCCGGTCGCGGAGGGTTGCGGGCATGATGAACGCATCGAGCGCACTGCACGCCGATGGGGCCGGCACGCTTGCCTGGCCGCGGAATGCCGGGATGGCCGTGGCCGCCTCGTCCGCGACACGGGCCGAAGACGCCATCGCGGAAATCGCCCGGGAACTGTCCGGCAGCGACATCGGCTTTCTTGTGCTGTTCATCTCGTCGCACTACCAGCCCGAGGACATCGTCGCCGCACTTGCTCGCCACCTGCCCGGCGTCCAGCATGCCGGATGCTCCACGGCCGGCGAGATCGGCCGCGACGGGCCGACCGATTCCTCCATCGTCGCCATGGCGTTCCCGCGGCGCGACTTCGCCATCGTCGCCGCACCGTTGGAATCCATGAAGGATTTCGGCATCGAGCATGGCAGCCAGCTGGTTTCCGAGCTGCGCCGCCGCTTGGCCCCGACGGTCGGCGGCGTTGCCGGCGATCTGTTTGCCGTCACCATGCTCGACGGCCTGTGCCAGCGCGAGGAACTGGTGTTGTCGGCGCTGCAGGGCGCCCTCGACGATATTCCGCTCGTCGGCGGTTCCTCGGGCGACGATCTTGCCTTCCGCAACACCTTCGTCATTGCCGACGGCAAGGCGCTGCGCCAGGCCGGCATCCTCCTGCTCATCCGCACGACGCAGCCATTCCGCGTGTTCAAATCGGACCATTTCGAGCCGACCTCCAAGAAGCTGGTGGTCACTGCCTGCGATCCCGAGATGCGGATCGTCACCGAGTTCAATGCTGAGCCGGCGAAGAAAGTCTTTGCCGAGGCGACCGGCCTCGATCCGCAGCATCTCGACGGCACCGCATTTGCTTCCCATCCGCTCTTGGTGCGCGTCGGTGGCGAATATTATTGCCGCTCCATCCAGAAGATGAATGCCGACGGCAGCCTGTCGTTCTACTGCGCCATCGACAACGGCGTGGTGCTGACGGTCGCCAAGCCGAAGAACATGACCGAGGCGCTCGAAGCGACGCTGTGCAACCTCGACGAGGATCTGGGCGGGCTCGACTTCGTCCTCGGGTTCGACTGCATCCACCGGCGGCTGGAGGCCGAATCCCGCCACGAAAAGCAGAAGATCGCCGAGATCTACCGGCGCTTCCGTGTGTTCGGCTTCTACACCTACGGCGAACAGTTCAATGCCATGCACCTGAACCACACGTTCACCGGCGTGGCGCTCGGCCACCGGCAGTCGCCGCCATGACGCCGGCGCGCGGTCTCGTTCTCTCCCCCGTCGACGCGCAGCTGCGCATCCTCGAGCTGGAAGGCCGCATCGCCAGGCTCGAGAAGATCAATTCGGTGCTGATCGAGCGGGCCGAACGCTCGCTCGACAGCCAGGGCAGTGCATTCTCGCTGTTCCAGACGGCGATCGGCCTCGAACGCCAGGTGCGGCTCCGGACCGACGAGTTGACGCGGACCCTGCGCCGGCTCGAGCAGATGAACGACCAGCTGCTGCTGGCCAAGGACATCGCCGAGCGCGCCAACAAATCCAAGACCCGCTTCCTCGCCCAGGCCGGCCACGATCTGCTGCAACCTCTGAACGCGGCGCAGCTCGCCATCTCCGCCCTGTCGGAGATCCAGAGCCAGGAGAACGGCCGCCGGTTGTCGCGCCAGATCGAGCGGGCGCTCGCGACCATCGAGGCGCTGCTGAAAACCCTCCTCGATATCTCCAAGCTCGATGCCGGCATCACCGTGCCGCAAGTCGAAAGCGTGTCGCTCGGCGAAGTTCTGGCCGATCTCGCCACCGATTTCGCCCCCGTCGCCGCCCGCTCGGAGCTGAAACTGACCGTGCTGCCGTCGAGCGAGCACGTCATGACCGACCCGATCATGCTCACCCGCATCCTGCAGAACCTGATCGGCAATGCGCTCCGATATACCGAGAAGGGTCGCGTGCTGGTCGGCGCCCGCCGGCGGCAATCGACGGTCAGGATCGACGTCGTCGATACCGGTCCCGGCATCGCCCTCGACCAGCATGCGCTGATCTTCGAGGAATTCCATCGCGGCAAGGGGCTGGCCCACGACGGCGAGATCGCCCTGGGGCTCGGGCTGTCGATCGTGCAGCGGCTGGTCGGCGCGCTCGGCCACCATATCTCGCTCAATTCCCGCCTCGGCCACGGCACGCGCTTTTCCAT
>JARLIU010000161.1 GCA_031291595.1 Ancalomicrobiaceae bacterium | reverse complement strand
GCCGCCGCCGGAAGGCCGGTCGCCTTCATCGACGATTCGCCGCGGAACCTCGCATCCGCCGCCGCGAGCCTGCCCGATGCGGTGCTCGTCCAATTCATCGCCGATCCAACGTTCTTGGCGCTCGCCCCCGCCGTGCCGGGCTTCGGGCTGAAGACCGGCGATTGGCGCGCGGTCGAACGATTCCTGCTGCCGATGCTGGGTGGGACGGACAACGGCTGATCCGACCGGGATAACAGCCGAATGTCGATCCACGGCAAGGCCACGCCGCGGTCTCGCCGCGGATGACGGCTTTACCAACTGCCGAGTCGCGATTGCGGCCAACCCGGTGCCTACAGGTTGCCTGCCCTGCCCCGGATCAGCGGCACGAAGCGCACGTCGGCCAGCTTCTCGACGTTCGGCGGTTCGCCGGGCCCGCCGGCGACGAGCCGGATCAATTCCTGCACTTCGCCGGGCGGACCGATCGGTGCGACCAGGATGCCGCCGGGACGCAATTGCTTGATCAGCGCCGCCGGGATCTCGGGTGCGGCGGCCGAGACCAGGATGCGGTCGAACGGCGCCTGCTCCGGCCAGCCTTCGAAACCGTCGCGGCATTCGGCGACGATGTTGCGCAGCCTCAAGGCGGCGAAGCGGTCGCGGGCGATGTCGACCAGCGTCTTGTAGCGATCGACGGAATAGACTTGCGCCGCCAGCTTGGCGGTCACCGCCGCCGCATAGCCGGAGCCGGTGCCGACGTCGAGCACGCGGTCGTCGGGCGAGATCTTCGCCAGTTCCAGCATCAAGGCGACGATGGAGGGGGCCGAGATGGTCTGGCCGCATTCGATGCCGATGGGCCGGTCTTCGAGCGCATGTCCCTGTGCGACCGCCGGCACGAACAGCCGCCTCGGCGTCGTCTCGATCGCCGACAGCACGGCCGGATCGAGAATGCCCCGCGATCGCAGGTGGAGAATGAAGGCACCGAGCCGCTCCCGCTCGTCCGGCGGCCGTTCGTCGCTGTCCCCGCCCGTACCCCCAACCATGATCCCCGCCTCGCCGGCGCCGCCGGCCTGGCCGAAAACACCTTCCCGCAATGGCCGGAGAGAATAGGGAGTTTCCGCTCCGAGCGAAAGCCGCAACCCGCGTCGCCGCGCGGTCAGCGAAAGGCGTCCTTCAGCTTGAGGCGGACCTCGTCGTCGGTCAGATCGAGCCGCAGCGGCGTCACCGAGATGGCGTTGTTCTCCACTGCCCACATGTCGGTGTTGGGTGTCGGCTCCAGCCATTTCGGCTGGAACTTGATCCAGTAATAGGGGTTGTCGCGCGCGTCGATCCGCTCCTCGACGCCGAGCTGCCCGGCGGTGCGCGCGCCCTGGTTCGTCACTTCGGTCCCGGTCACTTCGTCGGCGTTGCAGGCCGGGAAGTTGACGTTCATCAGCACGCCCGGGGCGATGCCGAACGCCAGGATGCGCCTGATGATGTCGAGGCCATGGCCGCGTGCCGCCGCCCAATTGGGCTTGCGGAAGGCATCGTGCTTCACGGCTTGGCTGAGCGCGATCGACTTGACGCCAAGGATCGTCCCCTCGATCGCCGCCGCCACCGTGCCGGAATAGGTGACGTCGTCGGCCATGTTGGTGCCGCGGTTGATGCCGGAGAGGATCAGGTCCGGCCGCTTCGGCATCACATGGCTCAGCCCCATGATGACGCAGTCGGTCGGCGTGCCCCTGACGGCGAACCGCCGCTCGTCGAGCTGGCGCAGGCGCAACGGTTCGGTCAGCGTCAGCGAATGCCCCTTGCCCGACTGGTCGGTCTCCGGCGCGACGATCCACACATCGCTGGACAGGGTGTGGGCGATCTCGGCGAGGAGCTCGAGCCCCGGCGCGAGGATGCCGTCGTCATTGGTGAGAAGAATGCGCATGGGTCAGCCGATCCGCTCGAGTCCGCCCATGTAGGGGCGAAGGGCCTCGGGCACGGTGATCGAGCCGTCGGCGTTCTGGTAGTTCTCCAACACCGCGACCAGCGCGCGGCCGACCGCCACACCCGAACCATTGAGCGTGTGCAGGAACTGCGTGCCCTTGGCGCCTGCGGGCCGGTAGCGCGCATTCATGCGGCGGGCCTGGAAGTCGCCGCAGTTGGAGCACGACGAAATCTCGCGATAGGCGTTCTGGCCCGGCAGCCAGACCTCGATGTCATAAGTCTTTTTCGATGCAAAGCCCATGTCGCCGGTGCATAGCACGATGGTGCGGAACGGCAGTCCGAGCTTTTTCAGGATCGCCTCGGCGCAACCGAGCATGCGCTCGTGCTCGGCGGTCGACGTCTCCGCCGTGGTGATGGAGACCAGTTCGGTCTTGAAGAACTGGTGCACGCGGATCATGCCGCGGGTGTCGCGCCCGGCAGAACCCGCCTCCGAACGGAACGACGGCGTCAGCGCGGTATAGCGCAACGGCAGCGTCGCCTCGTCGACGATGTCGCCGCGGACGAAATTGGTGACGGGCACTTCAGCGGTGGGGATCAGCCACAGGCCGACAGTGGTCTGAAACAGATCCTCGGCGAACTTCGGCAGATTTCCCGTGCCATAGGCCGTCTCAGTTTTCACCAGAAACGGCGGATTGACCTCGGTATAACCATGCTCGGACGTATGCACGTCGAGCATGAATTGGCCGAGCGCCCGTTCCAGCCGGGCGAGCGCGCCCTTCAGCACCACGAAGCGGGCGCCGGAGATTTTTGCCGCCGTCTCGAAGTCCATCAACCCCAGCGCTTCGCCCAATTCGAAGTGCTGGCGCGGCGCGAAGTCGAAGCTGCGGGGCGTACCAACCTTGTGGATCTCGACGTTGTCGGTCTCGTCCTTGCCAACCGGCACGTCGTCGAAGGGGACGTTAGGGATGCCGGCCAGCGCCGCTTCCAGTTCGGCGATGATCTCGCGTTCCTCAGCCTCGCCAGCCTGGATGAACGCCTTCGACTGCGCGGCGAGTTCCTTCAGCCGGTTGGCTTCATCGAGATCCTTCTTCGCCATGGCGGCGCCGATGGCTTTGGCCGCCGAATTGGCGGTCGCCTGCGCTTCCTGCAGCTTTTGCAAGTGGGCCCGGCGACGTTCGTCGATCTCAAGCAGCTCGGACGACAGCGGCGGCTTGCCCCGATTGGCCAGCGCCCGATCGAATGCCGCGGGGTTTTCGCGGATCCACTTGATGTCGTGCATGTCCTGCCTCGCTGCGATTCGTTTGGCCAGCGCGGTCAGGAAAGCCCGAAAGGCCTTGGCGGATCAGTCCTTGACGACCAGATCCCGACCCTTTGCGTTGCGCTTCTCCACATACCTCACGGCGAAGATGGTGAGTTCGTAGAGGAGGATGGTGGGCACGGCAAGGGAGATCTGGGAAATCGGGTCCGGCGGTGTCAGCACGGCAGCAATGACGAAGGCGATGAGGACGGCGTAGCGCCGCCGTTTTCGCAACTGGTCCGAGGTGATCAGGCCGACCTGGGCGAGCAGCGTCAGCACGACCGGCAGCTGGAACACGATGCCGAAGGCGAAGATCAGTTTGAGGATCAGGGACAGATACTCGCTGACCTTCGGCAACAACTCGATCTTGATGCCGTTGTCGCCCGATTGTTGCATCGAGGCGAAGAAGCCGAGGACGCCCGGCAGCATGAAATAGACCAGCGTCGCGCCGAGGATGAACAGCACCGGCGTGGCGATGAGATAGGGCAGGAACGCCCGCCGCTCGTGCTTGTAGAGACCGGGCGCGACGAACATGTAGAGCTGCGAGGCGATCACCGGAAACGACAGGGCCAAGCCGCCGTAGAAGGCGATCTCGATCTTGGTGAGGAAGAACTCCTGCGGCGCGGTGAACTGCAGGTGAGCATGACCGCCGGTCAGGTGCTCGATCACCCAGTCGTAGGGCAGCACGAGGAAGTCGAAAATGTAGCCGGCCACGGCGAAGCACAGCAGGAACGCCACGATCAGCGCTATCAGCGAGCGGATCAGGCGCGTCCTCAATTCGATGATGTGGTCCATCAGCGGCGCCTTCGACGCCTCGATGTCCACTTCGTCGCGTTCGTCGATCATGACGCGGCTACCTCAGTCTTCTGGGAGTCAGGCGCACGCGTCTGCGGCTCATGGGCGGGCTTCGGCTCGTTCGGCGAGACCGGCTCGATTGCCGCGACCGAATGGACCGGCCGCTCTGTCACCGCCGGATCGAGCACCATCGGCCGGTCCTCGGCTCCGACGCCGTCCGGCGCTGCCGCAGGCTGGCCCGGCAGCGCTGCGGACACCGGGTCGTGCCCCGTATCCGTCGCGGCCAATTCTTCCGCCACGGCGACGTTCTGGCCGCCGTTGCCCGCGGTCTCGGTCGCGGTTGCGGCAATCGTGGGATCGGCAGCGATATCGCTTTGCAGCTCCAGCAAGTCCGAGCGCATCTGGCCGTCGAGGTGCGACAGCGGCGCCGTCGCCGCTTCCAGATCGCGCTTCACGTCGGCGAGCGGATCGATCGAGGTGAGCTCGGAGAAGCTCTTCTTGACGTCGTCGATCTCCGCCTCCCGCAAGGCGTCGTTCACCTGATGCTGGAAGTCATAGGCGAGCCGCCGCATCTGCCCGACCCAGCGACCGAGGAGGCGCAACATGGTCGGCAGATCCTTGGGCGGGACGACGACCAGGGCGACGATGCCGATGATGAGGAGTTCGCTCCAGGCGATGCCGAACATGATACTCCTAGTCCCGAGAGCCTGGGCCGGTGCCCGGCCTCAAATAGCTTGGCCGCGATCGCGCCCCCGCCGTGCGGGGCTGCAGCAAGACCCGGCCTGCCGCGTTCTCGCCAAGTTCGAACAGCGATCCGGCCCCCTTGTCGGCCATCGCCGAAGCCCCGCCCGGACAAATCCGGCCAGGCAGGCGCAGCCCGCTGCCCCCTGCTCAGCCGGCGTTGGTCTTTTCTTCGGACTTGACTGCCGGCGTGGTCTCGCCCGGCTTGTGGTCGACGTTCTTGGCTGCATCGGCGGGCGCCGACGCGGCGGTCTCGTCCTCTTTCAGGCCCTTCTTGAAGCTGTTGATGCCCTTGGCGACGTCGCCCATCAGTTCGGAGATCTTGCCCCGGCCGCCGAAGAACAGCATCGCCACGATCAGCACGATCAGCCAATGCCAAATGCTCAAGGAACCCATCGTTCAACTCCATGCTCGCGTCCGTGACGCGTCACCTATCAACGCCCGCTTCGGCCGCACTTCTCGCATATGCCCATGGCCGAGGCTATTGGAAAGTGCGCCCGGCCTTCAAGCCCGATGTTTTTTGCGCCGCAAATATGTCTTGCGTTGGTTAGTCCTCGTCGTTGGGGGCGAGGTCTGCGAGGTCATCGGCCTCCAGCGGATCCTCACTGTCGGTCAAGGCCGGATCGTCGCTCGGCAACGGGATGTGGAAGCCGGGCGGAATGTGGCCTTCGAGCAGCCCGGCCCCCTTCAGGTCGTCGAGCCCCGGCAGATCCTGGATAGCTTCCAGGCTGAAATGCACCAGGAACGCCTCCGTCGTGCCATAGGTGACCGGCCGACCCGGCGCCCGCCGGCGACCGCGCAAGCGGATCCAGCCGGTTTCGAGCAGCATGCCGAGCGTACCCTTGGAGGCGGACACGCCGCGGATCGCTTCGATTTCGGCCCGCGTCACCGGCTGGTGGTAGGCGATGATGGCGAGGGTTTCCAAAGCGGCGCGCGACAACCGGCGCGGCTCCGCGATCTCGCGCGACATCAGGTACGACAGATCCTCGGCGGTCCGGAACATCCACTTGCCGGCAACCGTGACCAGTTCGACGCCGCGGGTGGCGTAGTGGCGTTGCAACTCCTCGATCACCGCGTCGACGTCGGCGCCGTGCGGCAGCCGTTCGGCCAGCGCGTCGATGCCGAGCGGCTCGGCCGAGGCAAACAGCAGCGCTTCGACGATGCGCAAGTGATCGTGATCGACGCTCATGGTTCGAGATCGTCCCTGATGGCCGGAAACACCGGCTGGTCCAAGTCGCCGCGGGCGCGGCGCAGATAGAGCGGGGCGAAGGCGTTCGACTGGCGCAATTCGAGCCGTCCTTCGCGCACCATTTCGAGGCTCGCCGAGAACGACGACGCCAGCACCGTCGCGCGCTCCTCTTCAGGGATGTAGGTGGCGAGGAAGCCGTCGAGCGAGGTCCAGTCGTCGAGCTCGCCTACAAGGCGCTCGAGGATTTCGCGCGCCTGCTGCAGCCCCCACACCAGCCGCCGCTCGACGCGCACGCTGGTGATCATGCGGCGCTGGCGGTGGTCGGCATAGGCCGAGAGCAGTTCGTACAGCGAGGCCTGGTAGATCGGCCGGTTCTCGATGTCCATCAGCTCCGGCTTGCCGCGCTGAAACACGTCGCGTCCGAGCCGGATGCGCGCCATCAGCGCCACCGAGGCCTGCCGCATGGCTTCCAGCCGCCTGAGCCGCCGCGCCAGTTCGGCGGCCAGTTCCTCGCCGCTCGGCTCGTCGTCCTTGGGCGGGATGGGCAGCAGCAGGCGCGATTTCAGATAGGCCAGCCAGGCCGCCATCACCAGATAATCGGCGGCCAGTTCGAGCCGCCGCAGCCGCACGGCCTCGATGAAATACAGGTATTGGTTGGCCAGCTCGAGGATGGAGATGCGCGTGAGGTCGACCTTCTGCGCCCGCGACAGCGCCAACAGCAAGTCGAGCGGCCCTTCGAACCCGGTGACGTCGACGATCAGCTTCGGCTCGCCGTCCTCGATCGGCAGCCGCAGCTGTTCTTCCGCCTCCCAGGCATCGGCAGGCGAAACCGCACCCGCCGCGTCCCTGTCCTCAACCATCCGGTTCCTGCCCCGGCCGACACCGCTAGTGGTTCTCTGATTCCGACATTTGCATCCCACCCGCAGTGCGTCCACGCGCAAATGTCGGAATCAAACAATCACTAGCCCCTATTTGAGTTTGGTGGAGCTTTGAATTTGACATTCGGGAACATGCAAGCCGCGCGTGGGGCTCAAATGTCAAATTCGCGCCACTCGCCCCGGCATCACCCCATGAGATCGTCGAATTCGGCCCGCGCCGCTTGCCTGTCGAAGGCATCCGGTTCGTGCCGCCACCCGAGCGCCGCCTGCGCCCGCCGCGCCGCTTCGCCGTCAAGTGCCGGACAATGATCGGCGACGTCAATCATCTCGTCCATCTTGCCGTTGCAATGCAGCGCCAGATCCACGCCGGCGGCAAATACCGCCGCCGCCCGCTCGCCGATGCCGCCGGACAGCGCCTGCATCGACAGATCGTCGGAGATCAGGCAACCGGCAAAGCCGATCTCGCCGCGGATGATATCCGATACGACGGTCGGCGACTGGGTGGCGGGACGCATGGGGTCGATCGCCGTATAGACGACATGCGCCGTCATGGCGAAGGGAAACGCGCGCAGCGCCCGGAAGGGGATGAAATCGGACTCGCGCAGCTCGGCCAGCTCCGTATCGACCTGCGGCAGCTGCAGATGGCTGTCGACGCCGGCCCGCCCATGCCCGGGCATATGCTTGATGACCGGCACGACGCCGCCGGCGAGCAAGCCTTCGGCTGCTTGGCGCCCCAGGTCGATGACGACGTTTGGATCGAGCGCATAGGCGCGCCGGCCGATCACGTCGTGCGCTCCCTCGACCGGCAGGTCGAGACAGGGCACGCAGTCGACATCGACGCCGACGTCACGAAGATCCGCCGCGATCAGCCGTGTGCCGAGCCAGGCGGCACGACGGCCGGCAGCCGGGTCCCTGGCGAACAAGTCGCCGAAGTGGCGCGCCGACGGATAGCTCGGCCAATTCGGCGGGGCCAGCCGCTGCACCCTCCCGCCCTCCTGGTCGATCAACACCGGTGCTTCGGGCCGGCCGACAGCGCCCCTCAGCGATGCGGTGAGCGCGGCGACCTGGGCCGGCGTGTCGCAATTGCGTTTGAACAGGATGAAGCCCCACGGCTGGGCCGCAGCGAACAAGCGGATCTCTTCGTCGGAAAGCGCCAAACCGGCGCAGCCGCTGATATAGGCCTTGACGGTCATGCTGGTCTCGCAGCTGAGAGATCGGGAGCCCGAAACGACGCGCGTCCGCGCCGGGTCTGATGCCCGAAGCGGACGCGCTGTCGGAACTGTCAGCGCTTCAGGATCCAGCAGTCGACGCCCTGCGCCTTGATATGGCTGCACAGCGTACCGGCCTGATCCTTGCTGCCGCCGGCGAGGCGGGCGCGATAGTAGGTGCCGCGCGCGCCGAGTTCGGCCTGCTGCACGTCGCCGCCCTTGACGCCGAGAGGTGCGAACTTGCGCTCCAGGTCGATGAGCGCCCGGCGCGCTTCGGTATCCGAACGATGCGAGGAGATCGCCACCATCCATTCGGCACCGCCGGCATCCGTCGTGAGCGAACGTGCCGGCGCGGCAGGAGCCGGAGCGGTCGAGGCGACGTGCACCGGCTCAGCCGGCCCGGGGCCGAGCTGCAACGGTCCATTGTCGGCAGACACCGGCGCCGGAGCCGGCTTGGCGAGCCTCGGCGCATTCGGCGACAGGGGGGTGGCGGTGATCGTCGGCTTCGGCTGCGCCGCCGGAGCGGCTGGCGGCTTCGCCATGGGTATCGGCTGCACCGACTTGGACGGTGCCGGCAGGACGGCATGCTGCGGCTCGACCGGCAACGGCAGCGGCTCGCTCACCGCTGCCGGCGGCGGCGCGGCGGGCGCGACATCGGCCGGCGCCAGCGAGGTGGTCTTCACCGGCGACGGGGCCGGCGGCCGGACCGCGGGCGCTTCAGGCTCGGGCGAGACGATCGTGCCGTCGGGCCGGACGATGACGGTATGCACCTTCTGCATCGGTGCGGCCGCGGCGGGAAGAGTCTGTCCACTGGGGCCGATGAGCCGAACTTGTGCCTTGCCGGGGATCTGGTCGACCGGATCCTCCTGCCGCGTCACCAGTTTCGACGGATCTTCCGAGCGAGCGACATCGAGATTGGGACCCGAAGCGACGATCGGTCGCGCCGGCGGGATCTCCTTCATCGGCTTGGTGTCGGCCTTGATGAGCGGCAGGGAATTGCCGGTCGCCCCGCCGGAGACGAAGACGCGATAGCCGTAGGCGCCGGCAGCACCAATGACGATGACGCCGATGGCAACCGCGGCGATCGTCATGAAGCTCGAGCCGGACCGGGCCGGTCGGATCGTCGGCGGGCGCGGCGGAGCTGTGAACTCGGCGTTCGGATAGGCCGACGAATCCTCCTCGTAGCCGTAGCCGTTTTGCGCATAGTCGCTCTGGGCGTAGGCGCTCTGGGGATAGGCGCTCTGGGCGTAGGCGTCGGGCGCATGCGCGGCGGCCGGCTCGGCATAGGGCTCGTCGGCGAAGGCGCCGGCCGGATCGTAGTCGTAATGAGAGTCTTCGGGGCGCGCATAGGTCGCCGGCTCGGGCGCAGTCGGAACCCGGCCGGGGGGCTGCCTGAGCACGGCGCTCATGGGCATCGTGACGTCGTCGTCCATGGCAACCTCCTGACGCCCGGCGTCCTTGCGCCCGACGTCCTGCCGCCCAACCTGCTGCCGCCCCATGTCCTGACGACCGGCGGTGTCCTGGCGCCCGACTTCCTGGCGCCCGATGTCCTGACGTCCGGCATCGCTCGCGCGCACCTGGGGTTCGGGCGGGCGGGTCGGGCGAGTGTCGTCACGCACCTCCCGCCGCGGCTGGATCGTTTGCGTCGGGGCTTCCCGCGGATCCTCGTCGCGCATGCGCGGTTCGACGCGGCCGCGGCCTTCGCCGGTGCGGCCACGACCGTCGCCGGTCGCCCCGCGCAATTCGCTGAACAATTCGGCTTCGAGATCGTCGAGTTGGCCCGGCATGGTCTGCGGCTTCAAGCTGGAGCGCACGGCCGTCGGCGCTTGCGGATCGCGCCATGACGTATCGCGGCGTGGGAACTCCCGCCGCTGCGGGTTCGGCTCGGGATAGGGTGTCCGGTCGGCAGCCTGCCGCTCAGTCCCACGCACCGGGCTGCCGACAGCCTCCGACACCATCCGCGCCAATTCATCCAAGGGGTCGTTCTCCGCTTCCCGCACCACCCGGCCGCGCTGCTGTTCGGCATAGGCCGAACCGCGCGTCGTTTCCTCAACCCGGGGACGCGAACGAATGACAGGGTCAGGCATCGGAATTGCTACCTCCGTATCCGGTCGCCGGACCTATCCCGGCAACCCAGACACCCGCAGCACCGCACGCCCTCTACCGCATTTCGTCGGGTGCACTGACACCCAGTATAGCGAGCCCGGACGCAAGTACCAAAGCAATGGATTGTACCATCGCTAATCGGGCCACGGTCAACAGTAATTCGTCAACGTTAATAAAGCGTAATTGCGGCATATCCTTGCCGCGACTCCAATGACCGTGGAAGTCACTCGCCAAATCGTACAGGTAAAACGCGATGCGGTGCGGCTCGTGCGCCGATGCCGCCGCCTCGACGATTCGCGGCCATTCGGCCAACCGCTTGATCAGCCCCTGTTCGCCGGCGTCGGTCAACAGCCCGAGCTGCGCCTGCACCAAGGCTTCCGCCGAGAGATCCGTGCCGGACAGTTCGGTCGCCGCCTGACGGAACACCGACTGCGTCCGCGCATAGGCGTATTGTACGTAGAAGACGGGATTATCTTTCGACTGTTCGGTCACCTTGTCGAAGTCGAAGTCGAGCGGCGCATCGTTCTTGCGATACAGCATCATGAAGCGCACGGGGTCGGAGCCAACCTCGTCGACGACGTCGCGCAGGGTGACGAAGTCGCCGGAGCGCTTCGACATCTTCACCTGCTCGCCGCCTCTGAGCAGCTTCACCAACTGCACGAGCTTGACGTCGAGCCTGGCATTGCCTTCCGACATGGCACGCACGGCCGCCTGCATGCGCTTGACGTAGCCGCCGTGGTCGGCGCCCCAGACGTTGATCTGCTCGGCGAAGCCGCGCTCATACTTGTCGAAATGGTAGGCGATGTCGGAGGCGAAATAAGTGTAGCTGCCGTCCGACTTCATCAACGGACGATCGACGTCGTCGCCGAAGTCGGTGGAGCGGAACAGCGTCTGCTCGCGGTCCTCCCAGTCATCCGGCAACTGGCCTTTGGGCGGCGGCAGGCGGCCCTGGTAGATCAGGCCCTTCGCTCTCAGCACCTCGATCGCCCGCATCACCCGATCGCCGCCCTGCCCGCGCAGGCTGGCTTCCGAGAAGAACACGTCGTGACGGACGGACAGCAGCGCCAGGTCGTCGCGGATCATCGCCATCATCGCATCGATGGCGGCGCGGCGAACGATCGGCAGCCACCCGCTCTCATCCAGCGCCAGCAGCACCAGACCGTAGCCGGCCTTCAGCTGTTCGCCGACCGGCTTCAGATAGTCGCCGGGATAGAGCCCCTCCGGGATCGGCCCGACATCTTCGCCGAGCGCCTCGCGGTATCTGTGGAAGGCCGAGCGAGCGAGCACGTCGACCTGGGCGCCGGCGTCGTTGATGTAATATTCCTTCGTCACGTCGTAGCCGGAGAAGGCGAGAAGGTTGGCGAGCGCGTCGCCGAACACCGCGCCACGACAATGGCCGACGTGCATCGGCCCGGTCGGATTGGCCGAGACGTATTCGACGTTGACCTTGCGGGCCGCACCGACATCGGAGGCGCCGAAGCCGGTGCCGTCCGCCAGAATCTGTCGCAGGATCCCGGTCCAATACGACGTCCTCAGCCGGATGTTGATGAAGCCCGGCCCGGCGACGTCGGCGGCGGCGATGTCGGCATCGCCCTGCAGTTCGCCGGTGAGCGCCGTCGCCAGATCGCGCGGACTGCGCCCCATTGGTTTCGCCAGCACCATCGCGGCATTGACGGCGAGATCGCCGTGCGCGGCATCGCGCGGCGGCTCGACGCCGATCCTGCCGAGATCGAGCGCGGAACCGTCAGCTGCCAACCAGCCGAGCCGCAGGATCGCCGCCTTCACCCGGTCGCCGAAATCGTTGAACACGTTCATCGGGTCAAACAGTCTCCACATGCGCGCGGGCGGACGATCGCCGCACACCGCCTTCCCGGCCAGCGGCGGACGTACCGCCGGACCCGCATCGTTCGGCTCGGCGGCCTAACGCAATTCCGGTGTCGCGTCAAACAAGCGGCGATGCTCGGCAAGCGCGAAGCGGTCGGTCATGCCGGCGATATAGTCGCAGACCCGGCGCGCCAGCCGCTCCGGGTCGACGCCGTCGAGATCGCGTCGCCATTCCGCCGGCATCCGCTCGGGCTCGGCGTAGAAGGCCCCGAACAGGTCCTCGACCACCTGCTCGGCATCGCGCATGATCGCCATCACCGACGGCGCGCGGTAGACGCGGGCGTAGAGGAAGCGCTTGATCTCCTCGTCCGCTCCAGCCAATTCACCCGAGAAGGTGACGATCGGGTGATCGAGGGCCCTGACTGCGTCGGCGCTGGCCGGCATTGCCGCCGCAACCCGGCGCAAGGTCTCCGCGATGACGCCTTCGACCATGCGGGTGATCAGGCGCCGTGTCACCTCCTGGATCAGCCGTTCCGGCTCCAGGTCGACACCGAGGTAGCGCTGCTTCAATTCAGCGAAAATGCCGCCGACCAGCGCCACGTCGGCGAGTTCGTCCGGCTTGATCAACCCCGCCCTGAGCCCGTCGTCGATGTCGTGCGCGTCGTAGGCGATGTCGTCGGCGATCGCCGCCACCTGCGCCTCGGCGCTGGCGAAGCTCGCCAGCATCAGGTCCTGGCTCTCCTGATAGACGCGGATTGCATAGGGAAGTTCGCGCGGCGTCTCGCCGTGGCTGGCGAGCGGCCTGCCCTCGGCATCGATGAGCGGACCATTGTGCTTGACCAGGCCCTCGAGCACCTCCCAGGAGAGATTGAGCCCATCGAACTCGGCGTAGCGGCGATCGAGCCGCGTCACCACCCGGAGCGTCTGGGCGTTGTGGTCGAAGCCGCCGTGCCCCCGCATCAGCCGCTGCATCGCCCGCTCGCCGGCATGGCCGAACGGCGTATGGCCGAGATCGTGGCCGAGCGCCAGCGCTTCGGCGAGGTCCTCATCGAGCCTGAGCGCACGGGCGAGCGCGCGGGCGATCTGCGCCACCTCGATGGTGTGGGTCAGGCGCGAGCGGTAGTGGTCGCCCTCGTGGAAGATGAACACCTGCGTCTTGTAGCCGAGCCGGCGGAAGGCGGCCGAATGGATGATGCGATCGCGGTCGCGCTGGAACGGCGTGCGCGTCGGGCTGTCGGGCTCGGCCACCCGCCGCCCGCGCGACTGCCTGGGATCGCTGGCAAAGGCGGCGCGCGCCTCGCCGCCGAAACCGATCGATGAGCCGAAGTCCGTCATTCCCGCCTGCCCGCCGCCGCGTCGTTGCCGCGCCTGTTCGTGTCCCGCTCAATAGCACAAGCCGGCCCGCGCGGCAGCCGCCGCGTGACCCGTCTCGCCGCACCGCCCGCAGCAGGGGCAATCACTGCCATATGCGTAAAATGATTTTGAAATCATATAGATACAGTCCTATCTTAAATCATCTAGCGAGCCGCTTGAATCGATATGAGAGCCAGTTGAATCAATCTGCGAGCCGCTTGAATCGAATTGCGAACCGCCGGGCGAAATCACCCGCCGCGGCGGATTCAGCCTCTCAGCATTGCCGGCCAGCCAGTTGTTGCGACTCGCGATTTCGCGCCGCCGCCACAGCGGGCCTTGAAACCTGTCCCCGACTGCCCAATGTTTGTCAGTACCAGATGACGCGGCGACGACGCCGGCGTTGCAAGAGAGTGCCATGACCGCAACCATCGAGGCCCCCATCGCCACCACGTTCTCGCTGAGCGCCAGCGCCGCGAAGCGGATCCTCAGGATCACCGCCGACGAACCGGCGGGCACGGCGCTCAGGATCACGGTCAAGGGGGGCGGCTGCCAGGGCTTTTCCTACGGCTTCGATCTGACGGCCGAGCGCACGGCGGACGAACTCGTCGTCGAGCGCGACGGCGCCACCGTGCTGGTCGATACCGCGGCCCTGGACCTGATCGCCGGCTCCGAACTCGACTTCGTCGACAATCTGATCGGCCAGTCGTTCCAGATCACCAACCCCAACGCCGCCTCGACCTGCGGCTGCGGGACGAGTTTTTCGGTGTAGG
>JARLIU010000160.1 GCA_031291595.1 Ancalomicrobiaceae bacterium | reverse complement strand
GAAGACCACCGTCAGGTCGGCGCCGTCGGAGGGGGCGGAGACCAGCACGCGCTTGGCGCCGGCGGCGACCAGCGCCATGGCCTTGTCCTTGGCGGTGAAGATGCCGGTGCATTCCATGGCGATGTCGATGCCGAGCTCCTTGTAGGGAAGCTGGGTCGGATCCTTGATGGCGGTCACCTTGATCGGGCCGCGGCCGACATCGATCCAGTCGGCGCCGGTGGTCACTTCATGCGGGAAACGGCCGTGCACGCTGTCGAAGCGGATCAGGTGCGCGTTGGTTTCGACCGGCCCGAGGTCGTTGAGGGCAACGACATCGATATCGGTGCGGCCGGATTCGATGATGGCGCGCAAGATATTGCGCCCGATGCGACCGAAACCGTTGATTGCGACGCGTACAGCCATGGACAATTCTCCTTCGTGTTGCTTCGGCCCGCTTCGCTCAAGAAGCGGAAAATGGTACCCGCGCTCGGCTCGAAGCCCGGCGCAGGGCGGAAGCGAGCGCGACAGATAACAGGCGCCGGTTTCAAGTCAATCGGCGCGCCCGGAGCGTGCCGGGTTTCCTTCGAGATATGGCCGGCTCCCGTTCCCCGATCCGCACAAGTCCTGATCGTCCGGACGGTTTCGTCCGAACGGACCATGCGCCAAGGTTCGGGGTCCGCCCGCTCGGTCGCGCCGGACTTTAAGGCCTGCCAGTGCCTTCGCCATTGACCTAGATAAAAACTGGCGCCTATCCTTACGCCTGGGCGGGCGACTGACTCGCCGCTCCAACTGCCAATTGAGAGACAGGCGCAGTTGCGTTCGATCCGGGTGAAATCTCGGTGGCCTCAAGCGATCTTGGTCCAGTCTGGAGTAACCGATGGCCGATGCTTCTCCGGTCGAGACGGCTTTGCAGCGGCTCGGGCTGGCGCTGACTACGCTCGAGGCGGCGGCCGAGCGGCGGTTCGATCGCGATCGGTCGCTGGCTGGGCTGGAGGAGGAATTGGCGCGGGCCGGCGAGGACCGGTCGCGCTTGGCGCAGGATCTCGACGAAGAGAAGACACGTGCCAGCCGCCTCGAGGAGACCAACCGGGAGGTATCCCGGCGGCTCGTCGCGGCGATGGAGTCGATCCGCTCGGTCCTCGATGCACATGGCGGCTGACGTGTCCATGCCTTCCACCGAATCGACCCAAGTCAGCGTCACCATCAACGGTCGCGTCTACCGCATGGCCTGCGAGGAGGGGCAGCAGGCACAGCTGTTGGCGCTTGCCGCCAAGCTCGACGGACTGATCCACCAGCTTCGCGGGTCCTTCGGCGAAATCGGCGACCAGCGGTTGACGGTGATGGCGGCCATCATGGCGATGGACGAGATGTCGGAACTCAACCGGCAGATCAGGGCGCTGGAGGCGGAGAACCGGTCGCTCAAGGAGGCCCGCGCCGTCATGCTCGACGACCGCGACCGGATCGAGCGGGAGACGATCCGCACGCTCGAAGCCGCCGCCGGCCGCATCGAGGCCGTCGCCGCGGCGATCACCCGGGCAAAGCCGGCGCCGTGAGCACATCCGGCAGCGTCCGTGCACAAGTTTCCCGATTCCAGCGTCGCGGAACGTGAGCCGGATATGGCGGAAGCGCTGAAGAGTGTCTATATTCACGCGTGACGCGGCTGCGCGGTGCGGCAGGATCTTGCATCCCCGGGGCCTTATCGATCCGAACGGGAGCTGTACCTGGGGAGGCTCGTGGGCCTCTTCAAACGGCGCCCACCTACTTTGTAGGTTTCCCGGGATCGAATGATCCACCGGCTGAGGCGGCCGCGTCATTCATTGCACCCATGAGGTTCGACGATCGCCGACGGGGTCTTGCGCTCGAAAGCCTGGGCTGTCCGGACCACCCCCAATCGGCATCTGCCGGATCGCGCCTTGCCCCATTCGCTCACGCCCCACTCGCCTCCGATGCCCGCCGAAGTCGCCGCAGATGTGCCCGCCGGGCAATTGGCGACGGCGAAAGCGGCGTTGCGCCTTGCTGTCTTGCAGCGCCGCGACTGCCTCAATGCGGCGGCATGCGTCGAAGCCGCCCGGGCGATCGTGGCGCGTGCCGGCGACCTGCCGGTGCCGCCGGCGGTAGTCATCGGCGGCTATCGCGCCATCCGCAGCGAGATCGATCCGGCCGGGCTGATTGCCGCATTGCGCGCTGCCGGGCACGGAATCGCGCTGCCGGTCATTCTCGCCGATCGCGAGACGATGATTTTCCGCCAATGGGACGCAAGCGTCGAACTCGTCCGCGCTTCCTTCGGCCTCAAGGTGCCGCCGGACGGCGCGGCGATCGTCGAACCGCGCCATCTGCTGGTGCCGCTGGCCGGCTTCGACCGGCGCGGCTATCGCCTCGGCTACGGCAAGGGGCATTACGATCGGGTGCTGGCGCGGCTCGGCGCGACCGGTCCGCTCGTCACCATCGGCATCGCATTTGGATGCCAGGAGGTGGACAAGGTGCCGGAAGAGGCGCACGACCGCCCGCTCGACTACATCCTCACCGAACGCGAGCTTATCGTAGCCAAAGGGACCTCCTGATGCGGCTTCTGTTTCTCGGCGACATCGTCGGCCGCTCGGGGCGCGCCGCGGTAGTCTCCCGGCTGCCTGGCCTGATCGAGCGCCTGTCGGTCGATTTCACCGTCATCAACGGCGAAAACGCCGCCGGCGGCTTCGGCATCACCGAAGACATCGCCGATGCGGTGATCGAGGCGGGAGCGGACGCCATCACGCTGGGCAACCACGCCTGGGACCAGCGCGAGGCGCTGGTGTTCATCACCAGGCAGGAGCGCGTCATCCGCCCGGTCAACTATCCGGCGGGCACGCCCGGGCGCGGCGCCAACCTGATCACCGCGTGCGACGGCCGGCGGGTGCTGGTCGTCAACGTCATGGGCCGGGTATTCATGGATGCGCTCGACGATCCGTTCGCGGCCTTGTCGCGCGAACTCGAAGCCTGTCCGCTCGGGGCGGTCGCGGATGCGGCCATCGTCGACGTGCACGCCGAGGCGACGAGCGAGAAGCAGGCGATGGGCTATTTCTGCGACGGGCGCGTCAGTCTGGTCGTCGGCACGCACACGCATGTGCCGACCTCCGACCACCGCATCCTGCCGCAGGGCACGGCCTTCATGACCGATGCCGGCATGTGCGGCGACTATGAATCCGTCGTCGGCATGGACAAGGAAGAGCCGCTCAACCGCTTCATGACCAAACTGGCGCGCGCCCGCTTCGAACCGGCCTTGGGCGAGGCGACCGTTTCGGGCGTCCTCGTCGAGACCGACGATGCGACCGGACTGGCCAGGCGCGTCGCGCCGCTCAGGGTCGGCGGCCGGCTGGATCAGGTGATGCCGGAGTGGGAATGAGGCGCCGCCGGGTGCGCCGGTTTCTCGGCCGTTCAGGCGCTGGATTTCGCCGGCTCTCCAGCCTATAAGCGTGCCGATTTTCGGCGCGCTTTCGGTGTAATACTGGACGGGCGAGGCTCCGTCCGCCAGCCGCGGGGGCGCCTGCGGATAGGACGACGACAGATCCGCCGCGGCCATGCAGGCGCGGCGGGAAGCGACCAACGAGAGGCAACGATGGCCGGGCATTCACAGTTCAAAAACATCATGCACCGCAAGGGGAAGCAGGACAAAGTCCGGTCCAAGCTGTTCTCCAAGCTGGCGCGTGAGATCACCGTCGCGGCCAAGGAAGGCGTTCCCGATCCTTCGATGAACTCCAAGCTGCGGCTCGCCATCCTGAACGCTCGCGCCGAGAACATGCCGAAGGACAATATCGACCGGGCGATCAAGAAGGCCGCCGGCGCCGACGCCGAGAACTACGAAGACGTGCGTTACGAGGGCTACGGCCCAGGCGGCGTCGCCGTCATCGTCGAAGCGCTGACCGACAACCGCAACCGCACCGGCGGCGCGGTCAGGGCCGCCTTCACCAAGTTCGGCGGGGCGCTGGGCGAGACGGGCTCGGTCTCCTTCTCCTTCGACAAGATCGGCGAGATCGTCTATCCGGTGTCGGCCGGTTCGGCCGATGCGGTGCTGGAAGCCGCCATCGAGGCCGGCGCCGACGACGTGACCAGCGACGACGAGGAGCACGTCATCGTCTGCGGCTTCGAGGCGATGAACGAGGTCTCCAAGGCGCTCGAGGCAACGCTCGGCGGGGCCAATTCGGTGAAGTCGGTGTGGCGGGCGCAGAACACCGTACCGCTCGATGAGGAAAAGGCACAGACGATGCTGAAGCTCATCGATGTGCTCGAAGACGACGACGACGTGCAGAACGTCTATTCGAACTTCGAGGTCTCCGACGAGATCATGGCAAAGCTCGCCGGCTGAGGTGTTTTGATGTCGATCGACGGCGAGGCGATGCGGATCGCCCGCGAACATCCGACCGCGCCGGGCGTCGCCGAGCTGATCGCGGCGTCCGATGCCTTTTCGGCGGCGCTCTATCCGCCGGAGAGCAACCACGGCATCGGCCTCGACGAACTGGCCGGCCCGGCGGTGCGCTTGTTCGTGGCGCGGGCGGGCGATGCGGCGATCGGCTGCGTCGCCTACAAGCGGCAGGCGGGCGGATTTGCCGAGGTGAAACGGCTCTACGTGACCGAGAGGGCGCGCGGGCTGCAACTCGGCGCGTTGCTGATGGCGGCGATCGAGGCGTCGGCGCGCGCCGATGCCGTCGCCGTGCTGCGGCTGGAAACCGGCATCTACAACGACGCGGCGCTGACGCTGTATCGCCGACTGGGCTTTGCCGAGATCGGCCCGTTTCCGCCCTATCGCGACGATCCCTTGTCGGTGTTCATGCAGAAGGTTCTGGTATAGGCAGGACTCGGTTGCAAGATCGACGATCATTGCTTCCGTCATTGCGAGCGAAGCGAAGAAATCCAGAGTCTTGGAAGTTATACCTTTCTGGATTGCTTCGCTTCGCTCGCAATGACGGCAGGGATCGTTTGTGCCCTAACCGTCGAACCGGCTCGCCTTTTCCTGCGCTTGCAGGTTATCCTTGCCGCCGACGGGGTCGAAGGCGCGGGGGAGCGGCACATGCGGCGGACACGGTTGGAAGCGTTTTCGGACGGCGTCTTCGCCATCCTCATCACCATCATGGTGCTTGAACTGAAAGTGCCGCATGGGGCGGCATTCGCCGACCTCGTCGAGGCGCTGCCGCGCTTCTACACCTATGTGCTATCGTTCATCTTCGTCGGCATCTACTGGAACAACCACCACCATCTGGCCCACACCATCGAGCACACGACCGGCGGCATCCTGTGGGCCAACCTGTTCCTGCTGTTCTGGATTTCGCTGTTTCCGTTCGGCTGCGCCTGGCTGGACGAGACGTCTTTCGCCCCGTGGCCGACGGCAACCTATGCCTTCATCCTGTTCATGGCGGCGCTTTCCTACAACGTGCTGCAGAAGGCGATCATTCACGCGCATGGGCCGCGATCGGTGTTGGCGCGGGCCATCGGTTTGCCGTGGAAGGAACTGATCTCGCTGGCCCTTTACGTCGGCGCCATGGGCTTTGCGTTTGTCACCCCCTATATCGCGCATGCGTTTCTCGTCGCGGTCGCCGTCATTTGGCTGGTGCCGGACCGGCGCATCGAGCGCGTGGTGGTGGCGGAAGAGGAATAAGCGTGGATGCGCCGGCTGCGGCCATTGGCAGGGCATCATGTTCGCGTTATGTCTCCATGATGCAAACGTCCACGCGAATCATCGGCATCGACCCCGGCCTCAGACGGACCGGCTGGGGCGTCATCGACGTCAGCGGCAATCGGCTGGCGTTCGTTGCCTGCGGCACGGTGACGTCCGACGGCGACGACGATCTCGCCAAACGTCTGGTCGATCTGCACGACGGGCTGATGGCGGTGATCGAGGGCTACCATCCGGACGAAGCGGCGGTGGAAGAGACCTTCGTCAACGTCAATCCGACGGCGACGCTGAAACTCGGCCAGGCACGCGGCGTCGCCATGCTGGTGCCGGCCCGCGCCGGGCTCCAAGTGGCGGAATATGCGCCGAATGCCGTCAAGAAGGCGATCGTCGGCGCCGGCCACGCCGAGAAGGGGCAGATCCATCACATGGTGAAGGTCCTCCTTCCCAAGGCGACGTTCCAGGGCAACGATGCGGCCGATGCGCTCGCCATCGCCATCTGCCACGCGCATCACCGGGAAAGCGCCGAGGCGCGGCTGAAGCGGGTGGTACCATGATCGGCAAACTCTCCGGGCTGGTCGATTCCTATGGCGACGACTTCGTCATCCTCGATGTTGGCGGCGTCGGCTACATCGTCTCGTGTTCGGCGCGTACGCTGCAGAACCTGCCGAGCCCCGGCGAGGCGGCGTCGCTGGCGATCGAGACCTATGTGCGCGAGGACCAGATCCGGCTGTTCGGCTTTGCCGGGCCGGAGGAGAAGGAATGGTTCCGCCTCCTCATGCTGGTGCAGGGCGTTGGCGCCAAGGTGGCGCTCAACATCCTGTCGGTGCTGACGCCGGGCGAACTCGCCAGCGCCATCGCCTTCAAGGATGTCACCGCCATCTCCCGAGCCAACGGCGTCGGCAAACGGCTGGCCGAACGCGTGGTGCAGGAACTCAAAGACAAGGCGCCGGCGTTTGCCAGCGTCGATCCGGCCGTCGTCACGCTGGTGGGGCAGGTGGCCGAGAGGAATGCGCCGAAGCCGGTCGCCGATGCGGTTTCCGCGCTGACCAATCTCGGCTATCCGCAGATCCGGGCCTCGGCTGCGGTGGCCACCGCGCACCGCGAGGCAGGCGAAGATGCGACGACCGAACGGCTTATCCGTCTGGCCCTGAAGGAACTGGCGCAGTAGCGGCGTCTGTAACTGGAGAGTGGCGCTGCGGCTCCATCTCCTCTATCGAGTGCTGAGTGCGGCTCGAAGGCCGCGCCGTCCGCCGAGGGGCCGGTTTAGCTGATGTCCACGCCGAAGCGCCTGATAACGCCGGAGAAACGCGAAGGGGACGTCGATCAGACGCTCAGGCCGCAGACGCTTGCCGATTTCGTCGGTCAGGCGGCGGCGCGGGAAAATCTCTCGGTATTCATCGAGGCGGCGAAGACGCGGCGCGAGGCGCTCGATCATGTGCTGTTCGTCGGCCCGCCGGGTTTGGGCAAGACGACGCTGGCCCAGATCGTGGCGCGCGAGCTTGGCGTCAACTTCCGCGCCACCTCCGGCCCGGTGATCGCCAAGGCCGGGGATCTCGCCGCGCTGTTGACCAACCTCGAAGAACGCGACGTGCTGTTCATCGATGAAATCCACCGGCTCAATCCGGCGGTGGAGGAAATCCTCTATCCGGCGATGGAGGACTATCAGCTCGATCTGATCATCGGCGAGGGGCCGGCGGCCCGCTCGGTGAAAATCGACCTCGCCAAATTCACCCTGGTGGCGGCGACGACGCGGCTCGGACTGTTGACCACGCCGCTCCGGGACCGCTTCGGCATCCCGATCCGGCTGAATTTCTATACCGTGGACGAACTCGAATACATCGTCACCCGCGGCGCCCGGCTGCACGGCATCGGCATCACCGACGAGGGCGCCAACGAGATCGCCCGGCGCTCGCGTGGCACGCCGCGCATTGCCGGCCGGCTCTTGAGGCGCGTGCGCGACTTCGCCCTCGTCGCCGGGGCCGACCGGATCGATCGCAAGTCGGCCGACGCCGCGCTCTTGCGGCTGGAGGTCGATCATGCCGGGCTCGACCAGCTCGACACGCGCTATCTGAACGTCATCGCGCTGTCGTTCGGCGGCGGGCCTGTCGGCATCGAGACCATCGCCGCGGCCTTGTCCGAGCCGCGCGATGCCATCGAGGAGATCGTCGAGCCCTATCTGATCCAGCAGGGCTTCGTGCAGCGCACGCCGCGCGGCCGCATGCTGACGGCGCAGGCCTTCCGCCACATGGGCCTCGCCGTGCCGCCGTCCCGCCCCGAACAGATGGCGCTGTTCGGCGAGGAGGAATAGGCGGTCTTGCCGCTTATTTGCGGGTCCAGTTTTCGATCGACACCAGTTCGCGCTGGATGCAGCCTTGCGGCGTGATGGTCATCGGATCGGGCCCGTCCTTCACCCGGTTGACCAATGCCGCGACGGCGTCGTCGCGGGCGGGGCCGCCAGTGGTGAGAATGTCCATCGTGCCCGGGATTCCGAGTTCGAACATGTACTGGATGAGGGTCTGGAACCAGGATTTCTCGCGATTTTCCTCGTCCATGTCGAGCGTCAGCAGCATCTTGCGATTCTGCGCCAACCAGACCGCCCACATCGCGCGCTCGATCTCGTTCGCCCACTTCGCGTCGTCGCGCGGCGGCGGGTTGTTGCCGAAATAGAAGGTGTTCAAGGCCCATTGCTGACGGGTGAGATTGAGGAGATCGTTGATCATCTTCACCCCGGCGCGCGTTTGCTCCGGCGGAGGGGCGCTGCGCAGCCGCGGGTTTTCCTTGAACAGCTTTTCCAGGAGCTTGCGGCCGAACTCCGGGTCGTTCTCGATGGCGTTGTGCATCGCGTCGATATTGGCGAGGATGTCCTTCTTCTGCTGATCGACGGCGGCAAACAGGTCGTGCCTGAATACCTCCAGGTTGGCAGCCGAGGCGACGGCACGGGCGTTCGGCGGATCCGGCTTTTTCGGCGTGAATGCCTTGACCGCCCAGTCGCGCGAGAGCCCGCCGAACATCTTCACCGCGTCGCCGAACATCTGGGCGGCGGCATCGTCGTTGCCACCTCGCGCGAGGACTTTTCGCGCGTACATCGTATATTTGTTGCCGACAAACTTGTCGGATAGATCCGTCCGCCAGCCGAGTTTGGCGGTGATCGCCGTTTTCGTCCGGTATTGAATGGCATCGGCGAGCCACATCAGGGTTAGATCGGTGGCGAGGCCGAACGCCCACAGGGCGCGGTCAAGGCTGGCTTGCGCCTCCTGCTCGACCTTGGCCGCGTCTGCCAGCGCCTTTTGCTGTGCAGCCAACGCTGTCGCCGTAGCAGCAACCATGCGCCCGAAGTAATCCGTCCAGACCGAGTCGAATTGAACCTCGATTTCATGATAGAGATTGTAGGATAGCATTGTCTTGGCGTGATCTTTCAATTGCCACGCGACATCGACGACCATGATTTTTCCTTTCTGGCAAAATCGATAGTTATTATGCAAAAATGCTTATACAACAGGACCATGAAATCATGCGGTCGTATTCAGCGCGATTAGGGTTCTATATCGACCGATCTTGCAACAAGCAGCCGTATCCGGCCCGCCAAGGTAAGAGTACTTGTAAAGACCTGCAGCGTAATTGCCTGCGTGAGTATGCGCAACACGAATTTGACCTCGCCATATATCAACTTTTTGTTTGCTCGACGCGAGCGACCGCCTGCATCGGCCGTCTTGGCCGGAAGAATTAGCGTCGATGTTGATTTTCCCGGGACTTTGATGGTGCGATCGGCATCCCGGGCCGGTCGGGGCCTTGCCGCGATGGGGGCGACCGCGCTAGGCATTCGCCCATGACTGACGATCTGTCCGCAGACCCCGGCGCCGCCCACACTCTCGCAGTCCGCGTCTACTACGAGGACACGGATGCCGGCGGCATCGTCTACCACGGCAGCCACGTGCGGTTCCTGGAACGCGGCCGCACGGAATATTTGCGGGCGCTCGGCATCGATCAGTCGACGATGCTGGCAACCGCACCCGAGGATCGCCTGCTGTTCGTCGTGCGCCGGTTGGAACTCGACTACCTGAAGCCGGCCCGGCTCGACGATCTCCTCACCGTCGTCACCCGGCCGAAGGACATCGGCGCGGCGCGGCTCCACATCGAGCAGTCGATCCTCAGGGGTGAAGAGGTTTTATCGATTGCGCTCGTGACCGTTGTCGCCATCGGCGCCGACGGTCGGCCGCGGCGGATCGGGCCCGAACTCAGGCAGTTGATGGCGATGTGAAATCCGCCGCCGCCGGACGGATGCCCCGGCGCCGGGAGGCCGGCGTTGAACGCTCCGACCGACATCACCGCGTCATGCTGCGGTGCGATGTGGTAACGCTTTCTTAACCTTGACAAGGGCTTGCTGGGATCTGTGGCATTTGAGGGGTCCTCGTTTGGCCATATTCGACAGGCAGTAGTTGGCAGCGGTCGCGATGATTGCAGCGCTTTCGTCAGAAGGCGATATCCGGGCCGGTACTCACGACAGCCGCCGACAGCGAAGCGGAACGCGAGACGAGGCAGGCCGCATGCGGCCGATCGTTACCGTATCCGTCCGAGCTGCATGCGTCCCACCGGCTGCCGGGTATCCTTGGCTCGCCTTCATCCGCCGGATCGACGCACTGACCGGCCAGCATTCGAGGGACTTGAACCGATGAACGACGTCACCCAGGTGGCCCTGGCGTCTCCTGCCGCTACCATCTCGATCATCTCCCTGTTCTGGCAGGCCCATATCATCGTCAAATGCGTGATGCTGGGGTTGCTGTTCGCTTCGATCTGGAGCTGGGCGATCGTCGTCGACAAGGTGCTGCTCTACGGCCGCAGCCGCAGGCAGATGGATGGGTTCGAGCAGGTGTTCTGGTCGGGCCAAAGCCTGGAAGAACTGTATCGGGCGCTGTCCAGCCGCAACAATTCCGGCATGCCGGCACTGTTCGTCGCGGCGATGCGGGAGTGGAAGCGCAGCCACGAGGGCGGGCGCGCGGCGATCGGCTCGCTGGAGCAACGCATCGACAAGGTGATGGACGTCACGATCGGTCGCGAACTGGAACGGCTGCAGTCGAAGCTCCTCGTGCTCGCCACCATCGGCTCGGCGTCGCCGTTCATCGGCCTGTTCGGCACGGTGTGGGGTATCATGACGGCGTTCACCGGTATCGCCGCATCGAAGAACACCTCGCTTGCCATCGTGGCGCCCGGCATCGCCGAAGCGCTGTTCGCCACTGCCATCGGCCTCGTCACCGCCATTCCGGCAGTCATCGCCTACAACGTGCTGACGTCAGACGCCAACGCGCTGTCCCACCGGCTCGAAACTTTTGCCGACGAATTTTCCGCGATCCTGTCGCGGCAGATCGACGAACGCCAGGCGGCTTGAGGAGACTTCGGCATGGCGATTGCGATCAGGGCAGCCGGCGGCGGTGGGCGCGCGCGGCGAAGACGTCACCACGGCGGCGCGGTGATGAACGAGATCAACATGACGCCGTTCATCGACGTCGTCCTGGTGCTGCTGATCATCTTCATGGTGGCCGCGCCGTTGATGACCTCCTCGGTGCCGATCGATCTGCCGGAAGCCAAGGGCAAGCCATCCGAAGGACAGGTGAAGCCGGTAACGGTGTCGGTCGATCCGACCGGCAAAGTCTATATCGGCGATGCGGAAGTGAAGATGGACGAACTGGTGTCGAAGCTGCAAGCCATTGCCAAGAACGGTGTCGACGAGCGCATCGTGTTCCAGGGCGACAAGGCAGCGATCTGGGGCACGACCTCCAAGGTGTTGGGCGAGCTCAACAGCGCCGGCTTCCACAAGATCGCGATCCAGATGCAGCCGAACTGAGGAACTGGCGCGGAGATGAAACCCGGCCTGCCCTTTTCGATCGTCTTGCACGCCGCCGTTCTCGGCTGGGCGCTCATTTCGTTCGCGGGTGAGCCGCCGATGGAGGCGCCGCCCTCCGATCCGATCGACGTGGAGCTGTTGCCGCCGTCCGACGTGTCGACGCCGAAACTCGGGGCGAAGACCGCCAAGCCGGCCAATGAGATCGCGCCGAAGGAACTGAAGGCCTCGACCAAGGATCAGGAGGGCAAGCGCACCGGCGACACCAAGGTCGAGGAGCCGCCGCCACCGCCGCCCGAGGCGAGGCCGACGCCCGCCCAGGAGGTGAAGCCCGCTCCGCCGGTCGAGCAGAAGCCGACGCCCGTCGCCGAACTGCCGAAGCAGGAGCCGCCGAAGCCGGACGTCAAGCCCGATCCGCCGAAGCCTGTCGCCAAGCTCGAGCCGCCGCCGCCCGCCCCACCGGAAAAGCCGGATCTGCCGAAGGAAGCCGAAAAGGCGAAGGACGTCGGCGAGGGCAAGCTGCCGGAGGTCAAGGATCCACCGAAGGACGTCAAGGCGCTCGACAAGCTGATCGCGGAAAAGGCCAAGGACGAGCCGAAGAAGCCCGATCCGAAGCCGGCGGAGAAGCCCGTGCCGGTGAAGATGGCGTCGGTGGCACCGTCGGCCGTCAGGCCGTCCGCGCCGAACCAGTCGACGTCGAAGCTGACCGGCGAGGTGTCGTCGATCCAGAACCACGTGCAGACCGGCGCGCAATCCTCGAAGATCGAGCAGCACGCCTCGCTCGGCACGCCGACCGGGCCGAATGCCAACGTGAAATTGTCGCAGAACGAGATCGACGGCTTCGTCGCCCAGATCAAATCGTGCTGGTCGCCACCGATCGGCGCGGCCGAGTCGAATATCACGGTACGGCTCAGGATCCTGCTCAATCCCGACGGGACGCTGAAGGCGAAGCCCGAACTGATCGAGATCAGCGGCGCCGGCAATTCGCTCGGGCCGGCGCTCGCCGGCAGCGCCATCCGCGCCGTGCAGATGTGCGCGGCTAAGGGGCCGTTCAAGATGCCGGCGGACAAATACGCCGGTTGGGCGGAAGTGCGCGCCCTGTTCGATCCGAAAGATATGTGATGGACAGGGCGCTACACCGTTCGCCTTGCCGAAAAGGCACCAATCGCATCGCAAGATGACTGACGACCTGACAAGAGGAAGACCATGACTGCCGAGACCCCCAGCCGATTCGCCGCGTTTGTGGCAAGCCGCTACCGCCGCGCCCGGCGGATCGCAGGCATTCCAGCGCTCGGTGAAAGCCTCATGCGCCTGGCGCTGGCGACAATCGTCCTCTGGCTCGGCCTCCTGTCGACGCCGGCGCTCGCACTTGACGTGACCATTCGTCCGGGACAGCCGTTCACGCCGCTGCCGATTGCTGTCCCGGGCTTTGCCGGCGATCCGGCGCTCGCGGCGCAGATCGCGCAGATCGTCGCCAACGACCTGAAGCTCTCCGGCTACATCAACCCGCTCGATCCCGCCTCCTATCTCGACAAGGTGGTCGGGTCGGAGGCCTCGCCGAACTTCACCAACTGGGCGACCATCGGCGCGCAGGCGCTGGTCGCCGGCACCGTGCAGACCCAGGGCGGCCAGATCACCGCCGCCGTGCGGCTGTGGGACGTCACCACCAGCCAGCAGATCTTCGGCCAGCAATTTGCCACGACGCCGGACAACATCCGCCGTCTCGGCCACATCATCGCCGACGCGGTCTATTCCAAGCTCACCGGCTTCAAGGGCTTCTTCGATACGCGTGTCGTCTTCGTCGCCGAATCCGGACCGAAGACGCAGCGCATCAAGAAGCTGGCGCTGATGGACTGGGACGGGGCGAACGTGCGCTTCCTCACCCAGGGCCAGGAACTGGTGCTGACGCCGCGCTTCTCGCCGTCGACGCAGCAGGTCGCCTACATGTCGTTTGCGCAGCAGGGTAATCCGAAGGTGTTCATCCTCAACACCGCCAACGGCTCACGCCAACTCGTCGGCGAATTCAGCGGCATGACGTTCTCGCCGCGGTTCTCGCCGGACGGCTCGAAGCTGGTGTTCTCCGTCGAACACGAGGGCAATTCGAATATCTACGTGATGGACCTCGCCACCCGGCAGGCCCGGCAGCTGACCAACGATGCTTCGATCAACACCTCGCCGTGCTACTCGCCGGACGGCAGCCAGATCGCCTTCGAATCCGACCGTGGCGGCGCGCAGCAGATCTATCTGATGAACGCCGACGGCTCGAACCAGCACCGCGTCACCTTCGGCAACGGCCGCTATGCGACGCCGGTGTTCTCGCCCGATCCCGAAAATCCCTACATCGCCTTCACCAAGCAGGATTCCACCGGCTTCAAGATCGGCGTGATGAAGACCGACGGCAGCCAGGAGCGCATCATCGCCGACGGCTATCACAACGAGGGGCCGAGCTGGTCGCCAAACGGCCGCTACGTGATGTATTTCACCGATGGCGGCGGCGCCACCGGCGGGGCGAGCATCTGGTTCGCCGACGTGACCGGCACAGTTAACATGCAGGTGAAGACGCCGGGCTTTGCCTCCGACCCATCGTGGTCGCCGCTGCTGCGCTGAGGCCTTCCGTCCGCACTCACGGCGATCGTTGACGGGCTCTGTTGCCGGAATGCAACAGGGCCCGCACGCCATTGCAATGCCATCAGCTTCACCAGGAGCGTCATCTTGGTGCCGCCTTTCGACCATAGTCCGGGATCAGGTAAGTTGCAGGCAAGAAATCGCCAGAAATCGGCAGGTAAATGTTCGTTTACCACGCTTCTGAACCGCGATTTAACCACGGTGCATTAGGGATACCAAAAGGTATCGAATGGTTCGAAGGAGTTTACCGAGATGTTGAGTGAAATGCGCATCTGGCGTGGCGTCCAGTTCGCGGCCGTGGTCGCGTCGGCTCTGGCGCTCAGTGCCTGCGCCAGCCAGCAAGCGCAGACCGGCCTCGAAGGCACGACGCAAGCCACGCCCGGCAGCCCGCAGGATTTCGTCGTCAACGTCGGTGATCGCGTGTTCTTCGTCGTCGATTCCTCCGATCTGACCACGGAAGCCAAGGGCGTGCTCGACCGCCAGGCCACCTGGCTGCAGCGCTATCCGCGCTATACGATCACCGTCGAGGGCCATGCCGACGAACGCGGCACGCGCGAATACAACTTCGCGCTCGGCGACCGCCGCGCCACCGCCGCCCGCAACTACCTGATCGCGCGTGGCATCCAGTCGACCCGGCTGAAGACCATCTCGTACGGCAAGGAACGCCCGGTGGCGGTGTGCGAGGAAGAGAGCTGCTTCAACCAGAATCGTCGCGCCGTGACGGTGTTGAACGCGCAGAACTGAACGAGATCCCTGACGGCGCGGGCTTGGCCTCGCGCCGCGACCGCGACGAAGCGATTCGGACCTGTCCTGGTGGTCCGGGTCGCTTCGCGCGTTTTGGGAGGCGATCGAAGCGCGAAGCCGTTTCTGCTTGAGTTACAATCTCGTTTGACCCCTCTCCCGGCCTTGCGCCCCCCCCCCCCCCCCCGGGGGCGGGGGGGGCGGCCCGGTCTGGTGTTTTCGGCCTTTTCGGACATTAGGGGGCGTTCGCGACACCCCCGGTGGGGGGGGGGG